>CAVVEP010000016.1:0-19698 GCA_963747015.1 uncultured delta proteobacterium
TTTTTTCTAAGTTCACCATATATAGATCGATTTCGATATTTCGAAACAATAACAATATGATATTTGCAGTCCCATTTTACGTGTGATAAACTTTGCCAATTTTCCACTGGTTCTTCCTCCTTTACCCCTCCTCCATTGGGGCTTTCCTGGGGGAAGAACCTATCATCAATTTTTCACTAATGCACCCGGGGCCGGTCGAACCTCGTAGGGTCGCACCAGCAGAGCTGGTGGTTTAATGTAAGGCAATCAAATTGCCCTGAGCCGGGCGTTTATAGCCCATTTTGATGCGCTTTGGTGGAGGAGCCATGTGGGAAGAAATTATTCGTGAAGCGATCATGCTGATCGCCACCATTGATCCCGTCGGGACGCTATCACTCTTCGTGGCGGTTACCGCCAAACGGCCTCCCATAGAACGACGAGGCATTGCCTTGCGATCTATTCTCTACTCCGGGCTCATCCTGTTGTTTTTTCTGGTGATCGGACAGGTGCTTCTCTCCTGGTTAGGGGTTCGACTGATCTCGTTTCAGGTGGCGGGAGGCATCATTCTTTTCATATTTGGAATAAAGATGCTGTTCGGTGGCGATGACCTGGGTCACACACCCGGAAAAATTGAAACGGAGCATGATGTGGCCGTCTTCCCTATGGCAATACCGTCCATTGCAAATCCCGGTTCCATCCTTGCCATTGTTCTTCTCACCGACAACAACGTTCATGGCGTCCTGGAACAAGCCGTTACGGCAGGTATTCTGATCTCCATTCTGCTCCTTACCTTGACCTTGCTTCTAACGGCCAATCATATTCACAGGGTGATCGGCAATGCCGGTTCGCAAATTCTGATCAGAGTGATGGGGCTGCTCTTGGCTGCGATGGCCGTTGAAACGGTGCTGCAGGGAATTGTTGAATTCATCAAAAGAGCTAATTTTCTATCATAAGGTCTTTTCGTATCGTATTCAAAAGCCTGGACAAAAATGGAGCCGTGAGGTCTTTTTCCTTGTCGCATCTTGGATAAAACTCCTCTTTACATGTGAGGCCTTAGCTATTATTGTGGGAAGGAATCCTGAAGAAATTTCCCGGCAGCGGATTTTGAGTCCAAGAAATCCGTTCATGCCGGGGTTCTTGAATGAGATACGTAAAAACTTTATTTTTTCAGCCTCATACAACGAGATGCGTCCGCGGAGAGATGATCGCTTCCCCATGTTGTTTGCCCGCGGCACCGGCATCATGTGAGTGCTGACAGGAAATGGTTCCCATGGCGTCAGGCGGTTCAATGCAGAGGAACCGGGAGGAAAATGAAGGCGCGAATTCTCGCCGCGGTGATAATCGCTTCGATTCTATTTCTGCCTGTGCAGGAAGATTCCGGATATGGCATGGAAAGCCCTCCGTACCGGACGGAAACCGTTTTTTCCTGCGGCCTTTCTCCTTCCAGCGAGTATGCCGCCGAGATCCTTTCCTTTCTTTTGCAGATTGTTCTGGGCCAGGAGGGAAATCCGAGATTCAGGAAAGAGTGGGCGACCCGGGGAGTTGATGAAAAACTGGATTATGAGAGGATTTCAAGAATGATGTCCGATCATGATGCCAGCCAGTTGGACCTGATCGTGCTGGACCCGGGCCTTCACTTTCTCACGAAGGTGCTTTACCGGTATGACAACCGCCTGAGTGAGTATAAGGGCCGGTTTGATTTTGCCAGCGTCTACCCTGCAACCGAGGTCGTGGCTTTACGCTTGTTGTTGTTAAAAAAAATCAACGAGGGAGAGAAGATTAACCTGGAGGAACTTATCCGTATGGAGGATCTTCTCATGGACCCCGGGGCGGAGATATCGGATCAGGATCTGAAAGCGGTGAACCTGAGTGCCGAAGAGATGCGGTTTTTAAGGGATATCCTGGAGGGAGAACCGCGTCTGTTCGAATACCTCAAATCGCCTTTTCTTGTGAGGGGTCTGGTGAAGGCCGGCGCGGTAAAGATGAATTGCTTTTCGCGGGAGATGATTGAATCAGCCAACTACAAAGGTTGCCGCTGTTCCTACTCCACAGGGTCGAAAAGGAGTGATGCCGTGAAAATTGCGGTGCTGCCATCGATTATCGGAGAGTTCGATTTTGACCGGAATCTGCCCGGGCTTTCGGTTTTCGGCTTCAAGCCCACGGAAGATCTTGAGAAAATTATCGAGAAACTGGAATCGGACATTTTGCGTCGAACGAGGCAGTTGCTGGAAAATGGGGATTGCGCGGGACCTTCCTTGAAAGGAAAAGAGAAGAAATATAAGGATACGGACCGGAATGACATGCTTCAGGATAAACTGGCCTTCTATGTGGAAGAAAAGCGTCCCCTGGTGATCACGCCGCAAAACGCCGCCGAGGTCGTGGCCGATGTGTGTCCGGAGGCGGACTTTACCGTTATCCTGTTGGACAAAAATGTGTACCTGACGGTCAATTTGAACGAAAAGAAGGATATGTACCCGGCCGTTCCCCGGGTCTACCTGGATATCATGGATATTCAGTATTCTCAGGCGGAAGATCAGATAGAAGAGATCAGCAGATTTATCTGTTCCAGACTCAAGGCCGGCTTTCATAATGGAGAATGACCACATGAAAAAGGGTGTTTCAAATGAAGTCTGGGTAATGGGAGATTTGAGAAACGAGAAGTTCTTTGATTTGAGTCTCAGGGCCCTTGCCAAAGCACGGAATCTGGCCGGTTCGCTTGGTGGAAAGGCATGCGTGGTGTTTTTTGATGTTTCAGAAGAAACGCCGAAAAACACGACGGGGCTGGTTCCTGTTGCGGTTGAATCGGCCATTAAAGAATGTCTGACCCATGGGGCGGACAAGATTTATTTGATTGAACAGGAAACCCCGGCCTTGTACAGGGCTGATATTTGCGCCTTTGCCCTCGCGGAGGCTGTAAAGGAACGACGTCCCTCGCTTATTCTTTTCGCCCTCACGGATTTCGGTCGTGAAATGGCTGCCATATCCGCCCGTTTATGCGACGCAGGATTGATTTCAGACTGCCAGAATCTGCGCGTGGAGGATGGACGGATTATCGGCGTCTGTCCTGCATGGGGTGGAGAAATCATGGCTGAAATCACATTTTCCAATATCCTGCAACCGGGATTTGCGACGATGCAGGCGACTCCCTTTTCTCCGGTTACGGCAAAGGGAGATCCCGGGGCCATTGTCCGTATAGGGATTGAAGGAGGGATCGAAGTTCGGGTAAGATGCGCAAACCGCAACTCCTTTCCTTGTCGCCCGAACCGGTGGACGAGAAAAAACTGGAAGAGGCAAAGGTGGTTGTTGTGGGCGGGGCCGGCCTGGGAGATATGGAAGGCTTCGGACTTGTCAGGGAGTTTGCCGCTGCCGTCGGAGGGGAAGTAGGGGCGACCAGGCCGCCTGTTCTCGAACACTGGGTGGAGGAAGACCGGCTGATCGGACAGACGGGAAAGACGGTGAGACCTGATCTCCTCTTTTCCATCGGAACCTCAGGTGCTGTTCAGTATACGGCGGGGATTGCGGACGCGAAAACCATTGTGGCCGTCAATCGTGATCCCCATGCGTCCATATTCCAGGTGGCCGACCTGGGCATTGTGGCGGATGCCAGGACATTTCTTCCCCTGCTCACGGCGCGGATCAAGCAGCGTGTGATGCGCAAGTTGGCGGATGTGCTGTCTGAAGACAGGGCCGCGGAATCCGGAAAAGGCCGTTTCGGGGAAAACATCAGGAGCTTGCGTGAAGCCCATAACTGGTCGGTGGAGGCCCTTGCAAAGGCCACGGGGCAAACCCCCGAATTTGTAAAGCAGGTGGAAGCAGACGAGATTTCTCCTCCTGTGAGTTTTCTTGTGAGCCTCGCGGGGGCGTTGAGCATTGATCCCGGAACATTCCTTCATAAAGAGGAAAAGGCCGTTATCAGAGATCAGCGCGCAAAGGCCTTTTACAAACGGACCAAAAACTACTCCTACGAGACGCTTACCCCCGGAGCCGAAAACAGCCATCTGCGCGCCTTCATGGTTACCATCGAATCCCAGCACGCCCACAAACCGGTGGAATACAAGCATGAAGGGGAGGAGTTTATTTTCGTGATGGAAGGCGATCTGGAGTTTAGCCTCGGCGGGAAGGTGCACGTGCTGAAACAAGGGGAATGCATCCATTTCAATTCGGATATTCCTCACAAACTCAAGAGCCTGTCCAATGATCCCACGAGATGTCTCGTGATGCTTTATACGATATAGGAAATGTTCAGGAGAATCTGAAATGCGATTTGTCGTCATAGGGGGCGATGCGGCGGGGATGAGCGCTGCAAGCCGCGCAAAGAGAAATCAGCCCGATCTTGAGGTGATCGTGCTGGAGCAGACCGAAGATGTTTCATACAGTGCCTGCGGGATGCCTTATAATATTGCGGATCCGGACAGGGACATGGAAGATCTTGTGGTCCGTACCGCCGGGGCTTTCAGGGAAAAACAGGGGATCGATCTGAGAACGGGGCACCGGGTTCAGGCGATTGATCCCGCCGAGCGGGAGGTGTCCGGGGGTGAATGCCCGAGGGGAGACTTTCCGCGTCTCCTACGATAAGCTCCTCATTGCGACGGGCGCTTCCGCCCTGACCCCGGATCTGCCCGGGTTTGATCTTCCCGGCGTGTTTGTTTTAAAAAACCTGGAGCATGGCAGGAGGATCAAGCGCTTCATCGAGGCGGCTTCGGTTCAAAAAGCGGTGATCATCGGAATGGGATATATCGCCATGGAAATGTGCGAGAGCCTCAGGGCCAGGGGCATGGATGTGGCGATGGTAAAGCCGGGGCCGGACCTGCTGCCATGGATGAGCCGAGAAATGTCGTCGGTCGTCGGGTCGGAAATCGAACGGCAAGCCGTGGGCCTGCACCCGGGCAGAAAAATAGAGGGGATTGAAAGAAAAAACGACAATCTGATTGTCCGGTGCGAGGGGCTGGATCTGGAGTGTGACATGGTCCTCGTCGCCACCGGGGTCAGGCCCAACAGCGATATTGCCGGGCGTGCCGGTCTCGCTTCTGGGGCCATGGTCGGCGATTTCCGTGGGAAGAGATATGAAGACCTCCGATGAAAATATCTATTCCGCCGGGGATTGCGCCGACGCCTTTCATGTGGTTACCGGGAAGAAGACCTGGATACCCCTGGCCCTCAGGGCCAACCGGGGAGGGTGGGCGGTGGCCGACAACGTTACCGGAAAAATGGTTGAACTGGAAGGGATCGCCGGTACGGCCGTATTTCAGGTCTTTGATCTCCAGGTGGCTCGGACCGGACTTTCCGTGAAAGAATCGGAGAGCAATGGGTTTGATCCGGTGGAAATGGTCATAAAGAGTTCCTCACGGGCCCATGCCCATCCCGGTTCCAGCACCCTGTATGTCCAGATGGTAGGCGATCGGATTTCCGGCAGGGTCCTGGGCGCCCAGATGGTCGGCAGGGAGAGCGCGGCGCACAGAATCAATGCCTTTGCCGTTGCTCTTCACCAGCACATGACCGTCGAGGCCTTCAGCCGGTGCGACCTGGCCTACGCGCCCCCGTTCGGGCCGGTGTGGGATCCCATGCTCACCTGCGCCAACCAGCTTCTAAAGAAACTGTGAAGCAAAACGGGTTCGATTCATTTGTCATTAAAACGATTCATAGTCCTGTCCATCCTCATCCCGTGTCTGTTTGCGGGGCTTTCCGCCGCATGGTTCGGCCACGTTCTTTTGACTCCCAAAAAGGAAATAGGAGAAGATCAGCTCTTTATCGTGAGAGAGGGGGCTACCTTGAAGGAGGTGGCCGCAGGTCTCGAAAAAGTCGGTATGGTGAAAGCCCGCTTCCCCGTGATCGTATGGGGGAAACTGCATGGCTATGACAGAAAGATAAAGGCCGGAGAGTACAGCCTGAATGGGACTATGACGCCCATCGAGATTCTGGAGAAGACTGACAAACGGGAATATTCTGACCTATTCCGTGACGATCCCGGAAGGTTTCACCGCGCAGCAGATTGCCGATCTCCTTCATGAGAAAGGCTTATGCGATAAAGAGGCGTTTCTGTCTTCGGTTCATGATGCGTCCGTGGCCCAAGAAGACGGTATGGCGGTTACGGATCTTGAGGGATACCTGTATCCCGACACCTACAAATTCGCCCGGGGGATTTCACCTGTTTCCATCGTCCGGATGATGGTCATGCGATTCAGGGAAAAGATGGAACCTCTCAGGGAGAAAGTGGAAGAATCCGGGATGACCATGAACGAAATAGTCACGCTGGCATCCATTGTTGAAAAGGAGACCGGAAGTGCGGAAGAGCGGCCGGTTATTGCGAGCGTTTTTCTTAACCGTTTGAAAAAAGGGATGCGGCTTGAAAGCGACCCTACGGTCATCTACGGAATAGCAGATTTTAACGGAAATCTCACGAGAGAGGATTTGAACCGGCCCGGACCCTATAATACCTATACGGAAAAAGGGCTTCCGCCGGGTCCCATTGCCAATCCGGGGATCGATTCCATTCGAGCGGTTCTTTATCCATCCAATACCGATTTTCTCTTTTTTGTGTCCAAGAATGACGGCACGCATTATTTCTCAAAAACCCTGAGAGAACACAACAGGGCAGTCCGAACCTATCAGAAACGATCCCGGAAAGGGTCGGGCTGAAGACATGGAACAGGAGGCTGAAAGAGATGGAAAACAAGGTTTTTTTTACGACAAAGGAAGTCTCGCAGTTCTTGAAGATTAACGAGAAAATGGTATACACGCTCGTGGCGGAAAAGGGGCTGCCGGCCACGAAGGCGACCGGAAAATGGCTCTTCCCGAAACATCTTGTGGAACAGTGGCTGGAAAACCGTACGGTGAACTATCCAAAGATGAACGATTCGCTTCCGCCCCGCCATGATCTTCTCATTATCTGCGGAAGCAATGATATCCTTCTGGACAGGGCCATGTCCCTGTTCAATCAGAGCTTTGAAGACCACGTCGCCGTTTTCGGGAATCTCGGAAGTCTGGGGGGGATTCGCGCCCTCAGGAAAGGAAATTGCCACATCGCTTCCAGTCATCTCCTGCAGGATAACGGGGAGGAGTACAACTTCGGATTCGCGGAAAATGAAATGGGGCAGATGCCGGGAATGATCAATTTTTGCAAGAGAGAACAGGGCCTTCTTGTGGCAAAGGGAAATCCCGCGAAAAATTCGGAATGTGGCTGATCTGGCCACGCCGGGGTTGAGGATGGTCAACCGGCCGCTTGGCACGGGAACCCGATTGTTGTTTGACAGTGAAATGCAGAAGGCGGGGCTGGAAGGTTCGCGGATCAAGGGGTACGACAGGGAGATGTCCCGCCATCTCGATGTGGGGCTGGAGGTGTTGGCCGGCCGGGCCGATGCCGGTCCGGGAATCCGGGCTGTAGCGGGACTTCTTGGCCTGGATTTTTTTCACTTCGCTGGGAGCGGTTCGATTTCCTCATACAAAAAGTCCGATTTTTCGAAAAGAGTGTGCAACTTTTTTTGAATTTCCTTTCCGATCAGGCCTTCCGGGCCATGGCCCGGGATCTGGAGGGATACGATCTGGAACTTTGCGGAAAGATGGTTTTCCCCATGGAAACGGCGACATGAGTGAGCCAAAGCGGGAAAGCAGTTATCCGCCCTCTTTTGCGTCCTGGCTGGTCTGGGGACTTGGCGCCGCTTTCTATTGTACCGGCTTTTACCAAAGGGTTGCGCCCGCCGTTATTACGGACCACCTGATGGCTGATTTCAGTCTGGATGCCGCTCAACTGGGCAGTTTTTCCGCCTTCTATTTCTACAGCTACGTCCTGATGCAGATCCCCACGGGGATTTTAGCGGATCGATGGGGCCCGAGGAAGCTGCTTGCCGCGGGGGCTTTTGTTGCGGCAGTGGGGACCTTTTTCTTCGCTTTGGGGCAATCCATCTTTCTGGCGAATCTGGGCACGGCTGCTGATCGGCGGTTCCGTGGGGGTTGCTTTCGTTTCGCTGTTGAAGCTTGCAACGCACTGGTTCCCTCCCCAGCGGTTTGCCATGACCAGCGGGCTGGCGCTTTTTTTCGGGCTTGTGGGGGCGGTTACGGCAGGAGCCCCGCTGCGGTTCCTGGTGGATCAATTCGGATGGCGATCGGTCATGTTTGTTTCCGCTGTTCTCACTTCGGCGCTTACCATTGCCATCTGGGTGTACATCAGGGATGATCCCGGCGAAAAAGGGTACAAATCCTTTGTCTCGAAGTCCGGTTCGGATAATCGTTCCGCGGCCCAGATATTTTCCGGTCTGCTTAACGTATTGCGTTACAAAAATACCTGGGTGATTTCACTGACTCCCTCGGGAATCGCGGGCCCTCTGCTGGCTTTTTCGGGTTTATGGGGGGTCTCCTATTTGATATCCCGATACGGTCTTACACACGCCGAGAGCGCTGGAATTACGTCTCTTCTTCTGGTGACATGGGGCCTGGGAGGTCCCGTGCTGGGAGGGCTGTCCGACAGGCTGCACAGGAGAAAAGCCCTGTATCTTGCGGGATCCATCGTAACATCGTTAGGATGGATCATCGTCATCTATCTTCCGCAATCTGCCGCTTTGGGCCTTTACCACCATCCTGGGCATTGTGGGATTTGCTTCGGGGTCCATGATTATCGGCTTCGCCTTTGCGAAAGAGTCCGTGCCCCCATCTCTGGCAGGAACGGTTTCAGGGGTTTGCAACATGGGTGTGATGTTGGGCCCCATGATTCTGCAGCCCCTGATTGGATGGGCGCTGGATCAAGAACTGGACCGGATTGACGGAAAACGGGATCAGAATCTATGAAAAGGGCGCCTATGACTGGGCGTTCGCACTGATGGTTGTCTGGTCCGTACTTGGAACGCTGCTGATGTTTTTCAGTACCGATACCCATTGCAGGCAGATGGTTCAGGAAGCACCGGTCCAGCCGGTCTCAGACGGAAAGAGAGGTCATAAAACCGAAATGGGGATCGATTAAGAATGGCCTCCTATAAAGGCCACAGCGCGGGGGGAATAGCCGCGGCGGCTGTTTTTCTGGGGGTTCTCCACCATTTCTTTTCGTTTCAACCGGACTGGGTGGATATCCTGGTTTTTTTGGTGACAGGCCTTCTGGGCGCCCTGTTTCCGGACGTGGATACCAACAGCCGTGGACAGGACATCTTTTATTCCCTTTTTTTCATCCTGGATTTCAGCTTTATCGCCCTAAGAAAATTCGAGTATGCGGCGCTTCTGGGCCTGCTGGTGATTCTGCCCGTTCTGGGCAGGCACCGTGGCTGGACGCATACCTGGTGGGCGATGCTGATTGTTCCTTTTCCGATCATCCTGCTGCCGGTGGCATTTTTCAAGGCCGACCCCGTGCCATTGATCCCCTATTATCTTTGCGCCGTTTCCGGATATCTTTCCCACCTGATTCTGGACTGGAAATTCAGGTAGTGCTGGAAGGAAGAGTTCCCGAAAATGGCCCCCTTTTTAAAGGAGACAAAACTCACAAGGTTCTGCATCTCTTTTTTCGGGTTTTCTGTTGAAACTGCGTTCTGAGAAATGCTGCTTTCATAAAACACAAGACCATTTGGCGTCTTCAGATGTTTTCATTGGCCTTTTACAGGATGTAAAATAGAGAGCGTCCATAATGAAAATTGCAGGAGGATCGCCGCGATTCTTTACACGGGTGACAATTTACTGTAATATTTTATTCAGGGTTTAAATAACAGTAAGGCGGGTAAGAATGAAACCGGATAAGATGACGTTTTCCCGTTGGATAAAAGCGGTCTTGATGTTGGCTCTGTTGGCTCTGGTTGCCGGCGGCGCCTGGTTCTACCGCGTTCAGGAACAGCTCATGCGGCATGAGGCCGAGGAGAATTTGAGCGCCATCGCGCGACTCAAGGCGGACCAGATCGCAGCCTGGCGAAATGATCGGATGGTTGACGCGGCTGTCCTGCAGGAGAACATGTTTCTTCTTCAAAGCGTAATGCGTTATGTAATCGATCCGAGTGCCGATCATGCCGCGGAACTTCGCGCCCGCTTCCGCATTCTGGCGAAACAACACGATTACACAGACATCCTGCTGGTGGACCCGGACGGAAAGTTGCTTTTAAGCCTGAGTGGCGATACGCATCTTCACAGCGGATATAAATCGGCTCTGCCTGCCGCGCTGCGAGAGCGCACGCCCGTGTTCGTCGATTTGCACACCGAAGGCACAAGACCCGACGCCTCATATCTCCGTGGTCGCGCCGCTTTTCGCCGGCACGGAACACGCCCAAAAGCCGCTCGGCGCGCTTATCCTGGTCAACGATGCCTCCCAGTTCCTCTATCCCCTGATTCAGTCCTGGCCCACGCCCAGCAAGACCGCGGAGACCCTGCTGGTTCGGCGTGACGGAAATGATGTGTTGTTCTTAAACGACCTGCGTCATCGACCGGACACGGCGCTCAGATTGCGCATTCCCCTGAGCCGCACGGACCTTCCGGCAAGCATGGCGGTTTTGGGACAAAAAGGGATTGTGACGGGCAGGGACTACCGGGGGGTCGAGGTGGTCTCGGTCATCCTTCCCATACCGGACTCTCCCTGGTACATGGTGACCAAGGTGGATGCGGCGGAGGTCTTTGCCGATTGGCGTTTCCGAGCCGTCCTTATCCTGGCTCTTTTCTTGGGATTGACGACGATTATCGTAGTTGCCGGATTGTTCCTATGGCAACGGGAAAAAAAGGCGCATTATCGGGAGCTTTACCTTTCCGAGGCCGCTCTGCGCGCCAATGTGGAACGCCACAGCATTACATTGAAATCGATTGGCGACGCGGTTATTGCCACCGATGCCGGGGGCATGGTGGAACTGCTCAATCCCGCGGCCGAAGCCCTCACCGGTTGGACGGACGCCGAGGCGCTGGGCAAACCGATGGAAACGGTCTTTCATATCGTCAATGAGGAAACGGGGGAAAAGGTGGAAGACCCGGTCGCCAAGGTCCTGCGTGAGGGTGTAGTGGTAGGTCTGGCCAACCACACGCTGCTTATCGCACGAAACGGCACGCGGAGGCCCATCGCCGACTCGGGAGCTCCCATCCGCGATGAGAATGATGAGATCATCGGGGTGGTGCTGGTTTTCAGAGATCAGACCGAGGAACGTTGGGCCAGGCGGATGACCGAGACCCGCTCCGTTCTGATCGAATATGCCGCCACGCACACGCTGGATGAGCTTATGACCAAGGCACTGGATGAAATCGAAGCCCTTGTCGACAGCCCCATCGGGTTTTATCACTTTGTGGAAGCCGATCAGAAAACCATTTCCCTCCAGCAATGGTCCAGTCGCACGTTAACGGATTTCTGCCGGGCCGAAGGAAAAGGGCTGCACTATCCCATTGAACAGGCCGGCGTCTGGGCGGACTGCGCGAGGCAGAAAAAGCCGATCATTCACAACGACTACGCGTCATTAAAACACAAGCAGGGGATGCCTGAAGGTCACGCCGAGGTCATCCGCGAGCTGGTGGTTCCCATCATACGCAAAGACAAGGTGGTCAGCCATCCTGGGAGTCGGCAACAAACCGGTCGATTATACCGAAAAGGACGTGGAGTTGGTTTCCTTCCTTTCGGATGTGACCTGGGAGCTTATTGTCGCGCAAAAAGACGGAAGAGGCCCGGCAAGACTCAGAGAAACGTTACCGGAGGCTCTTTGAATCCGCCAAGGACGGTATCCTGATTCTTGATGCCGATACGGGAAAGGTGGTGGATGTCAACCCGTTCCTGTCGCAGCTGCTTGGTTTTTCTCATGAAACATTCCTGGGAAAGTATCTTTGGGAGATCGGCCCGTTAACAAATATCGCCGCATCCAAAGAAGCCTTCCAGACCCTGCAAGACAAAGAATATGCCCGTTACGACGATTTGCCGTTGGAAACCGCTGATGGGCGGATCGTCGAGGTTGAGTTTGTGAGCAATGTTTACCTGGTGGACCATGCCAAGGTTATCCAGTGCAACATCCGGGACATCAGTGAGCGCAAGCAGGCCGAAGCCGAACGGGAACGACTGCTCTCTGGCCATTGAACAGGCCGGCGACATGATCGTCATCACCGATCCCGATGGGACTATCCAGTACGTCAACCCGGCTTTTGAACGGGTGACGGGCTATACCCGCCGGGAGGCGACCGGAGAAAACCCGCGCATGCTCAAAAGCGGCGAACAGAACCATGCCTTTTATCAGAACTTATGGGAAACCATATCCGGCGGCGTTACTTTTCAAGGCCGCATGGTCAACAAGCGCAAGGATGGGACTTTCTTCACCGAGGATGCGACCATTGCCCCCGTTCGCGATGCTTCGGGCCGAATCGTCAACTATGTGGCTGTGAAACACGACATCACGGAGCATTTGCGAATGGCGGCCCAATTCCAGCAGGCGCAGAAGATGGAATCCGTGGGCAGGCTGGCCGGCGGCGTGGCCCACGATTACAACAACATGCTCAGCGTGATCCTGGGTTATACGGAACTGGCCCTGGACAAGGTGGATCCGTCCGAGCCGCTGCTATGCCGATCTCAGGGAGATTCTGAAGGCAGCCAAACGATCCACTGAAATCACCCGACAATTGCTGGCTTTTGCCCGCAAGCAGACCATCCGTCCCAAAGTGCTCGACTTGAATCGAGACCGTGAGAGAGCATGCTCAAGATGCTCCGGCGCCTCATCGGCGAAGACATCGATCTGGCCTGGCTGCCGGAGAGTCCGCTTGTGGCCTGTAAAGATCGATCCCTCACAGATCGAGCAGATCCTGGCCAATCTGTGCGTCAACGCCCGGGATGCGATTGCCGGAGTGGGCAAAGTTACCATCGAGACGCATATGGTCGGCCTTCGACGAAGCCTATTGCGCCGATCACGCAGGTTTTGTCCCCGGCGACTTTGTCCTGCTGGCCGTCAGCGACGATGGCTGCGGTATGGACAAAGAAACGCTCGACAGCATCTTCGAACCGTTTTTTACCACAAAGGACGTGAATCAGGGAACCGGCCTGGGATTGGCAACGGTCTATGGCATTGTCAAACAGAACAACGGGTTCATCAATGTTTACAGCGAACCCGGGAAGGGAACGACTTTCAGGATTTACTTGCCGCGTCATATGGGGGAAGCAGGGAAGAGAGAAGCGGAAATCGTTACGGAAATCCCGACAAGCCGCGGCGAAATGGTACTCCTGGTGGAGGACGAGCCGGCCATCCGGGAAATGGGCCAGATGATGTTGGAAAGACTGGGTTATCAGGTACTGGCCGCGGGCACGCCCGAGGAGGCCATGCGCATAGCCGGAGAACACCCGGGCGGAATTCACCTGCTCATCACCGACGTGGTCATGCCCGGAATGAACGGTCGCGATTTGGCCGAACAACTGCATAACCTCTATCCGAATATCAAAGTCCTGTTCATGTCCGGCTACACCGCCGATGTGATCGCCCACAGGGGTGTACTGGAAGAGGGCGTGAATTTTATCCAGAAGCCTTTTTCCAGGAAGGATCTTGCCGTTAAGGTGCGGGAGATCCTGGATAAGGCGGGCACCGATTCGGGATAATCATTCCAAAGGCAATGGCTGTGAATGGATTCTATCAACCGCCCGAAAATAGTCCCGCTGGAGAATAAATGATGTCTTGGTTACTGCCTTCAGTGATAGCAACCATGTCGGGAACAGCTCTTCTATCGTTTCTGTATTTCTACCTGTATATGCAGGATCGTAAGAAATATCTGGCAGTTTGGGCTTTGAGCTGGTCTATTTATTTCACAAGATATGTATTCATGCTTTGGATCATTTCAGGCGGGCAAAATGCCATTTTGCTGCTAGCCAATCAGTCTGCTTCCCTCCTCAGCGGAATCATGCTTCTGTGGGGCGCCTATCTTTTTATGGATAAAAAGTTTCCACGAGTTTGGATTTATTCTTGTGGTGTCGGGTTTATTTGGATTGTCGTTAGCGTCTCATGGAAACTTCCCTTTCTCATTATGTCCATCCCCACATTTTCATTCCTTGCCGTCGTTTATATCGTGACAGGGATAACATTTCTCATGCATCGAATAACGAAAGGACACGAAAGCGCTCTGACTGGTTGGGCTTTTGTTGTATGGGGGATTCATAAAGCTGATTATCCATTCCTGAGGCCCGTCCTGTGGATCGCTCCTTTTGGATACCTTTTTACGGCGATTCTCGAATTCATCGTAGCGTTTGGAATTTTATTGGTCTACTTTCGGAAAGCGAGAAATGACCTGAAAAATGAAAAATATTTTCTTCAGAAGGCCCAGGAGATCGGACAGATAGGCACGTGGGAATTAAACATCGAAAAAAATGAACTGTTATGGACGGATGAGGAATACAGAATATTTGGACTTCCCATCGGAACGAAACTCACTTACGAAACCTTTCTGAACCGCGTTCATCCGGATGACAGGGAATACGTTGATAAAGAATGGAAATCCGCCTTTGACAAGAAACCCTATGATATTGAGCATCGCTTGTTGGTGAACGGGAAGATAAAATGGGTCAGGGAAAAAGCCGAACTTTATTTCGATAAAAGGGGCAAATGTACGCGCGGAACGGGCTTTACACAAGACATAACCGACCGCAAACATGCGGAGGAAGCGTTGCGGGAGAGTGAAGGTTTTTTAAAAACGCTGATCGATGCTATCCCGACCCCCATTTTCTATAAGGGCAGGGATGGAAAATATCTTGGATTCAATAAGGCTTTCGAGACATTTCTGGGGGAGTCGAAGGAACGGTTGATTGGTATGTCCGTATTCGATGTCAATCCGCCGGAACTGGCGGAGATATATCATGTCCAGGACGACGAACTTTTCAAAAAGGGAGGGATGCAGCGTTACGAGTCCCAGTGGAAGAATGCGCGTGGGGAGTTGCGTGATATCATCTTCAACAAGGCGGTTTTTGCTGACCGCAAGGGAGCCGTCGCCGGACTGATCGGCATAATTATGGATATTACCGAACGGAAAGTAACGGAACACGCGCTTCGGGAAAGTGAGGAAAAATTTCGGTTGGCCTTTAGTTCCAGTCCGGATGCCATAAACATCAATCGTCTGAGAGACGGATTGTATCTGGACATTAATGACGGCTTTACGGAATTGACCGGTTTTACGCGTGAAGATGTTGCCGGTAAGACGTCGTTTGACATCAATATATGGCATGATCCGGGGGACCGAATGAAATTGGTCCGGGAACTGAAGGAAAATGGTTTCTGCGATAACCTGGAAGCTCAATTCAGGAGAAAGGATGGCAGCTTGACGACTGCGTTGATGTCCGCGAGGGCAATTTCCCTTAATGGTGAACCGCATATTATTTCCATTACCCGCGACATTTCCGAAAGGAAAAGGGCCGAGGCTGAGAGAGAACGCCTGCTCCTGGCTATTGAACAGGCCAACGAAAGCATTGCTATCACGGATGTCTCGGGGACCATCCAGTACGTGAATCCGGCATTTGAGAAAATTACGGGATATTCGGCCGGCGAGGCGATTGGAGAAACCCCACGCCTTCTCAATAGTGACCGCCAAGACAGGTCATTTTACCAAGATCTTTGGAGTACGATAGTAGCCGGGAACCCCTGGAGCGGACGCTTGGTAAACAAGCGAAAGAATAGTTCCCTGTATACCGCTGAATGTTCTATCTCGCCGGTGAAAGACGGAAAGGGCAACGTAATTAGCTTTGTGTGGATTTCGTACGACATCAGCAACGAGTTGGAACTTGAAAAAAGAATATCTCAGGCCCAGAAGATGGAGGCCATAGGAACCCTTGCCGGTGGGATTGCGCACGATTTCAACAATATCCTTTTCCCCATCATCGGCTATACGGAAATGCTGATTGACGAGGCCGCTGAAAACAGTACGACCCATGACTGGCTGAAGGTGATCCTCAATTCCTCCATGCGTGCGAGAGACCTTGTGCGGCAGATCCTCACATTCAGCAGACGGCAGAAACAGACGCTGGAGCCCTTAAGAGCTGGAATCATTGTTAAAGAAGCATTAAAGCTTATGAGGGCTTCTCTCCCTTCCACCATTGAAATGGATCTGGATATCGCCAAGGACTGCGGTCTGATCTTGGCCGACCCCACGAATATCCATCAGATCATCATGAATCTGTGTACCAACGCCTACCATGCCATGGAGGAAAGCGGAGGCAGGCTGGGCGTGATCCTTTCCCGGGTTGAATGGACCCAGGAAGATGTGGTCGGGCTGGATAGGGAGGCTGGTCCGTACCTTTGTCTGAAAGTGGAAGATACGGGCCATGGGATGGAAAGAGAAGTGATGGATCGTATTTTTGATCCTTATTTCACCACAAAAGAGAAAAATAAGGGTACGGGATTGGGTCTTGCCGTGGTTCACGGGATTGTCCACAGTTATGGAGGGGAGATTCGTGTCCGGAGCGAACTTGGCGCAGGGACGGTTTTTGAGGTGTTTTTGCCCTTGATCAAAACGGAGGCTCCTGCGTTGGAAATCGAATCTGCTTCGGATCTTCCCGCGGGAGATGAGAGGATTCTTGTCGTCGATGACGAAGCAAGTATTGTTCAGCTCATTGAGAAGATGCTTGGCCAACTGGGATATGCGGTCACAGCCTGCACAGGCAGTTCGGAGGCCCTTTTGGCCTATTCGAAGGGATCCCGAAGCCTTCGACCTGGTGATTACGGACATGACCATGCCCCACATGACCGGCGACAAGATGGCCTTGGAAATGATGAAAATCCGTCCTGATATCCCGGATAATCCTTTGTACCGGCCATAGTGAAAAGATAACGGAGGAAGAGGCCCTTGCTTTAGGCATCAAGGGTTTCCTTCGGAAACCTATCCAAGGAAGATTTTGGCGGAAAAAATCCGTGAAGTATTGAACATGTAATCCCTCATTCCCGTGGATGGCGCGGCACGAGTATTTTCATGGTAACTTTCACAAGATGGATGACGATGACTTCAAGGATTTTTAGATCCGAAATCTAGGTTGACCAACCGCGGGGCAACGGAGAGGATGTGCAGGCCGTTGCCCTGTTTTTTGTTCGGAATCCTTCCGCGGCGGTTGACCTCGCAGTATGGGATGAATACTATCAAAGGCATCTATCATCCCGAAAGCTGGAGGAAACGATGGACAATCCAACGATGGATGTGTTGGTAAAGGCGTTGCTTGACGGCGATCAGGCTCAGGCCGTCGCCGCGGCCAAGAAGCTTGGTGAGGCCGGCGTTGGACACGAGCAGATCATCATGGACGGGGTAGAGGCGGCGATGCTTGAGCTGAATGCCAAATGCACGGTGGAGGAGTTCAATCTGCTGGAAATCATGCTCGCCGGACGGGCAGTGATGGGGGTTATGAAAGAGCTGTATCCGCCGGCACTCATTCCCCCGGAAAAAGGGAACGGTCGTACTTGCGAGCCTGGAGGGT
The DNA here is from genome assembly GCA_963747015.1 of uncultured delta proteobacterium. GTDB lineage: Bacteria > Desulfobacterota > DSM-4660 > Desulfatiglandales > Desulfatiglandaceae > DUZB01. The sequence continues at coordinate 17,327 of CAVVEP010000016.1, forward strand.
GATATTCACGATCTGGGAAAGAATGTACTCAAGATGATTTTGACGGCAAAAGGATACCGGATCGTGGACTGCGGCAAGGATTGTCCCGTCGAAAAACTGGTTCATGCCGCAAAACAGGAAGCGGCCCTGGCTATCGGGGTCAGTGGCCTGATTACTTCGGTAATTCCTCATGTTCGCAAACTGCGGAGGAAATGACCAGGCCGGGATCGGGCATATCCAAATAACGGCTGGCGGCGCCGCATTGAAACAAGCTTCGCAGCGAGTCTGAATGTTGATTTCGTGGCCGAAACGGCCTTTGACGGCGCAAGCTATCTGGAACAATTTGCAGGAGGCGGCAATGAACGGCATTGAACGGATTAGGGCTGCCGTGGATTTTGAGACATCGGACGCGTGCCCGTGGTCGCCCAGGTTTTTGGTCATGCAGCCACCCTTGCGGGGTGGATTTGAGGGACTATGTTCAGAACGGCGAGTTGCTGGCTCGCTGCCAGATAAAGGCCCTGGAACGTTATGATTACGATGCCGTCTTTGCCCTAATGGACGTGGGCGTTGAAACTGAGGCGGTAGGCTCCGATTGAACTATCGTGCAAACCAATACCCGGATGTCAAATCCTATGCGCTTTCCGGCGGTGCAGACATTAAGCGTCCTTTCAACACCCAATCCTCTTCAGGCCGCTCGCATGCCGGAGCTTCTTAAGGCAGTGGGGATTTTACGACAGGGAGGTGGGAGATGATGTGCTGCGTGGTCGGTTGCGTGTCGGGACCGATGACCCTGGCAACACAATTGCTGGGTATGGAGAAAGCCCTCTATCTGGCCGTTGATGAGCCCGAACAATTTGCCGATCTCATGGACTTTGCCACAGAGGTCGTCCTTGGATTCGGAATTGCCCAGATCGAGGCTGGGGCCATCTGCCCATTGTTTTCGATCCGTCTTCTTCGCCTGACGTCATTCCGCCGCGGTTCTTCTCCGAGAATTCGTCTCCCTCATCTCGAACAACTATTTACAGCGTTTTGAACAAGCGGGGGCTGTCGCCAACTGGCTTCATACCGCCGGCCCAACCAAGTCCGTTTTGCCCTTTTACCCGCTGGCTGGTGTGGATATCGCAAATTTTGATTATTGTGTCGAGCCTTCGGATGCGCTTCAGGCGATCCCGCGAACCTGCCTTAACGGCAACATAAAACCCCTTTCGTTTGTCGAGGAAACGCCCGAAACCATAGCGGATGAATCGTCCAAATTATTGGAGCGGTTCAACCATAGTGGGGGTTTTATCCTTTCATCCGGATGCGAAATTCCACCGGAATCAAAACCGGAAAACATAGCTGCCATGGTCTGGAGACTACGCGCGAGAAGGGATGATTCAATGCCCACGCTAACCGTCATGCTGAAGGAAGGGGCGCATCGTATTCCATTTAACTCCGGCCAGTCACTGCGTGATATCCTGGATACCACCGATGCTCCGGGTTCGATCGGATGCAGAGGGATGGGGGCTTGCGGTCTATGCCGTGTCCGAATTGAAGCGGGAAAAGTGGGTGCCGCCAACGGCAAATGAACAAATACACCTCGGCAGTGCACAACTGGCACAAAGGAATCCGTCTGGCTTGTCAGGTGTTAGCAGACCAGGATCTTCGAATCGTGCTCCTCTCACCCGCCCGGGAATCATGCTGGAAAAGCCCACTCAATGGAGAGATCCGGCGTATCAGGCAACCTTCGGTTTTTCCCTTAAATGAAACACCACAGGAGATAAAAAACCCTTATGGCGTTGCGGTTGATTTGGGAACAACCCGTATGCAAATCTCTCTCCATAACGTTGCGGACAACGGCTGTGCGGTCGTTATGCTCTCAATCCTCAAATGGACTTTGGTTCAGATGTTTTGTCGCGATTGATTGCGGCCTCCGAATCCCAAAAAAAGGCACGTACTCTGGGCCGACTGGTCGTCGAAGCCATTGGAGAGGGGCTGTTGGATATGGCCAACCGAGAAGGAATCAATCTTCAGCAAGTCGTGCGCGTGATTCTGGTCGGAAATACGGCGATGCTGGCGCTGTTATCGGGAAGGAATTATGAGTTGCTGCTCCAGGCCAAGAGCCACTGGATGAGTCCCGTTGATTGTCTCCCAGAGAATACTGAACCGTGGGTTGAATCATGGGGCATCCATCCCCAAGCGAGGATAGAGGTTGTACCACCACTGGCGGGGTTTGTCGGTTCCGATCTGTTATCAGGTGTTATAACGACCCATCTCATGGAAAACGAGCGTGGCAGCCTCTTAATAGATTTCGGCACCAATTCCAGATCGCCTTGTGGGATGGACGGGTTTTGCGGACCACCGCCGCGGCTGGAGGTCCCGCCTTTGAGGGATGCGGAATCAGCTGTGGACTG
>CAVVEP010000017.1:0-19337 GCA_963747015.1 uncultured delta proteobacterium
ATCTTCAAGGGTGAAAGCCAGGACGGCGCATCAGGAACCGTCGAGGCGGTGGTGGCGCCCCGCTCTCCCTTTGAGGGAAAAACCCTTCGCGAAATCAATCTGCAGGATCGATTTCGCGTTACTCCCCTGGCCATATACCGTGGCGAAGACACCTACCGAGCGGAGATCGGGGACGTGGCCCTTGCCGTGGGCGACGCCATCCTGATTCATGGTGAATGGCCGCGGCTCCTGGTATTGCAGCATGAAAAAAGCCTCCTGTTCACCACCCCGGTTGATGTGGAGTTATTACGACCTGAAAAGGCTATTTTCGCCGGCTTCTGGTTAGCCATTGCCCTCTCCATGATTCTGATCTTCAAGGTCCAGCTGTCCGTCAGCCTCATGACAGGCGCCCTGGGGATGGTGATCACCCGGGTTCTGACCATTGACGAGGCCTATCAATCCGTGGACTGGCGAACCATTTTCCTCCTGGCCGGTTTGATCCCGCTGGGAATTGCCACGGAAAAAACCGGAACCGCGGCCTGGATCGCTCACACCATCCTGAATACCATCGGGACCGTTCAACCCATCGTGCTGTTGACGGTTATCGGATTGCTTTCCACTATTTTCACCCTGGTTATTTCTAATGTGGGCGCCACGGTTCTTCTGGTTCCCCTGGTGGTCAATATGGCCATAGCGGCCCACACGGATCCCAGGATGGCCGCTCTTGTAGTGGGGCTTGCCACGAGCAACTCGTTCATGCTTCCGACCCATCAGGTCAATGCGCTCTACATGGGTCCCGGACGATATCGCAGCGTGGATTTCATGAAAGCCGGCCTGGTCATCAGTATTGTCTTTATCGTGGTCATGATCGGCATGATCAAGCTTATTTACGGCGTCTAAAAATTACGAAAGGGAAAGAAATTTATGGCCATTATCACCATTTCTCGCGGGTCCTACAGCAAAGGAAAGGAAGTAGCGGAAAAGGTAGCCTCACGTCTGGGATACCGGTGCATCAGCAGGGAAGTTCTTCTGGATGCCAGCGACCATTTTCATGTTCCTGAGATCAGACTGGTACGCGCTATTCACGATGCGCCTTCCATTCTGGACAGGTTCTCCCGCAGTCAACAAGCTTTTATCTCCTATATTCGATTTGCACTGACTCAAAACGTAAAAAGCGATAACGTGGTTTATCATGGTCTGGCCGGGCAACTCCTTCTCAAAGGCATCCCTCACATATTGAAGGTGCGGGTGATTGCCGATTTGGAAGATCGCGTCCAGGCCGAAATGGAGCGGGAAAAGATTTCCGAAGAGGAAGCACGGACCCTGCTGTTAAAGGACGATGAGGAACGCCGCAAATGGACCCGTACACTGTACGGCGCGGACCCTTGGGATAGTTCACTGTACGACCTGGTGGTTCATATTCACAAATTCACCGTAGGGGATGCCGTCGATATCATCTCTGATGCAGTCAACAGGGCGCCCTTCAAGACGACCAAACAGGCTCAACAAAAGATAGAAGACTATGCCATGGCCTGCGAAATGAAAGCCGCTCTGTCCGATTCATTTGACAATATCGGCGTTAAAAGCGAATATGGCAATATTCTGGTGTATGCCAAAGGAAATGAAAGGCAGATTCAAAAAATCAAGAAAAAGGCCAAGGAGATCGCCGAAAAAATGGAGGGGGTCAACGATCTGGAGGTTCATGCCACCCAGAAATTGCCACAGATATCCGTCTAATCATCTACACCCCGGGAAACCGGAGTACCATCTTTTCACTATGAGGATTCGATCATGTCCATTATCCTGATTTCTTCAGATCATTATGAGACCGGACGCGCAATCGCGCAGAGAGTCGCCGAGGCCACGGAGTATGCCTTTCTGGACAGGGAAATATTGGGTGAAGTAGCCCAGTCATCGGGTATCCCCGAGCCCAAAATCCGCAATTCCCTGGAACCGTCTTCCTCCTCTCTAATCTTCTCATCAAAGGGTAAAAACCGTGCGTTGGCGAGTATCCAGGCAGCAGTAATGTCTCGTCTCCTGACCGACAACGTGGTGTGTCATGGACTGGCGGCCCATCTCTACGTTCTGGGCGTCTCCCACGTTCTCAAGATACGGGTGCTCTCCAAGGCTGAGGAGTTGGCCGCCGAGATTTCCGCCGAAAGAAAGGTGGGCCTGGAAAAGGCTATGAAAATTCTTAAAAAGCAGGAAAACGCCAGTAGAAGCTGGTCTCTTGACGTTTTCAAAAGGGACGAAACAGACCCTTCGGAATATGATATGGTCATCAGTCTGAGTCAAATCGAATCCGATGAAGCGGTAAAGGCCATTGCGGAGACGATTTCGTACCGAAAATTCCAGCCCATGACCTATTCCATCAAATGCTTGAAAGACAAGGAACTTTCCATTCGAGTGAAGTTGGCGCTGATGGAAAAATATCCGGATGTATATGTAACGGCAAAAGGCTCCACGGTGGTGGTACGCACCAAAGCGCTCAAAAGGGAAAAACGAAAAAAAGCGGAAAACATTCGGGCCTTGGCATGTAAAATTCCGGGTGTGGCTTATGTGGAGGTCCATGTCATCAGCAATATCTTTCGGCAGGCGGCGGAGAGCGCTTGATACGAGCCCTCCGCGGAAGGAAACGGCTGTTTGGTCTCACACATCTTTGGTCACAACCTTGCTGTTGGAATCCATTATATAAGGAGGTAAAAAATGCCAAAGGGATTGGAAGTGCTGTTGCTGGATGATGAGCCCATTGTGGGTAAGAGGCTCAAACCGGCTTTAGCCAAAATAGGGTGTAACGTGGAGGTTTTTGAAGACCCCAAAAAAGCCCTGCAGCGAATCGATCAGAAAGAATTCGACATCGTTGTGACGGACATTCGTATGGACGAAATAGATGGATTGCAGGTGCTGCAACATGTGCACGAGGCATCCAAACGAACCAAGGTCATTATGATCACCGGCTATGCCATGATGGCCGTGGCGAGAGAGGCCATGGAAAAAGGCGCGTTTGATTTTATCGCCAAACCTTTCAAACCGGATGATTTGCGAAAGGTTATCGCAAAGGCGGCCAAGGCACTGGGTTCAGACATCGGGTTCGAAATTTCAGAGGGCGCCGGATCCTGACTCGGGGCTGATGGGAAACGTTCAACGCGGAGAGTTATATGCATCCCGACAAAGAAGCCGACGAAGACCATCCGGCGGGAATAGAAAAAAGTAAAAGCCTCAATGGCCGATATGAGCGGATCAAGGCGGTGGAAACCGCCAGAGAGGCCCTCCTCTCCCGAAAACGGCTCAGCCTTCGCCTTCAGATCTGCGCCAGTTTTTTCTTTGTCTTCCTTTTCGCGGCCGGCGCCGCCTTTGTACTCAGCTCATCTAACTCCAAAGTAGAAAAGAAACTCAGCTTTCTGGAAATCACCAACGATTTCACCGTAGAAATCATTCAGGCAAGGCGATTTGAGAAAAACTTTTTTCTTTACGCCACCAACTTGAATGACGCACTTGAAAACGTCTACCAGGCCAAAGCCATCTTTGAAAGGAATACCGCGGAGCTGAGTCAGGTTCTTGGCGAGGATAGTTACCAGAAAATGCTATCGAGTCTCAATCGCTACGGCGAGATTTTGGAACGTCTCCTGACCGCTGACGTGGACGCCGAGTCAGGAAATAACGGAAAAACCAGAAAAGAACAGATGGAGATCGAGGTCCGAAAGTCGGGACGTGAATTGGTTTCCCTGGCACAGGATCTCAAGAAGCGGGAAAGGGCCAGTCTGGCCAAATTGTTAGAGCGATCCCGGCAGCTCCATTTTTACTCCCTCCTTTTTCTCCTGGTGTTTCTGGTGGCCAATGCTTCTTTCCTCGGGAGCCGCATTCTGGGTAATGTCAGCCGTTTTACCGCCTATGCCCAGCGTATTGCGTCGGGCAACTTCACCCCCATCACGCCCGCCAAACGTTACGGGGATGAATTTACCGAACTTGCCCTGGCCATCAACCATATGATCCTGGAGCTGGAAAATCGGGAGGCGGTGCTGGTTCAATCACACAAAATGAGGGCCGTGGGGACCCTGACCGCCGGAGTGGCCCACGAACTCAACAATCCCTTGAACAACATCACCCTCACGGCCCACATGCTTCTGGAAGATTATGATGAACTGGGCGAGGATGAAAGAAAGGATATGATTAAAGATGTGGTCCATGAGGCCGGTCGATCCAAGAAAATCATCAGCAACCTTCTGGACTTCGCCAGGGAAAGCAGTTCGGAACTGGAGCCGTTGGCGTTGGACGAACTTCTTCAGGGCACTATCGCACTGGCTTCCAATCAGATCAAGCTTTCCGGAATAAAGATCCTGTTTCAATCGACCGGAAACCTACCCCGAGTCCATGGCGACAGCCAGCAGTTGCAGCAAGTCTTCCTGAACCTCATTCTCAACGCCATCGACGCTTCCCCCAAGGGGAGCAAGATAGAAGTTCTGGTGCTTCCCGCGGACGACCCGAACTATGTGGCGGTAAAAGTCATTGATTCAGGAACCGGCATTGCCGAACATATCCTCCCTTCCATTTTCGATCCCTTTTTCACCACAAAACCAAAGGGAAGCGGCACCGGTCTGGGACTGAGCGTGTCCCAGGGGATTGTCGCGAAACACGGAGGACAGATCCGTGCCGCCAGCCAGGATGGAAGAGGCTCCACTTTCACGGTCACCCTTCCCATCACCACCATTCCCGCCAATATAGAGCGATAAGACCTATTTTCTCACGGTGTCCTTCGTAAAGGCGTAACCAACCGCAACCCCTGATAAGCAGAAAGCATAAACCAGAAAGGATGCCATGAAAGCATCGGGTCCCCGTGAAGAAAGGGGATAGAGGGACTGCATCAGAATTCCCTGACCCTGAAGAAAAAAGGCGGGGCCGATCATGGTAAAGAAATTGATCCCCGTCATCGCGGTTCCCGCCATGGACAGGGGCATGCTTTCTTTAATATGCACATACATCAAGGCAGCGGTTGCCCTGAAAAACCCGAGACTCACAAACAGGAGCGCCAATACGGCAAACCCCGTTCCGATGGGAAGGCCTGCAAAAAGCAGCATAATGAGAATCAAAACCACAAGCCCGCCGGCAACGATCCATTTCCGCGTCCTAAAGAATCTGTCCGACAAGGCGCCCCAGACCGGTGGGCCAAAAATCGCTCCCAGATTCATGAGAAAGATCAGGTGACCCGCATTCATGACGCTCATCCCCATCACCTCCGTCAGATATGGCCCGGCCCATAGCGTCTGAAATGCGGCATAAATTCCATAACTGACGAAACTGCCCATGGAAATAATCCAGTAGTCTTTCTTTCTGAAAAGAAAGAGCAACCCCGAAAAGGCGCTTTGCTCTTTTCGAAACGTTTCTTCAGGAACAGCAGAAAGTTCCTCCGGCGGATTGTCCCTCACAACAACATAGAGGGCCGCAACAAGAGCCACGTTCACCATGGCAATAATTCCAAAAGCATATCGCCATCCAACCGCATGGACGAGAAAAACCATGGGCGTTGTTGCCGCCATATTCCCAACCGTTCCGATGGAAAAGATCGCTCCGGCAAGTGTTGCGAATGTGGATGGTTTGAACCACACGGTCATGAGCTTGAGCGTTCCCATGAAATTGCAGGCCATGCCTACCCCGAGGAGGATCCGTCCTAACAACCCCATCTCCATGGAATGGGCGTTGGCGAAAACAAAGGCCCCCGCAATGCCCAAGAGGGAAAGCCCCGTCATCATTCGCCTGGGTCCGATGCGGTCGAGAAGAATGCTGATGGGGATCTGGGTCAGCGCAAACGCGTAAAAAAAGGAGGCGCTGATGGTTCCGAGACTCTTTGTGTCGAGGGAAAGATCCACGAGAAGATCGTTTGCGATCACCGCGTTGGAGGCTCGGTAGAACTGGGACAGGAAGAAATTGGATGAGGTAATAAAGAAAATGAACCAGCGACGGGACATAAGCACCATTTCACATTGAAAATTGAGGGTTATCGAATCCTTTTTACATTGCCAGGCGACCACGTATGGATCTCAAATCCATTTCGTCACGAGGTCCTTTTCACGGCATGAGATTGCATTCCCGCAACAAGAACCTATTTTATCACAGCGTTCAGGGTAGCTTGCCAGGGTCTGCGCGATCTTCTACGACCCCGCTGATTTACGTGTTAAACAAATGAAATCCAATATCTGAAAACGGAGACTTCTGATTTGCGTTTTTCCCTTTTTCTCACTGTTTTCGTAACCCTTTACAGCCTTCTCCACTTCTACGCCTACCTGAAGATAAGGGCCGCCTTTTCTTCGAACAAAATCTTTCTTTCGCTACTCGCCCTGTTCATGATCTTCATGATCGTATGCCCCATCCTCGTTCGCATCCTTGAAAGGGACGGCATGGAAAGACTGCCGGAAGTTCTGGCCCACATCGGGTATACGTGGATGGGGCTTCTGTTCCTTTTCGTATGCAGCGCCTTTTTGCTTGACCTTCTCCGGGTGTTATGACACTTTCGGCCTGGATTTTCCACAAGGCTCCCGGAACGTGGAGATTCTCGCCTGAAACGCTCTTTTATGTCGCCACGGCCTTTGCTGTTGGAATTGGAGCGTATGCCTATTTTGAAGCCCTCCATATTACCACGGAACATCTTACCATCGAAACCTCAAAAATATCCCGAAAACAGGGAAGGCTGAGGATTGTTCAGATTTCCGATGTGCACCTGGGGCTGATCGTGCGACACGGGAGGTTGGAAAACATCCTCAGGAAAGTGGAAGCGGCAAAACCGGACATCCTGGTCTCAACAGGAGATCTCGTGGATGGACAGATCGACAATATCAGCTCCATGGCTGAACAGGTTCCGTCAAATCAATCCACCATATGGAAAATTTGCCGTTACCGGAAACCATGAATTCCATGCGGGGATTGCGCACGCCCTGGCCTTTGCAAAGGCGGCCGGATTCACGCTTCTTCGGGGAGAAAAAGTGGATATCCCCGGCGTCATCACCATCGTCGGCGTGGATGATCCAAGCGGGCGACGTAACGGCTCACCCGAAAACGCCACGGAAGCGCGGTTGCTCTCGGGTCTTCCGAAAGATCGCTTTATCCTGCTCCTGAAACACAGGCCAATCTTCGAAAAAGAAGACGCCGGACATTTTGATCTTCAACTCTCCGGCCATACCCACAAAGGACAAATCTTTCCATTCAGCCTCATCATCAAGGAAATGTATCCCATCGATGCGGGACTTCTGGATCTTGGAAACGGATCGTTTCTCTATGTAAACCGCGGTTCCGGAACCTGGGGTCCGCCCCTGCGTTTTCTATCTCCTCCGGAGGTGACCATCATCGATCTGGTCCACAAAAAGGACGGAAAAGACCGAATCGCATCCGATTGAAAAATAGGGAGAAATAATGTGCATGCGCGGCTTGAAATTTCCGGGAATTTCAGAGGTCATGAGCGCTTTTCGGCATTCCCTTCCTGTACGAATTTTTCGAGGACTTCATAGGGTTGCGCACCCACCAGGTTTCTGTCCCCCATAAAGAAGCTGGGGACCGCACTGACCCCCTTTGCTCTCGAACGCTGCCAGTCCGCATCCACGGCCTCACTGAACATTCTTTTCTCCAGGACCTCTCCGGCCTCCTTCCCATCCAGTCCCACGGACTCCGCAAGGAGAACCAGCTCAGGAACTTTGGCAATATTTATGCCCCGGTCGAAGTACGCCCGAAACAGGGCGTCGTGATATGCCGGCCCGGCCCCTTTCGATTCAGCCCATTTGGAGAGTTCCTGGGCGAGTCTGCTGTTGTAAGTCATTTTTCGCTCGCCGAAAGGCAAACCTTCCTCTTCCGCTACCTTCCTGAGGCGCGCCATCATCCCGGAAACATCCACCAGACGACCCCGGAAAAGCTCCTGTAGAGTCACGCCCTCTTCAGGGGTTTCGGGGTGCAGGGGAAAGGCGGTCCAGAGAATATGGAGATGGTATTTCTTTTTCAGTTTGTCAACACGCCCGGTGATGAAATAACACCACGGTCAGACGTAGTCCGAAAATATCTCCAGCGTGACACCTTCTTTGCTCGTCATTATGTCTTTTCCTCCATGAGGCGGCCCAACGACTTTAGATGGCTTTTCTCCTCTTCCGCCATGCCCTGTAGAATGGTCCTGCCTTCTTCTCCAGGTATTTCCAGTGCATAGCGCATATAAAGATCCATGGCCTGGGCCTCCAGCATCATGGCGATACTCAGCAGATCAGGGACCGTTTTCATAACATTCCTGTTCTTCTCCAGGAATTCTTCCGTTGTAAAACCCCCTTCCATGATGCCCGGGACGATATCCTTCTCAAAGCTGCTTTCGGTCCTTATCAGCCGGTTGGAGGTGGAGGTAGAGGTCAAATAGTCTCTGTTTATGCTTTTCCTCAATCCCCGCAAGCTTCTTCAGTAAACTCTTCACATCCGGATCATCGGCGTCGATGGTCTCCGCCGCGGTCAAGTAAAACTGCTCCAGACCATCTTCCATCCCGTAAGCAAGAACGATAATCTCAACAGGGGTTTCATCCCCCCGCAAATAAGCCATGCCCATATCCGCGGGTCCCGCGGCTTTATGGCCCTGCCAGGCCTTTATGCCTCCTTTGAGGTTGTAGACATCCTTGAAACCTTTTCCGGCCAACAGTTGCGCAGCAGCCCGGCTGCGTCCTCCCATGGCTCAGTAGGCAATAACCGGTTTTTCAGGATCCAGTTCCCCGATCCTGTCCGGCAGTTCCCCGATGGGAATAAGCGTGGACCCCGGGTATTCTTGCCGCTTCATATTCCGTAGGCTGTCTCACATCAAGGAGCGTGTAAGACCCTTCCTTGTGCTCATTCATAAATCTTCGCGCTTCTTCCGCATCCATGGAGGCCACCGGAGTCAGCAGTTCTTTCCATTTCATATAAGATACCTCCCGCACCTTGGGTTCTATGCTTCCATGACTTCATGGAGCGCATTTTCCGAGAATTGCCGTATCTCATTCAAGAATCCTGGCAGAAATGCCATGAGACACGAGGTCTTTTTTGCCGCCAGGAGATCTGAATAGGATACACGAATTGCCTGATTTCTCTCTCACGCAGTCCGACGCAGGCGTGGTGGAAGAATAAATACCTTTCTCAGACCTTCTTTCAAGGAAATAGCCTCTTCCGGGCAGGAACGGGCGCAAACCCCACACCCGAAGCAGGACTCTTCATCCCTTTGAGCAATTCCTTCGCTATTCAATGAGATGGCCTCCGTTGGGCACAGATCCACGCAAAGGCCGCAACCTGAGCAGGCATCTCCGTCGATCACCGACAGGTAGTAGGTGGAGTTGGTAAGAGGGAAAGCGCCGTCGCGCCAGAGATGCAGGGTATCGCAACAATCCTTGCAACAGTTGCAGATACTGGTCTCAGGCCGGGACTCTTTGGAATTGGGATGAAAGGCCTTATGCACAAGGCCGGCCTCCTCCGCCTCTTTCATGATTTTTCGCGCTTCATCCTTGGTAATCGGCTGGGCAAAGCCCTGCGCCACCGTATGACGGGCGGATTTTCCGAAGGTAAAACAGTTCAGCGTCGGAGCGTCCGTGTCGCACGGGTCTCCAAGCGTCTTCCGCCGTTGCCTGCAGAAACAATGCCCTACCGCAATGTCGTCAAATTTACCGATAATCTCTTCAATGCTCTGGCTCGGCAGGATGACCTCATCGGGGACGTCCATCTTTTTGTCTATGGAAATGATTTTTATGGCTTTCCCGGATTCATTTTCCCGTGCGGGGACCGTTCTGTCCACGGAGGGGGCCGCCTTGAACACGGGAATGAGATGATCATAATTCGCCTGAATCCGGTCCCTGGCCTCATCCATCAGTTTCTGGAACAATTTCGCTAATCGCTTTTCCTCCTCATTTCCCTGAAGCGGCCCCATAAACTTGTATTCCATTACCCCCACGGTCATAAAAGGAAGAAGCCGAAAGACCATTACCCCGGCGGAATTGGGTTGGTTGAAAACCAGGCCTTTTTTGGCCAGGCTCGCGGCACATTGTTCCACCTTTTCTCCCGGAAATCCGCTGGTTTCTTTCAACTCCTCCAGGGTCTGGGAGGCTTTGCCGCCGAAGGCCTGAATCAAATCCAGTTCGTCTTCGTTTTCACCCACTACATTCTGCACAATGGCAATCGTTGTGTCGCTTAAGGGAAAAGGCATCATTCCCTGTTTACAAATCACGCTTGCCGCCTTCTTGAACTTCTCCTGCAATGAAACGTCACTCATGCACACCTCTCCTCTATGCTGTACAGGATTCACCGGCCAAAATCGCAGAAAAAACCTCCATGAATATCGTTCCCGGGCACGGCCACATCCCTCAGGAAGAAAAACCGGAAGAGACCGCCCCTGATCCTTGATTTTTCAGCGGAGAAATTGCCGAATAAACGGCTCGGAAGAAAAAATCTATTCCGAATCTTTTTTTGCTCTGGCTGCTTTTTCTGCCTTTGCCGCCTGCTTTCACCTTGGTTTCCACGGCCGCTTCCGGGGCTTCCTTGCCTGCTGCGTTTTCCCTCCTTTTCTCTTGGAGTCTTTCTCCGAGATTATGGGTTTTGGCGGTTGCCCTTCGTTTTGCCGAAATGACTTGGCGGCAAGAGGCTGTCTTGCGGAAAATCCATATTTTTTCCGGTATTCTTTGGCATCCATGTTGTGTTCCTTTATGAGATGCCTGTTGCTGAGGAGTTTGAATTCCCGGCCACACTCAAGGCAGATCACTTTGTTTTTCTGGATCGATTTCTCTGGAACCATGATTTCGGGGGATTCGGAAGTTTCCGGTCCGGGTTCCACGCCCTCTTCCAGTGTTTTGATTTCGTTCAATACTTGAAAGGTTTTTTTAAGAAACCCTTCCATGTCTTCCGCCGACATGACTGAGTGGGATGCCTGAGCAATGGCAATTTCCGCCGTCATTTCCGTTAAAGATTTCATCATCGTCTGATCCTCCATTAGATAGGTAAATGTTCTCGATACCATGCAAGATACAGATAAAATATGTCAATCATTTTAGTGGTATTTTTGTTTTTAACAGCATTTTGAAATTGCACTTTTTTCTCAAAACCAATGGAGATGGCGCACGGATGCTCCTTTTTTTCTGAATGTGAGTTGATGGAAATCCTATCGCTGAATCTGAAGGAAGATATTCGGAATTACCGCAAATTTTGCTTTTCAGAAGAAAAGGATGATCGTTTCGCAACTCTTTTCCTGAGACATTTTTTAAGGTATTTTAGAGCAAGTTTTCAACTTATTGATATTCCATAATATTTTAAATATAAAAAACCTCTGGCGGGGCACTTGAAACGGCTTAATGCCGCCTTAAATTTGCGTCTTGACAAAAGGGGTAAGTTCATGAAGAATCCCCCGCCACGTTCACAGGATGAAAGATGTTGAAGCGACCCTTGTTGAGACAAACCGCGGGGCGATTTACCGGAAGTTCAAAAAATGGACTGCCTACAGAGGCAAGGACTTTTTTCCAACCAACAGGAATAAGTCCGGGAAACAATTTCATCGCAAACCCACCCCCAAGGACGATTTTGGTGAGGAACAGGAGCGAAAAAGGAGATGGCTCATGATGATACCCTTGCTGAAAGAAGAAACGCCGTTAGGTGCGGGCGGCGTTGAGATTATGGAAAGAGCCCGGGCACTGAATGCCTGGGGAATTGCGTCTGCCGTCGATATCTACGATTGCACGCCCGAAACCATTCGGGATGCCGATGCCATTCGGCGGTTCGTGGTTGAGCTTTGCGAACTGATAGAGATGAAGCGCTTTGGCGACACCCAGGTGGTACACTTCGGAGAAGATGAACGGGTGGCCGGGTACTCGATGGTTCAACTTATTGAAACATCCCTCATTTCCGCTCATTTCGCGAACCAGACGAATACGGTCTACCTGGATGTATTCAGTTGCAAGCCCTATGACCCGGAAGCCGTCGAGAAATTTGCGAAAACCTTTTTTGGAGGACAACATTCCCTCCTGCAGGTAAATTTGAGGCGATAGGCCGGTGAAAATTCGGATCAGCGAGGATTTGGAGGAATGCAGGCGGCTCTGGTCCATGTATTCCCCGGCCTGCCTTTTCGACATGTGGATGGTCCGGGAGGCCTTTGCCCTCTCCTTTTGCCGAAAGCCCTTCTTTATTGTGGCCGAGCAAGAGGGAAAGGTTTCAGGACTGCTTCCCCTTTGCTGGATTGAAGAGAGCCAATGTTTCGGTTATTTTCCCGGCGAGATCTGGCGAGGCAAGACCTGGCTTGAACAGAATAAGCTCTGGGCCTCCGGGAACAAGGCCGTTCGGGCTCTGTTGGAGGCCATGCCCTCGCCCGTTCACCTGCGGTATATGCCGCCCGAACCGTGGCACTCAAACGAAGATACGGTCTGTGAAGACGAAGTGGGATACCTGTTTTTTCCGGGCCGTTATAAATACGATTCTCAACGATACTGGCAGGAGTTTTCCGGAAAATCGCGGAAACAATTGGCCAGGGAGATGGCGGCTCTCGCATCCAGGGGGTTGTCGTTTCGACATAATCATTTGCCGGATGCGGCCGTCATGTTCCGGATGAATCTGGAAAGCTTCTGGGAATACTCCTATTTTAATGATGAACGCTTTCTGGCTTCGTTTGAAACGCTCATAAGCCGGCTGCATAAAAATGGACTGCTGCGTATTACCACCGCTCTTTTAGGCGGTAAAATTGCGGCAGTGGATGTGGGCGCCGTGTGGAACAATACCTACACGGTGCTTGCCGGCGGCACGCACCGGGATTTTCGGGGGGTTGCCAAACTGATTAATTTCCACCACCTGGACTGGGCCTGCGAAAACCGATTGGATTCGGTCGATTTTCTCTGCGGGGATTTCGGATGGAAAAGGCGATTTCATTTGACCGCCCGTCCCCTTTACAAAATCCGACTGCGGGCGCCGGATGCCTTTCGTGCATGCCCCGGCACTTCAAAATCTTGCCTATGCATAAGCCCTCAAGAGTGCTTGTAATCGGCACTACCGCCGACTACATCGATTGGATTCGAACCGCCCGTCCCGAGCAGGCGGTTTTTGTCACGGATCCGGATGTACGGCGGCAGGCCCATGAACCCAAACCCTCCGCCCATGAGGAGGTTCTCTGTGAACTTACGGACGAAGAGGCCGTATTTCACTCCCTGACGGCGCATCTTGCGTTATTCGACCTCCATCCCGTCGGTGTTGCCTGTTTCGACTGTGAGTCTCTGTCGCTCGCCGCCTCCATTGCAAAACGGCTGGGATTGCCGTTTCCGTCAACGGACGCCGTCACAAATTGCAGGAACAAATATCTTACCAAAACACTCTGGCGGAAGTACGGCATCGGCTGCCCCGACTACCGTCCGGTTCGGTCTGTCGAGGAGGTGTTGGATTTTTTTGCGGCTATTCCCGGGCATTGCATTCTGAAACCCGTCAGCGGCAGCGGCAGCGAACTTATCTACCGTTGCGACAGTGAGGAGTCCTGCGAAACGAATTTCGAGATTATCGCGAAAGAACTCCGTCGTCGAGAAAAAAACCGCCTTTACAACACCCGCAACAGCGAGGCGCCCCGAATCATTGCCGAGGAGTATGTGGAAGGAGATGAATACAGCTGTGATTTCCTGCTGGACGGAAATGGCGCAACCGTCATTCGTGTTACCCGGAAACTCAAGGCGGCGCACCAGCCCTTCGGGACCATTCGTGGATATATCCTGCCCGCCTCTCTCCCCGACTATTTTACGCGGACCCTGCTTCCCCGGGCACTCTTGGCGGGGGCGCTGGCACTGGGCCTTACACAAAGCATCTGCATGGCCGATTTTATTCTCCGGGACGGGCGTATCCTTTTTCTCGAAATGACGCCGCGGCCCGGGGGAGACTGCCTGCCCTATCTTCTGCGCAGGTCATGGGGTTTGGACATTTTAGGCCTCACCATCGATTTTGCCGCCGATCGTCCGGTTTCGCTGCCGGATACCTCGGGTATGGAGTCGCACATCGGTCTCCGTCTTCATGCTGAAAAAGAGGGTATTTTAAAGCAGCTAAAAGCAGGAAATCTCCTCAATGACCCAAGGGTTCTTGAAGTTCATTTCCCCCACCGGGCCGGTCATGAAGTCATTTTACCACCCGCGGATTACGACAGCTGGCTGCTGGGCCATATTATCTTTTCTCCAGCCGGCGATGCCGATCCGGAATCGGAATGCGATACCCTCTGCAAAAAGATTACCATAGAAATGGAACAGGCCCCTTTATGACCAATCCAACCGCGCTGCCGGAAACACCCCGGCTGCCTCAAAAAATGCTCCTGGCATTTGTGCGGGACTACCTGGGTCGTTCAGACCTGTATCTCCGTGCGTTGCAAGACAACCCTTCTCCGCTTTACCTCCTGGACACAGCCGCGCTCAGGGTCCGGGCCGAAGAATTCATGGCCGCTTTTTCCAGTGTTTTCCCCTCGGTATCTTTTTACTACGCCGTCAAGAGCAACAACCACCCCGAGATATCCCGCATTCTCCTTGGCTCGGGATTCGGTCTGGATGTCTCCAGCGGTCTGGAACTGGAAGCAGCGCTTGCGCTGGATGCGCAGGACATTGTCTTCAGCGGTCCTGGAAAAACCGCGGCGGAATTAACCCTGGCCGCGGCCCATCCCGACAGGGTAACCATTCTTCTGGACAGTTTCGGAGAACTTCGCAGGCTCAATGCCGTTGCGTTGCATCTGGATCGGCCGATTCGCGCGGGAGTCCGCCTGACCACCAACCCGAAAGGCCTGTGGCGAAAATTCGGGATTGCTCCGGAAGAGCTTGACGGTTTCTGGACAGAAGCGGAAACGTGCGAACAGGTCAGACTGGAAGGGATTCAGTTTCACACAAGTTGGAATTTATCCCCCCTGCCGCCAGATCGGACTTTATTCGGCGTTTGGGAAAGATTATAGGGGATATGGATGCATCCAGGCGGGCAATGATCCGCTTCATCGACATGGGCGGGGGATACTGGCCGCCTCTGGGGGAATGGCTTCAGGCCGCCGGAACACCTGAGGGACTTCTCAAAACAGCCCTCGGAAAGGATGTGGCGGCGCCCATGGACCATTACAGCCAACCGGCAATACCCATCACCGATTTTGCCAAACAGATCGGACGCGCCTTTTCAGAACACATTTTCCCGAAAGTCCAATGCCGCATCTGCTGTGAACCCGGCCGCTGGATCTGCAATGATGCCATGCACCTTTTAATAACCGTTGATGGACAAAAAGGCCCCGGACCTCGTCATCACGGACGCAGGCACCAATGCGGTGGGGTGGGAGCGGTTTGAAAGCGACTATTTTCCCGTTCTCAACCTGACCCGGCCTGCCCTCATCGAAACGCCCTGCTATGTTCTGGGATCCCTCTGTACGCCCCATGATGTGTGGGGGTATTCCTATTGGGGAACAGGGCATCGAAGAGGGCGACGTCCTCTATGATCCCCACCCAGGGGGCCTACACCTACAGCCTCCGCCAGCATTTCATCAAACCGGTTCCAAAAGTAGCTTCCCTTTAAAAACGGTGCATTATCTAAAAATTGTAGGCGGTTTCTTCGTGTTCCGACAAATCCAGGCCGCTGATTTCGTCTCTCTCGGAGACCCGCAATCCAAAGAGTTTGTCAATGATCTTGAGGAGAATGTAGCTGACCCCGAAAGCATACACGATAGCTACCAGCACGGCAAACGCCTGAATCCCCAACTGAGACGCATTTCCGTAAAAAAGGCCGTCGGCGCCGCCGGGATTGATGGCAACACTGGCAAAAAGTCCCGCGGCAAGAAGCCCGATAACGCCGCCAACCCCATGAATGCCCACCACATCCAGGCTGTCGTCATACTTGAACCGGTTCTTGGCCAGAACTCCGAAATAGCAACCCACTCCCGCTAAGACACCAATCAGCGCGGCCCAAAGGGGCCCCACGAACCCCGCCGCCGGCGTGATGGTGGCCAGGCCCGCAATGGCCCCGGAGGCCGCGCCCAGAGTGGTGGCTTTGCCCGCCACCTTCCATTCCATGGCAATCCAGGCAAGGGCGCCCGTGGTCCCGGCTATATGGGTGGCCACAAAGGCGCTCCCGGCCAGCGCCCCGGCGGACAGGGCGCTTCCCGCATTGAAACCGAACCAGCCGAACCACAGGATTCCAGCCCCTAAAAGGGTCATGGGGAGGTTGTGGGGTTTCAGGTTTTCCGTTCCGTAGCCTTTCCGCCTACCCAGGATCATGGCCGCGGCCAGGGCGGCTGCCCCGAACCCACATGGACCGCGACGCCGCCGGCGAAGTCCAAGGCGCCCAGCCTGCCCAGCCATCCGCCGTTTCCCCAGATCCAATGCGCCAGGGGATTGTACACAAATGTAGCCCACAAAAGGCTGAAGAGAAGAAACGGCCCGAATCGCATCCTTTCAGCAAAGGCGCCAGTAATCAGGGCAGGCGTTATCACCGCGAACATGCATTGATAAATCATGAAGACCTCATGTGGTATGGTTGGGGCGTAGACGGGGTGCGGCGTCATGCCGACACCGCAAAGGCCGAACCATTCCAGGCCCCCGATAAGCCCCCACTTGTCAGGCCCGAAGGCCATGCTGTAGCCCCACAAAATCCATTCGACGGTGATAAGAGCGATAATGATGAAACTCTGCATAATGGTGCCCAACACATTTTTGGTTCGCACCATCCCGCCGTAAAAAAGCGCCAGACCGGGCGTCATCAGCAAAACAAGAGCCGCGGAAACCAATACAAAAGCAATGTCTCCTTTATCCATACCATCTCCCCCGGAATTGAGTTTTTGGGTGCGGATTTGCAAGAATCGTGCTGTTTTAATTTATAACATAAATTCAATTTGTTACAAAAATGCATAGAACGATAGCACGAAAAATCCTACATCATCGTAGGTTAAGGCCGTAATTATGTACGAATTTGTGGGATTCAAGACCATCGGCGCAGGACAGATCTGTAACCACCAATGGCACGAATGGAATCACGAGGTCTTTTTTGCTGCCGCATCTTGGATAAATCTTCACCGACCGACGGAATGGCTTGCTGATGCTGTATTTCGCCGCGAGGAAATTTGAATAGGATTCGTCAGGACTTGTTCAAATAGGTCAGATAGGGGATAACGGCTTCGTTCTTGTTCTTGGAAGTCCCGTCATAGGTGATGGACACAATGGGCACCCCGGTTTTCTTCTCTATCTCTTTTGCCATGGCCTCGGTGACAAGCGAAGGGCAACAGAACGCGGGGCTTGTTTGAACAAAGAGCGAAACATCCGGGTAGTGCTTTTTCGTGTAGAATATTTTCAGCAGATTGTCCATGGACTCGCCTGTGTGCTCCAATCGCACATGGTATTCGGAAAGGATCTTTTCAGGGCTTTCATCGTAAGGCGGCGACGGATTTTCCAGAATTTTTCCAAAATACCTGAGATATCCTTTCTCCAGGCGGGTTACGGTGGACAACAAGGCCTTTGAAGACAGGATATCCAGATAGTTGCCTTCATAAAACCACTTCTTGAGATAGGCCCTGGCGATCATCTGCACATACGCGCTGTATGGGGTCACCAACACTTCCCCGTTGTGCTTTTCAATAAAGCGTATGAGCCCCTGGTTCATCACATCGTTGTCCCGCGCGTACAAATCGCCGAAGATGGCCACTTTCGGCTTGCGTTCGTGGGTCATCTCGATGGTTTCAAAAGAAGAGATCACACGGGCTAAGGCCTCTTCTTTCGATCTTTTTCCGAGGAAGGCATCGATCAAGATCGTCACGCTCTCTTCGAGAACCTTGTCCGTTGCGCCCTTCTTTATTTCATACGGCCTGATGCGGCAACCGATCTTCCGGACAAAGCCGCCAAACATATAGGCAAAATAGGTATTGATGGACAGTTTCAAGGAAATGTCCATAAACGACATGCTCCCCGCGTACACCCCGGCTTTTTCCATCCCTTTTCCATAGGAGTAAAGGAGTCTTTTCAGGTGGTGAGGAAAAAGCCCGATATTGCATGCTATCTGTGAGGAAGCCATCCACAGCAGGGTTTTTTCGGGCGCAAGATCATGGTTCCTGACGTATTCCACAAATTCCTGGGCAATGATGTTCAGGGGGATGCACTGCCCCGTATTGTAACGCAAACTCTTCTGAATCGTTGTCTGGGATTCCTCCATCAACCTGGCATCGATCCCCTCTCTTTGAAGGTTTGCCACCAGAAATTTCATGGTGATATCGTCCCAGTTCGGAATGATCAGCGTCTTGTCGAAAAGATGTTTCTCTCTTTCCGGAATAAGGGCAGGTGAGTAAACAGGGATCTTTTCAGACCTGACTTCAAACTTCTTTGCATTCTGAACGGCATGGTGATTTTGAAAGGATCGAATGGCGGCCTCAATCCTTGTCTCATACCCCACATTAGAGGCGTGTTCATCCAATTGAAGGATGAGATAGGGTTTTTCATGGGCTTCCATGATTTTCTTGAAATAGTCCATGACAAAGGCATCGGGCGTGCACCTGAACGAAGTTACCATCACCGGGTACGCCCGTTCCGATTGCGCCACCACCCGGGCCGCCATGAGGATCTCAGAGGCGTAATGCCAGTGGATCTCATTCAGAAGATTTTTGATGGGCGCCATGTCCTCCATGGAGTAGGAGAGCATATCCTGGAAGTAAACCCGGATGCCGAGAGACGCGAAAATATCGGGAATGCCTTTATTCATGTTTCTGGAAAGCGCGGTGTAGGGTCTTCCGAGAAGCACCACGTGAATGCCCTTCCGCTCCTGCAATTCTTTTCGATACATCTCCTTGCATTGTGACAGACACGATTGTCGGTACTCACGGGCCGTGTCATAGGCCTTGGATACCTCAAGAAAACCGATAGGCAACTTTGTAATGGTTTTCAACATGGAATGCAGTTCGATTTTGGTGCGAAACGGGCCGTGAAGAGAGTCGACCAAGGGGGATAGAATCTTTTTCCCTTCTTTTCCCATCCCTGCCGCGGATAGGAGGGATGGCGCATACTGCGTGTAATAACAATACTGTCGCCTCACTCCCTTGTCGGAAGATTTTTTCTCCAGATAAAAGGGGAGAAAAACAGCATCCGATCGAGCCATCAGATAGTTGACATGACCGTGCAGAGCCGCCATGGGGGCACAAAATTCAGCTTCCGCGATCTGTTTCCCTTCCTTCAATGCCTCGGCATAGTTTTCACTGGTGACGGTTTTGATGGAGAGCGCATCAAAAAATGTTTGCCAAAAGGGAAGATCTTCAAACAGATGGAGCGCCGCTGGAAGGCCGATGGTAATATTCTGAGAGTGATCATGAACGGTTTTCAGGGAGAAGGCCTTTTTTCTCTCTTTGAGGAGATCGAAGCCGGAGAGGTTTTTGTTCACATGCT
>CAVVEP010000018.1:0-65554 GCA_963747015.1 uncultured delta proteobacterium
CCGACTACCCGCTTCTTCTGCCGCTTTCCGTTGTAAGGGGATGGTTGTACACCGGCAATACTTCCGAGATTGTGCCGATCCTCGTGGCGCCCTTTTTACCCTTGCCATCCCCGCGCTTCTTTCGGCGGGTTCGGCGGCCTGACCGGTATGCCGTCTTATGGGCAGCGCGTTTTTGTTAGGCTGACCCAGCTTCTCAGTCTTCGCACTCCCAAATGGCAGACACTCCTTGTCTGTTTATTATCTGCGGCTGTCATCCTGGTTTATCTCAGCCAACTGCGGGATCGCTCCTATCTTTTTGCCGCCGGCCTCTTTGCGGGACTCAGCGTCTGGACAAAAAATGAAGGATTTCCTTTTGTGATAGCGCTTTTTGTTTCCACAATAATCTGGCTCGCGATAAAACCGGAGCGGAGGCGCTATTTTTCTAACATGCTTCCCATGTTGTTAGGTCTGATCATTGTGCTGGCTGGAGTGTCTTATTTCAAGCTGACCCTTGCTCCAACCAACGACATTTTGGCTGGGCAATCCGGAGCCGCCATTGACAGGCTGACTGATCTTGGAAGATATGGAACCATTTGGCATCATTTCGCCGAGAATCTCCCGGACTTTTGCGGGTGGCGGATTGGCTGGCTGGCGGATGTTTTCCCGTTGTATGCTGGTCTCAGCATCCTTCTGGCTGTGATCATAAACCCGCGTTGGCCTCCGCCCATGACCATCCCCGCCCTGACGGTCTGATGCTTTCACTGGCCTATTTTGTCATATATCTCATAACGCCCTTGGACATAGATTGGCATCTGCAACACTCCCTGGATCGCCTCATGCTCCAGTTGTTGCCCCTGGGGGCGTTCATCTATTTCGGTTTTCTCGGGAGCGTCATCAGGAATCCAAAAACATTGCGGGCGGCTTCGACGGGTTGGTGTAAGAAGAACCCGTATAAATCGAAACATCCTGCTTATATGCGTACGAAAGGAAGGTTGAAATGGATTCGGTATCCATTATCATCATCAACTGGAACGGGGCCAAGCATCTCGAAAAGTGCCTTCGTTCCATAAATGAACTCGATTATCCCAAAGAGAGCTACGAGGTTATTATTTTTGATAACGGTTCCGTGGATGATTCCATTGATATTATCAGGAAGGTGTGCCCCGGCGCCAACATTTTGGAAAGTCGTGAAAACATAGGATTTGCACCACCCCACAGGATCGCCGCGGAAGCTGCAAAGGGAGACGTGTTAGCCTTCTTGAACAATGATACCAGGGTAGACAGCCGGTGGATCAGGGAGGGGATTTCAGTCCTGGACCGTCCAAAAGGGATCGTTTGCTCGGCCTCGAAACTGATGTCGTGGAACGGAAGACATGTGGAATTCAATGGCGGAACGCTTCAGTACCTGGGATATGCGGACCAGTTGACGGCAAATGATTTGAAGCCCGGAGATGAGATCCTGTTTCCCTGCGGTGGTGCAATGTTTATCTATAAGGATGTATTCAGGGAAGCGGACTGTTTTGATGACGATTATTTTGCTATTTTTGAGGACGTTGATCTGGGTTGGCGTCTCTGGGTAATGGGCTACCGTGTGGTCATGGCCCCCGATTCCATCGTGTATCATAGGGGGCACAGCACGTTAGACAGTCAAAAAGAGACAAAGAAGCGGTTTCTCATGCACAGAAACGCCTTGATGACCATTATCAAGAATTATGATGATGATAACTTGAGGAAAATACTGCCTTTGGCCCTGACGCTGGCAGTCAAAAGGGCCCTTCTTTTCATGAACATCGACAAAAAGGGATTTTATTTCTGGGAAGATCAGGCCCCCCAAGCGGGATACCGCCTAAGTATGAGGAGGGGTGCTTACACCTTGCTGCGCTGGATGATGTTTTTGCGTCATTCCGGGGCCTTGAAAAAAAGAGGGCGGCCGTCCAGAAAAACAGGAAAAGGGATGACCGTGATATCTTCAAACTTTTTAAGGACCCTTTCAGAAACATCATGGGATACAGTGAATACCTGTGGGCCGAGAGTTCATTGTTCGGAAGGTTTTCCCTGGACCAACTTTTCGAGTGCGGTGGAGAATACAAGAAAAGAATAGACGAAGGAATATGGCACGCCGAAAAAAGGTTGGAGGCATTGCACAAAGCCGCGGAAAAGGAAATGCTCTCTTCCGGCGTTGCCGTTGAGGGAACCTCCGAAACGAGACATCTTCTTGGAAAATTCACAAGAGCCCTGCTCAAGGAAGGACCTCCTGCGACTATTAAGAAATCATGCGGTTACATGGCAAGAAATCTGAGCCATTGGTTGAAGTACAGAATTTGGTAGCAAGTTCCGCGTAAAGGGCTTCATAAAGAAAATTGTTCCATAAGAATAATCTTCATTCTGAAATCGGGTGACAGGTTTTGGTATTCAGTTCCGTAACTTTTCTGTTTTATTTTTTGCCGGTTGTTCTTCTTTTCTATTTTTTTCTCCCGTTCAGAAATATTTTTCTGCTTCTGGCAAGTCTGTTTTTTTACGCCTGGGGGGAAGTGAACTATGTCCTTGTGCTTCTCCTTTCCATTTTGGTGAACTATGCCTGCGGCATTCTTATCGAAAAGCAGTCTTCCTTTTCCGCCAGGCGTTTTGCCCTCATTCTGGGGGTGGTGGTAAACCTCGGATCCATCTGCTTTTTCAAGTACACCAACTTTCTGGTGGAAAATCTAAACCAGATTTTATCATGGTTTCATGTCTCCCCGGTTTTTCTGGAGCATAATCATCTTCCATTAGGCATTTCTTTTTTTACCTTCCAGGCCATTTCCTATCTGATCGACGTTTACAGGCGGACTTGCAGGGCCGAGAACAATCCGTTGACTCTTGGCCTGTACATCTCCATGTTTCCGCAGCTGGTTGCCGGGCCGATTGTGCGTTTTAACGAAATTGTGGAACAGCTTCATGACCGTTCTGTCAATAGTGAGAAATTTGCCCAGGGAGTACGTCGCTTCGTGGTGGGTCTGGGGCAGAAGGTCATTATCGCCAATGCCCTGGCGGTTCCTGCCGATGCCATTTTTTCCTTGCCGCCTGAAAACCTGACAACCGCCATCGCCTGGACAGGCGCCGCATCCTATACGCTCCAGATCTATTTTGATTTTGCCGGATATTCCAGCATGGCCATCGGTCTCGGCCTTATGTTCGGTTTCACGCTTCCCGAAAATTTTAATTATCCCTATATCTCCCGATCTATCACGGAGTTCTGGCGGCGCTGGCACATGTCGTTGTCCGGGTGGTTTCGAGACTACCTCTATATCCCCCTTGGCGGGAACCGGCGCGGTGTGGGGAGAACCTATCTGAATCTGATCATTGTTTTTTTTCTGTGCGGTTTGTGGCATGGGGCGAGCTGGACCTTTGTGGTGTGGGGGCTTTTCCACGGCGCTTTTTTAGTGCTGGAAAGAATTGGTTTGGGAAAATGGCTTGGCCGGTCCTGGAGGCCCTTTGGCCACATCTATGTGATGATTGTGGTGATGGTGGGATGGACCTTTTTCCGTGCGGATAATTTTGATGTTGCCGCCGCCTTTATTACCGCAATGGCGGGTTTTGGGAAAGGGAACGGGATCGTGACCCATGTGTGGCAATTCCTGGATCGTGAAGTGATCCTGGCCCTTATTTTCGGAAGCATCGGGGCTGCACCTATCATTCCCCTGATAAAACGGTGGCTGATGTCGGGTTGATTTCGGCCCGGTATGGAAGTTCGGTGCATCCCCATTCTTCCAGAGGTGCATTGAGACGGTTTCTCTTTCGGCGAATTCTTTTTCTGGTCATTGCCAATCTGGCTGCGAAAACGCATAACCCATTTATCTATTTCCGGTTCTGACAGGTTGGTCAAAAAAGGCTTCCTATGGTTCGCTTCTTCGATTATCTATTGATCGCAATTTTCCTGACAGCCATCTCCGTCCCCGTGGTGGTTCAGTTTACGGGTAAGGAACCGGCTGTTTCCGATGAGGAAAAACGGGAACTGGTTCAACTCCCGAAAACGCCCGCTTCTTTCAAGGAAGTTCTCGGTTTTCCCCAGGCTTTTACGTCCTATGCGGATGACCGGTTCGGGCTCAGAAAGATGTTTCTGCATCTTGGCAGCAGGTTGCGGTGGATCCTGGGGTTGAAAATATCGCCCACGGTCTTGGTTGGAAAAAAGGGGTGGTTGTATTTAGGGTTGCACGACAACGTCATTGAACAGTTTCGGGGAATAGACGTGTTCAGCAGGGATGAACTGGTTTCCTGGGTCCAGAGGATGGTTTCCAGACGCGATTGGCTGCGGGAAAGAGGGATTCCATTTATTCTTGTCGTGGCGCCCAACAAACACACCATCTATCCGGAGTATTTGCCGATTCGTGTTGGAAACGTCCTGGGAAAGACCCCTCTTGATCAATTGGCGGAATATATTGCCGCCCATACCGATCTGGATTTTGTTGATCTAAGGAAGCCCTTGATGGCTGCCAAGAAGGAGCACAGGGTCTATTACAAGACGGATACCCACTGGAACAATAGGGGCGGATTTGTAGGATATGAAGAGATTATGAAACGCGTGAGGGACTATTTCCCTGAAGTGAAATCTTTGACATTAAATGATTTTTCTATTGCGGAAGGCATGATGTATGATGGTGGCCTTACGCAAATGATCAATTTGAAAGGGAAGATTGGAGAGACCTGGCCTTTTTTCGGCCCAAAATTCAGTTCGCATATCCTGGGGAACAAGGCGCCCGGACAGAAAGGGATGTCGGAGCGTATCGATATCGATACGGATCTAAAAGATATGCCGAAGGCCCTCATTTTCGCTGATTCTTTCATGATAGCCATGACACCCTATTTCGGTGAAACCTTCCATCGCCTTGTCATCGTTCCCCACAAAGGCCTCACATTCGATCCGGCCCTGATAGAAAAGGAAAAGACCGGACATTGTGATTTATGAACTGGTGGAACGACTCGTTAGAAATGAGATTCAGGATGATAGGACAGTGCTAAACAGAATTTCCCAGCCGGTTTTGGATGAGATTGTGGGGAGTGCGGGGACCCGGATGAAGAACATCCGGTTCGGGGATGGATTCGTTCTGCTCGGGGCCAGATTGCTCGATACCAAAAACGGTAAAACAGTGCAACTCGTCTGGAAAAGTCTCAAGAAGCAGCCATTATCCTATAGCGTTGCGATTCACCTTATGAACAAGGAAGGAAAGACCCTGTATTGCTTTGATTATCTCCAGAATAACGGCCAAACAGTTGTCATTCCGGGGGATGCGTGGCTCGATGAGGTCCGTATTGTCAAGTCCATATATGAAAGATGTATCAACCATCGGCATTGGAATCTATTCGAGAAAGGATGATAAAGTTGATTTGCTGCCCATAGACCGGGGTCCGAGAGACCTGGGAGGGAAGCGCCTTTTGATCCCTTTACCTAAAACCCTAAACCCTCAATCTCACAAAAGCCTGCTCGGTTTCTTATGTCCCTGACCAAATTCGCCATTGAAAGACCCATTGTTGTCCGAATGGTCCTGATCCTTATTGTGATTTTCGGGGTGTACAGCTATGGGAAAATGCCCAAGTATCTGGACCCGGATATTACGGTGGGAGAAGGGATCGTCTATACGATCTGTCCCGGATTTTCTCCGGAAGAAATGGAAAAACTGGTAACCAAGAAAGATTGAAGATGAGCTGGAAGGCATTTCGGATATCAGGCGGTTTGAATCGAGCTCCTTTGAAAGCACCTCCAAAATTCATGTTTTTTTTAATACGGATCTTTCCGAATATGAGATCGATCAGGCCATGCAGGAGGTTCGGAATGCCGTAGACACTGTGAATGACCTGCCGGAAGAGGCCGAGGCGCCCAAGGTGATCGAGATCGATCTGGCCATCTTTCCGGTCTGCATGGTCGGGTTGGCCGGCCGGCTTCCGGTCATGCAGCTTCAGGATATTGCGGAAGAGATCTCAGACACGCTTGAAACCATCGAAGGGGTATCCAGCGTGGATATCGTGGGGGACAGGGAAAATGAAATCTGGGTGGAATTGAATCCCCATCGCATGTCCGCCTACGGTGTCACCATTCCCGAGATAGCCAATGCCATTGCCGGTCGTGCCCGAAATCTTCCCGGTGGGTCCCTGGAGATGGGGGATCACGAAATGGCCATCCGCATGGTGGGTGAACCGTCCGCCCCGGAGAATCTGGGAAACATCGTTCTCAAGAGCTCCGATACGGGCACGGTGTATCTTCGGGATATTGCAAGAATTACCCCTACCCTGGAAAGACCCTCCACGCTTACCTTCATCGACAACAAACCAGCCCTGGTTCTATCCGATAAAAAGGAAGAAAAAGACCAACGTGATCCAGATTGTGGATGATGTCAAAAGGCTCATAAAAGATATTCCGTCCCAATATCCGGGATTGAAGACCACGCTCTATTTTGATCAGTCGCTGGAGATCAAGAAACGCATCAAGGAGCTTGAGACCAATGCGTTTTTCGGGGTTGTTCTGGTGTTCATTATCCTCTGGGCCGCCATGGGGTTTCGAAACGCCGTTTTCGCCTCCATTGGCATTCCGGTTGCCTTCTTTCTCACCTTCATTATCATGCATGCCTTCGGCCTGTCTATCAATGGCCTGACCCTCTTCGGCCTGATTCTGGTTCTTGGAATTCTTGTGGATGATGCCATCGTGGTGCTGGAGAATATTTTTCGCCACCTGGAGAAGGGAAAACCGGTTGTAAAGGCCATCCTGGATGGCTGCCGTCAGGTGCTGGCGCCGGTTTTGGCCTCCGTAACCACGACCATGGTTGCCTTCGTTCCCATTCTGATTATGGTGGGGGGGATTATCGGCCGTTATCTGTCTGGTTTGCCCAAAGTGATTATTTTCGCTCTGGCTGCATCCCTGTTTGAAGTCTTTTTCATGCTCCCTTCCCATGTGGCGGAATTTACGCCCAGCGACATAGCAACAAAGGCTTTGAAGCGGAGATTCGATCTGTTTCGTTATTTTCGCAGGATCTATTTTCCCTTTCTGAAAATGATTCTTCAGCACCGTTATCTTTCCGTTTTGTTTATAGTGATTTCGACCTGTCTCGCCTTCTTTCTCTATTTTCAGACCGATTTCATCATGTTTCCCAAGAGCGACGTGTTCCCGAGGTTTAATATCTGTTACGATCTCCCGGCAGGGTCGAGTCTTGAAAAGAACAAGCAGGTGCTCATGGCCCTTTCCGACCTGATAGAAAAGAAGATCGGTCCGGATCTTGAGGCGCCCATTGCCGTTGCGGGAATGAAAGAGATCAATTACGAACCGGTCATCGGGAGGCATTATGGGATTCTCAATGTGATTTTGAAAGGGAAAGGCGAAAGAAAGCATTCCATCGTGGAACTCATGGAGGGTGTTAGGAACGAAGTGGAAAACCTTCTTCACAAAATGGGCGCCACCGCCATTGTGATGGAAAGGCTTATCGAGGGGCCGCCCGTAGGCGCCGACGTGGATCTCAAGATTCAAGCGGTCGACTGGGAGAGCGCTGCCGCCATTTCGCGGCTCTTGAAAAAGGAATTGAAAAAATATCCCGGGATCGTCGATATACAGGATGATTTTTCCAGGGAAAAGCAGTTCATGGAGATCACCATTGATGAAGCAAGGGCGAAGATGGCCGGGATTGATCAGAACGATCTGGTTATGTCTGTTCAGTCCGCATTTCACGGAATGAAGGTGGGAACCTACAACGAAGGGGACCGCGCGCAGGACATTAAACTAAAATATCTTCCTGAATACAGGCGCGATTTTGATGATCTGGTGAATCTGAAAGTAAATCTTCCCGGATACGGGACCCTTGCTTTGAAAGAGCTGGCCAGCATCAAGCTCGTCCCCGGATTTTATAACATTTCCCACTATAACGGCAAGCAAACGGTACGTGTTACCGCCAACATTCGTGAGGTGCAGCAGGAAAAGAAAGGGGTTTCCGGATTCCTTTCCAACATCAGCGGGGAAAGGATGACCGCCGTCAAGGCCAACAAGATAGCGATCCACTTTTTTGACCGTATCAAGAGGGATTTTCCGGGGGCAAGACTTATCGCGGGCGGGCTTCAGGAGGAGACGGACAGTTCTCTCATGGAACTGGGAGAAGCCGGCATTCTGGCGATCTTTCTGATCTTTTTTATCCTTGCCCTTCAGTTCAATTCGGTAACACAGCCTTTTATCATCATGGTTACGATCCCTTTTGCGACCCTTGGGGTGATGGTAGGGCTTCTCGTGACCAATAACCCGCTTACCTTTGTGACGCTCATCGGTCTTCTTGCCCTGACCGGGATCGTGGTCAACGACTCGCTGGTCCTGATAGACTTTATCAACCGGTATCGGAGAGAACATCCGACCCGGCTTTATTTTGCCATTGTAAGGGGGTGCTTCGTGCGCATGCGCCCCATCCTGCTGACATCCCTGACCACCATATGTGGCCTGGCGCCCATGGCTTTCGGTCTGGGAGGGAAATCGGTGTTTTGGGCGCCTCTTGCTACGGCCATCATGTGGGGGCTGGGTTTTTCGACCATGCTGATCCTCCTTATGGTGCCGGCCTATTACGCGATTTTAGAGGATATCGGTTACCTCATTCGTCACAAAAGGCGGAGAAAGGCGGACGTGCGGCGCGAGATTGATGAAGCTTTCAAAGATCCGGAAACCGGAGCGCTGTTGAAGTCCGAACAATGAAACAGATATGCAACCATCAAAGGAGAAAAATTATGAGCAATATCGTTAAGGCAGGTCAGTGGGTCTGGGTAATTGTGCAGGATCCCGAAGGGAATGAACAGTTCCTGGGACAGCGGGATGAAACGAACGGCATTTCTTTTATTCCCGTATTTCTGGAAAAGGATGATGCCATCCAATGTCTGGGGAGAATGGCGAGGGAAAAAGGAAAAAAACATGAAATCCAGGCAATTATGGCTGACGATCTTTTGAAAAACGCATTAGAAAACGGGTTCAGTGTTTATGTGTTAAACAGTGAGGGTGAACCCCTGGAAACATTGCAGGAACATCTTTGATGCTATCCTATTCAAATTTCCCGGCAGCGAAATAGGGAACCAGGAAGCCATTCCGTCACGAGGTCTTTTTTGCTGCCGCATCTGATTCCTATGGCAGCACCGGCCCTTCTATGCTGGTACGGAAAAATGGATGGACAATAATAGCTCCCTTGTACCAGCATAGAAGGACCTCTCCACGGATCGGTGGAGGTTTATCCAAGTTGCGGCAGCAAAAAAGACCTCGTGACTCCATTCGTACCATTGTTTTTGAAAGCAACCCCTCCAAAAAACCTTACGGTATCCCCTTTATCAATCCTTCCTGCCGATTATTTATCTTGACATGCTCCACTCGAGGTCTATAATTCGGCTTCTTTAAGAAATAAATCTTACTATCACGGGGTTTTGAAGGAAGGGCATATGAATTTCTGGCGGGTTCCACTTGATTCCGAAGATATCCAGATCTCCACCGGTATCGTTCACATCCTTGAGGATCGTTGTAAAGGGTGCGGGTACTGCATTGAGTTCTGTCCCCGGGAAGTCCTCCATTTTTCCTCCCACTTTAATAAGAAAGGTTACCACCCCCCCTCCGTCAAAGTGCCGGAGGCCTGTGTGAATTGCCACTACTGTGAGATCATATGTCCTGAATTTGCTATTTACTCCATTGAAGCACCCACCACATTGAGCAATTAGCAGAAAAACAAAACCGGAGATGCCATGAAAAGAGAGGTCCTTACAGGGGAGTATTTTATGACGGGAGATGTTGCCTGTGCTGAAGGCGCCATAGCCGCGGGCTGCAGATTCTTCGGAGGATACCCCATCACTCCCGCCACGGAGATAGCGGAACACATCTCGGGCCGTTTGCCGGAAGTGGGCGGGACCTTCATTCAGATGGAAGATGAAATTGCCGCCATTGCCGCGGTAATCGGTGCATCCTGCGCCGGCGTCAAGAGTATGACCGCCACCTCGGGACCCGGTTTCAGCCTGATGATGGAAAACATCGGTCTTGCGGTGATTACGGAGACCCCGTGTGTTATTGTCAACGTGCAGCGGGCCGGTCCTTCCACCGGACTCCCCACGCAGGGGGCGCAGGGAGATATGATGCAGGCAAGGTGGGGGTCCCACGGGGACTATCAAATCATCGCCATGGCGCCTTCGTCTCCCCAGGAATTATTCTATCAGACCATCGACGCCTTTAACCTGAGCGAAACCTATCGCGTTCCCGTGTTCATCATGACGGATGAGATGATCGGTCACCTCAGCGAAAGGGTCGTCATTCCCGAGGCGAAGACCATCAAGACGGTTTCGAGGCCCAAACCAAAAGGCAGGAAAGACCGTTTCATGCCTTTTGCGCCGGGACCTGATGGTATTGCCCCCATGGCCGCCGCCGGCGAGGGGTACAATATTCATGTAACGGGGCTGACCCATGACCAAAAGGGGTATCCCGTCATGACGGTGGATGCCCAAGAGTCCATGATGGCCCAGCTCATGGGGAAAATAAACCGGAACCTGGATCATATCATCCGTACGGAATCCTACAGGTTGGAGGATGCGGAGATTGTGGTGGTTTCCTATGGCGTTTCCGCGCGGACGAGCCTGGCTGCCGTGGATGAGGCCCGAGAACAGGGGATGAAGGTCGGTTTGCTTCGGCTGATAACCGTGTGGCCTTTTCCCGAGGTGCAGATTCGGGAGCTCTCCAAAAGGGTCAAAGGCTTTCTGACGGTGGAGATCAACCTGGGGCAGATCCACCTGGAAGTGGAGCGATGCGCCTGCGGAAGGGCGCCCGCCTTCCTTGTGGGTCACCCGGGAGGTACGATTATTACACCGGAACAGGTGGTCGGCAGATTGCACGAACTGTTCTTTTAATCACCGTAAACAGGAAAAAAATGGACCAGAATAAGTCTATCAGTCATCCCCTCGATCCTCTCCTCAGGACGGACAGGATTCCCCACATCTGGTGCCCCGGTTGCGGTATCGGTACGGCCTTTTCTTCGTGTCTTGTTGCAATGAAGGAAAGCGGGATTGATCTTGGCAAAACGACCATGGTGTCGGGAATCGGTTGTTCCGGGCGGGGCGCCGGGTACGTGAACCTGGATTCGTATCACACGACCCATGGACGGGCTATTCCCTTTGCAACAGGGATGAAAATGGCAAATCCCGCCTTGAACGTGGTGGTTTTCAGCGGCGATGGAGACCTCTTTGCCATAGGAGGCAACCACTTCATCCATGCCGCGCGAAGAAATGTGGATCTGACGGTGGTGTGCGTGAATAATTTTAATTACGGGATGACCGGCGGTCAGGCGGCGGCAACGACGCCTCTGTATTCAAAGACCACAACCACGCAGATGGGCAATCCGGACACCCCTTTCAATCTTCCTCTCCTGGCATACGCCGCGGGGGCCACCTACGTTGCGAGATGGACTATCCTCCATACGCGCGATCTCACGGAATCCATAAGGGAAGCTATTTTGAACAGAGGATTTTCGTTCGTCGAGGTTCTTTCCCCCTGTCCCGTGAACTATGGCCGGCGAAACAAAGAAAAACCCTTGGATACACTTCGAATTTATCGGGATAAGAGCATTATCAGGAACAATGCGCCTCCCTCGGAACTGGATCTCGATTTTGATCGAGCATTAATCCTGGGTAAATTTGTTCATGTGGAAAAGCCCACCTGCTCGGACAGATACGATAACACATGCAGGCCGAATGACCTGCTGGAAGAAACCGGTCAGGAGTGAAAACCGACATGCGTTCTACAGATTCTGAAAATGCGACGCGGGAAAATCCGGAAGGCGTGGAAGTGCGGAAGGCCCGGGCAGGGAAACAGGAAATCCTCTTCACCGGGTTCGGAGGCCAGGGAATTGTTCTGGCCGGCCGGATTCTTGGAAAGGCCGCGGCCATCGGAGATCACCGAAACAGCACCCTTGTGCAGGCCTATGGTCCCGAGGCCCGCGGGGGCGCCTGCAGCGCCCAGGTCATCATATCCGACGGGGCCATTCACTATCCCTATGTGAGAAAACCCGCCATTCTGGTCTGTATGTCGCAAGCCGGTTTTGACAAATTCATCGACCAGATGGCGGAAAACGGGGTCCTTTTGATCGATCAGGATCTGGTAGCCTCACCAGGAGAAAAAGCGAAAGATTGTTTTTCCATACCATCCACCCGCCTGGCGGAGGAAATGGGCCGGAAGATGATGGCGAACATCATTATGTTCGGTTTTTTCACTGCCGTTACAGGGGCTGTTTCCGTGGATGCGGCAAGGATGGCCGTAAAAGAATCCGTACCAAAGGGGACTGAGGATATGAATATCAGCGCGTTTAACAAGGGACACGATTACGGTATCGCCATATTGAAAGGGAGGCAAAAGAAGGCCACTGCCGGGACAGGAGAACACCCATGAAACGCCCCAAGGATCGCTTGCATAAAGTCATCGTCATCGGGGCTACACCCGCGGGAATTGCTGCCGCCAATAAACTTGGAGAATTGGGTATCCCGGTAACGCTCGTGGATTGCGAGAACGATCTGGACCAGAAGCTGGCCAGGGAGGAATGGCGCCTGGATTCGGGTGTGCCCTTCAATTTCGCCCAAAGATCGGGGCTGATCCGATTGATGCAGAATCCCCGGATCGATTGCGTGCTGTCCGCCAGGATCGAATCACTGAAGCATACCCCCCAGGGATTTCGTGCGAAAATCAGAAAATCCCCTGAATATGTGGATCCCGAACGGTGCGTCCTTTGCGGCCGTTGTGTTCAGGTCTGTCCTGTTGTCACCCCGAACGGAAATTCTCCCATCCTTTTCAATAACAGAAGATCGCTTCCCGGCCGACCCGTCATAGACAAGCGGATGCAACCCCAGTGTCAGGCGGGATGCCCATTGGGCGTAAACGCCCAGGCCTATATTGCCCTGACAAGGGCGGGGAGGTACAAAGAGGCATTGCATATTATCAGGGAAGATAATGTGCTGCCCGGCATCTGTGGAAGGATATGCACCCACCCGTGCGAGGCGTCATGCCGGCGCGGGGAGCTTGATGAGCCGATTGCCATCAGGGATATCAAACGATTCTTGGCGGACTACGAGGGTTCCCACAACGAGGAGATGGAAATCCGGAAAAATGGAAAAAAAATCGCCATAGTGGGCTCGGGTCCCGCGGGGTTGGCCGCCGCGGGAGATCTGGCCCGATGGGGATACGAGGTGACGATTTTTGAAAAGGAAGAAAAGCCCGGAGGGCTCCTTCAGTATGGAATCGGCGCTCACCGGCTGCCGCGAGATGTTCTGGAGAGAGACCTTGCGTATATTCGAAACCTCGGTGCAACCTTTGTGACTTCCCATGCCGTAGACCTTCAGCATGGATGGGATAGCCTCAAAAATGGCTTCGATGCAGTGATCGTCACCACCGGTTCATGGGCCGACCGCCGGCTTGGAGTTCCCGGTGAAGATCTTACAGGCGTTGACGGATGCCTCCATGTCCTCCGTTCCTATTATAGAAACCGGCCGGGTGACGATGATGAGACAGACGGAGAAGACGACCGGGAACCGGAAGAGTCCATCGCGGTCATCGGAGACGGCAATGCGGCCTTCGACCTGGCCAGGACCATGAGGAGACTGGGAAATCAGGTCACGATTGTTACGTGGTTTCCCGAGGAAATGATTCCGGCTGACGGATATGAAGTCCGGGAGGCCGTGGAGGAAGGGATTCAGATAGTGGATCGAACCCGGGTGGTCGGTTTCAAGGGGGAAAACGGCCGGTTTACCCACCTGGAATGCCGTCCCACGGAACCGGGGAAACCGGATTCCAATGGGATTCCCTGGCCCGTGATCATCGAGCCATCCGAGACCTTCCTTCTCGGGTTTGATCGTGCCATTGTGGCCATCGGCCAAACAGGCGCCTATTTGCCGGAGGGCGGAGAGAGAATAAACGATGCAGGGAGTCTGGAGATAACCTCCGCGGGTTTCGTGCAGGTGAATGAAAAATGGCATACGAATATTCCGTCTGTTTATGCGGCCGGTGATGCGGTGTCCGGTCCTTCCAGCGTGGTCCAGTCCATGGCTTCCGGGAGGTCCGCGGCAAGATCCGTCCACGAAGATGTCAGCGGGGTGACGGTTTCCAGCCGGAAGGATTCGAGGCCCGAGGATTCGCCTTTTCCTGAAATCCCCAAAGATATTCCCTCTCTCGCGCGGGCGACAATGCCGGAAAGGCAGCCTTCTGTAAGACAGGACAGCTTTTTGGAGGTTGCTCTCGGGCTGGGTGAAACCCAGGCCGTCTTTGAATCGGAGCGTTGCCTCCAGTGCGGCATATGCTCCGAGTGTTTTCTGTGCGTGGAGGCATGCGGCGCCATTTCCGCCATCAATCACAAGGAAGGGCCCCGGGAGCTTATTGAACATGCGGGGGTGGTTATTATCGCCGATCCGGAAAACGTGCCTCCTATAAAAGGAGAAGATGTGGTTCGGGCCTATGGTCCGAAAACCGCCAGATCCGACGTGCATGCCATGATAACCAGGGGCTTTGCAGCGGCCGCGAACGCCATGATCATGTTGAGCGGTACCTCTCAAAGACCGAGAGGGAGAGGGGTGTCTTTCCTGCCTCCCGACCCTGACCTTTCCCCCGAAATACGGATAGGGATCTTCGTCTGCAGGTGCAATGATGCATTGGGATGGCTTGATGAGATGGATCGAGTATGTTCGGGACCTTCAGGCCAGAGAACGGGTTGTCCATGCCGAGGTCTTGAACGCGGCCTGTATTCCTGAAGGGTCCGTGGGCATCCTGCGATCCATCAGAGAAAAAGGGATCACAAGGATGGTCCTGGCATCCTGCGTGTGCTGCCCTCTTGATTTTGTCTGCAGTACCTGCACGGATCAGCGGAGCAGGCTGAAGAACGCCCTGTTTCGGGGAACCGGCGTCAGCCGATCCATGGTGGAAACCTGCAATTTGCGGGGAGAAGCCCTTCGTTACATCGCCCAGGATCGGTCGATGGCATTGGCCCGTTTTTCCGGCCTCATCGATCGTTCCATTAAAAGGGTCTCGAACCTGATGCCGCTTCCAGCGCCCGTGAGGAACTACAACTTCACCACCGCGGTTATCGGGAAGTCTGATGCAACCTTGACCAGCGCGAAGACCCTTTCCCGGGCAGGGCTTGAGGTCTTTATGTTCGGCTGTGGGGAACCCTTTCCGGAAAAAGATCCGCACTATCAGAATATTCACTGTTTTGAAGGCGCAACGGTCAACGGGATAAGAGGCAGCCTTGGAAATTTTCACATTTATATCGACACGGAAGGTTTTCAGCAAGCCATACAGGTCGGGGCTGTAATCCTGGGGGAGAAATCCAGGGCAACAATTCCGTATATTCCACAGAAGGGATTGAAAAGCTCCATGATTGCTTCGAAGATGCAGACGAGGGGGGTCACCGGGACGCCTTTTCTCTATCCTGGAGCGACCTCCATCGCGGGTCTTTTTCTGGCAAACCCTCCGGGCATCCATGTATCCGAGCGGATACATGGTTCCGCGGCCGCGTTGTTGGCCGCGGCCGTCATGCCGAGGGGACCTCGACAGAGCAAAGGATTTACCGTGGTGGTGGACGAGGAGATGTGCCGGGGATGTGGAAGGTGTTTGAAAGTCTGCCCGTACCAGGCCATCACGCTGCACGAAAATCAGGCAGGCGGCTGGCATGCGGAGGTGGATGAAGCATTGTGCAAGGGGTGCGGCAACTGCATTTCCGTGTGTCCTTCAAATGCTGCCGACAGTCCTTACCGAAACCAGAAATTTCTGGAGAACCTGCTGAAGGAGGTCCTTGTTCAGCAACCGGAGAGGCGCCACGCAACCGATGGGACATAACCTATGAAAGATATGAAAATCATTCTGTTTCTGTGCAGCTGGGGCCCCCATGCGGCCTACCAGACGCTTCAGGACAACATGGCTTCCATTCCGGGGGATATCAAGATGGTGCGAATCCCCTGCACGGGAAGGATCAGCAAGGCCCTGCTTTTGAAATCTTTTGAAATGGGAGCGGACGGCGTGGCTCTCGTGGGATGTGAACCCGGAACCTGCCGTTACGGGACCGGAACCGACAATGCCCATGAGCATGTGACGGATACCCGCGGGATTCTGGATCTTCTGGGATTGGGCAGAAGCCGCCTTCGGCTCACTACATTTCTTCCCGATGAGTCGGAGAAGCTTCTTGCGTTTTTGACCGATTTTGCCAGGGAGATAGCGGAAATGGGTGAAAGTCCCGTCATACCGGTATCGGGAGACGAGGACCGTAAGGAAACGGACCCGGAACTGAAGCGTATTCTTTCCACCCATGATGTATATGCCTGCCAGGACTGCGGGAAGTGTTCGTCAGCCTGTCCGTTGACATTGTCGGGGAAGCTTTTTTCTCCAAGGGCCCTGGCGGGCGCCGTTATATCCGGACGTTTTGATGAGCCCGATGTAAAAAAGGATGTGTGGTCCTGCCTCACGTGCGGCCTGTGTTATGACCGGTGTCCATCGAGCGTGAATTTCTCCGAATTTGTTCGAGATTTGCGTGTTTTCCTTCAGGAGAGAAGTGTGGACCCCCATTTATCTCACGGAGGGTTCTTTCAGTCACTCATGAGGACCATGACTTCCGAGAATCTGCGGATATCCCACTGGGAATGGCTCCCATCGGATGTCCAGGTAAGTCCCGAGAGCAAGACCTTGTTTTTTGGCGGATGCGCCCC
Source organism: uncultured delta proteobacterium (assembly GCA_963747015.1). Taxonomy (GTDB): domain Bacteria; phylum Desulfobacterota; class DSM-4660; order Desulfatiglandales; family Desulfatiglandaceae; genus DUZB01. Next base: position 16,669 of record CAVVEP010000018.1, read on the forward strand.
CTATTTCGATCTCTTTTTCAGAAAACATCTGGGAACCAAAACGCGGGATATCCTGGTGGACAGCATTCGGCTGCTCAATTTTTTTGATATCCATCCTTTGTTGGTTCCCGGCGAGCGGTGCTGCGGTCATGATCTTCTCTGGTCCGGAGACAGGGAAAATTTCCTGAAACTGGCAAAATTGAATGCCGAGATGTTGAACGATAGCGGTGTGGAAGAAATAGTTACGGCCTGTCCGGAGTGTTATCGGACGCTTCACAAGGACTATGAAGATTTCGGCATTCACCTGAACGCCCGGGTAACCCATATCTATGAGCTCCTGGAAAAGGAGATCGACAAAGGCGCCGTTGGTTTCCGGAAGATGGAGAACAGGATCACCTTTCAAGACCCATGCAGGCTGAGCCGCTTTGAAAACCGTGCGGATCTGCCGAGAAAATTGATCGATCGCCTGAATCCGGAGGCATTTACAGAGATGCAGGACTTCGGATCCAGTGCCGTCTGTTGCGGGAACAGCGCCTGGGTTGGATGTGACGCCTTCAGCAAGGCCCTTCAGGTGAAGCGTATTCGGCAGGCGATCCGGACAAAAAGCGATTTGTTGGTGACAGCCTGCCCCAAATGCCAGATTCATCTCCGCTGTGCCATGGAGGATCCTTTTTTAGGCGAGGAATTGAATATGGAGATGGCTGATCTTACGAGCGTCCTTGCTCGGAGCATACAGTGGGAATAGGAAATTGCGGTATCTTTCAATGAAATTAGAAATATGTTACATCTCCTTGAAAACGGTGTGAGGAAAAAATGAAAAGCAATGGGAATGAAGAGGCCCGTATCGGGGTTTACGTCTGCCACTGCGGTCTGAATATCGCCCAGACGGTGGATTGCCGAAAAGTGGCGGAAGCGGCTGCTGATCTTGACCACGTCGTGGTTTCCAAGGATATCAGTTATGCGTGCTCCGAACCGGGCCAGCAGGAAATGAAAGAGGATATTCAGGAATTCAACCTGGACCGGGTTGTTGTGGCTTCCTGTTCGCCGAGGCTGCATGAGCCGACTTTCAGGCAGATGCTCGGGTCCGCCGGCTTAAATCCCTATCTGCTGGAAATGGCCAACCTGCGGGAGCAGTGCAGTTGGGTCCACATGAAAGAGCCGGAGGCCGCAACCCGAAAAAGCCTGGACCTGGTGAAAATGGCCGTTTCCCGTATTGAGCTTCTCCAGCCCCTGAAAGGAGAAACCCTTCCGCTGACCAAGCGCGCCCTGGTTATCGGTGGCGGTATCGCCGGGATACAGGCCTCCCTGGATCTGGCGGACAACGGTTACGAGGTGGCCCTCGTGGAAAAGCGTCCGTCCATCGGGGGGGTCATGGCCCAGCTTGACAAGACGTTTCCAACCATGGACTGCTCCATCTGAATTTTCGGTCCGAAAATGACGGATGTCGGTCGACATCCCCGAATCACGCTGCATACCCTGAGTGAAGTGGTTGACGTCAAAGGCTATGTGGGAAATTTTGAAGTAAGCATCCGCAAGAAGGCCCGGTACGTAAATGAAAAGGAATGCACGGCCTGTGGAGACTGCGCCAGGGCCTGCCCGGTTGTGAGACCCGACGAATTCAATCTGGGACTGTCTTCAAGAAGAGCTATTTTCAGCCCGTTTCCTCAGGCTGTCCCTTCGGCCTACGCTATCAATATCCATGAATGTCTGGGGCATAACCCTGTTGTATGCGCCAAATGCGTCGACGCCTGTGATAAGAAGTGCATCGATTTTCACATGTCCGACGAAGAGATCGTTGAGCAGGTGGGTTCCATAATCGTGGCTACGGGCCTCGAGGTGTATGACCCGAAAGAGCTGGATGAATATGCTTATACGCGTTTTGAAAATGTCTTGACCAGCCTGGAATTTGAACGTCTCGTAAACGCCGGCGGTCCCTCCAAGGGAGAGCTGATCCGGCCGGGAGACCGAAAACATCCCAAGTCGGTGGGATTTGTGCAGTGCGTCGGTTCCCGTTCGTCCCGGAAAGGGGGCAGCTACTGCTCCAATGTCTGCTGCATGAATACGGTTAAAAGCACCCTGGTGCTCAAGGAACATTATCCCGACATGGAGGTCAAAGTCTTCTATATCGATATGCGGGCCTTTGGCAAAGGGTTTGAAGACCTGTATACCCGCAGTCGGAGACTGGGCGTTCAATATGTGCGGGGGTTGCCCGGCACCGTGGAGGAAGATCCCCATGGAGGGTTGCGCGTTGCGGTGGAAAATACGGCCACCGGCCGCGTGGAAATTCATGATCTGGATATGCTGGTGCTCGCCCTGGGCATTAAACCCGCTGCAAGCACCCAGAGGCTTCAGGAAATGCTGGGGCTTCAACTGACCCCGGACGGCTTTTTCCTGGAGGCGCACCCAAAGCTGCAACCCGTGGATGCGGCCACCTCGGGCGTGTTCTATGCCGGATGCGCGGAGGCCCCGAAGGATATTAAGGAGAGTGTTACCCAGGCGTCCGCCGCGGCAGGAAGGGCCATTCGTTTAATGCACAAGGGGGAGATCACCACCGAACCGATCACCTCCCTGGTGATCGCGGAACAGTGCAAGGCCTGTGGGAAATGCGCGGAGGTCTGTCCTTACAATGCCATCACGCGTGGATGTGAAGAGAAAGATTCCGGCCGTGGTGAACACGGCTGCCTGTGCCGGGTGCGGGACCTGCGCCGCCGAATGCGCCTTCGGGGCCATTACCATGAACCATTTTACCGACAATCAGATCCTGAGCCAGGTGCACGCCCTGCTGGAAGAAAATCCCGATGAAAAGATCCTGGCCTTTGCCTGTAACTGGTGTTCCTACGCCGGGGCGGATTACGCCGGGGTATCCCGCCTGCAATACCCCCCGAATGTCCGGCTCATCAGGACCATGTGTTCGGGTCGGGTGGATGAAAAGTTCATCTGGGAAGGTTTCAGGCTGGGTGCTCCCGTGATCCTTGTAAGCGGCTGCCATATCGGCGACTGTCATTATATCGACGCGAACCACTGGACGGAAAAACGGATCATGAAAGTGCGCAAGAAGATGTCCAAGCTGGGCATTCGTCCCCAGAGACTCCAACTTGAATGGATCAGCGCCGCGGAAGGAATCCGTTTCGCCGAGGTGATGAATCAAATGGATGCGCTCAGGAAAAGCGTCACGGCCGATGAGATATCGGAAACGATCCGGATCCTGCAGTCCGGAGAAAAATAGCGCATGAAGCGCAACGGCCTCTTCCTTTCCTCTAAACATCAAAAAAATGCATTGTCATGATTATTGATTTTCATACCCATATATGGCCGGCGGAATCGGCCCGGAAGGCGCTCGACAGTGTTCGACGCCGGGCCAGTATCCCTCACTATACAGATGGCACCCTGAATGGACTCCTCCATTCCATGAAGAGCGCAGGGGTTGATTTCTCCGCCGTCAGCCGGATTACCTCCCGGCCCGATCAGGTGACTATCGTCAACGAATGGGTACGGAGCACGGCTCAAGAAAACATTATCCCCATGGCGGGTTGGCTGCCGGATCTGCCTGTGGAGCCGGACCTGATCGGCAGATTAAAAGCCCGGGGATTCAAGTGTATGAAATTTCATCCGGATTACCAGGGGTTTTATGTGGATGAGAGGAGAATGTATCCTTTTTATGAAGCGGCGGAGGCCGAAGATATGCCTATCCTCTTCCATGCGGGTCTTGATCGCGGTCTTAAGCCTCCCTGGCGTGCAATGCCCGAAAAGATTGCAGGTGTTTGCAGAGATTTTCCTAAACTTCGTGTGGTTGCGGCGCATATGGGCGGTGAGGACAATTACGATGAAACGGAAACGTTTCTTCTGGGCAAGGATATCTATCTGGATACTGCGTTTATCCTGAGGCAAATGCCTGTTCATATCCTTGAACGGTTTACTCGAAAACACTCTGTGGATCGCATCCTGTTCGGGAGCGACAGCCCATGGGGCGATCCGGCTGAAGACCTGGAATATTTCTTTTCACTGCCGTTCCTCAACCAGCGGGCCAAAGAGAAAATCGCAGGGGGGAACGCCGCTGCGTTGTTAGGTTTATAGCGACTCCCGCCTTTTCGCTGCGTTCTCCAATCCCGTCAGTGCATCCTTTTCGATGGCGTCGTCTTCTTGTTGAAGCGAATTCAGTTCGGGGATCCTTTTAAGATTTATCACAACCGAAGGCAGTTCAACCCGGTGCTTCATATTGGGCAAGATATCGGTTCCGCCGGCAAGAAATTTGGCGCCTGGTTCATCAAGCAAAATGGTTGATGCCTCCTCGATGCTTTCTGGCTGCTATCGGAATTCGGGCAATCGCACAGTGAACCTCCTCATGTTCTACCTTCCCTTAAATGCGGGTTTACGTTTTTCCTGGAAAGCCTGAAAGCCTTCTCTCCCGTCTTCCGAGACATAGCTGACGGTGAAGCAATGGTTCTCGACGTCGAGAGCATCGGCAAGATCCATCTGTACGCCCGTATCAATGGCCTTCTTGAGAAGGCTCATGGCTAACCCGGGCTTGCCGGCAAGCTTTTTGGCCCAGGCTAAGGCTTCAGCGTGCAGGACCTCTCTCGGCGCGATCCTGTTGACAAGGCCGATGCGGCAGGCTTCCTCTCCGGTTAATGGTTCGCCCATAAAGAGAAGTTCTTTCGCTTTGGCAACCCCGATTAGGCGAGGTATGCGTTGGGTGCCGCCGGAACCGGGGATAATCCCCAGGTTGATCTCGGGGCACCCTATTTTCGCGTCGCTGGTTGCGATGCGGAGATCACAGGCCAGAGCGAGTTCAAACCCGCCCCCGAATACGATGCCGAATAGGGCGGCGATAGTGGGTTTATGGATGCCGGCCACCTTATCAAGGCAACCCCTGGAAATCCGTGCGAAAGCATGGTATTCAGGAATCGACTTTCCCGCGGCTTCCTTGACATCGAGTCCTGCGCAGAAGGCTTTTTCCCCGGCGCTCGTCACCACGACAGAGCGGACAGCATCGTCTTTCTCAATATCGCAGAATGCATCATGAATTTCCTGGTATACTTGGGCGCTTAGCGAATTGACCGGAGGCCGATTGATGGTTACCACAGCCACCCCATCCTTTTTTTCAACCATTATTGTTTGGTAGCCCACGGCATCCCCCTTTAGGATTTAGAACACAAAAAGATCCATACCGCCCATCATGTTGACAACCGCCCCTGTCATGTAGGCGCCGGACACGCTGAAAACAACGGCTTCCCCTATTTCCTGGGGCGTGGCCGCCCTTCCTACGGCGGTCTTCTTCTCCACCTTACCCCGAACCGGCTCGGGGAGCTTTGCATAGGCATCTGTTTCAGATATCCCGATGATCACGCTGTTTGCAGTAATATTGAAACGGGCGCCCTCCAGAGCCACTGATTTTGCCAGACTGATCAGACCGGCCTTCGCGGCCCCGTAGCTGGTCTGTCCAAAGCCGCCAAGAACCCCCGCAACGGAACTGATATTGACGATACGGCCCCATTTGGCGGCACACATATCCGCCCACGCCTCCTTGATGCAATAGAAAGCGGAGTTCAGACAGAGCTTCACCTCATAATCCCACTCCTCGACAGTGGTTTTCGCGATGGTGATGTTGTGATTCATCAGGGCCGCATTGTTGACCAGAATACTCACCGGTCCAAGCTCCTTCTTAATCCGTGCAAAGGCGCTCTGAACGTTTTCGTAGTTGCTTGCATCCATTTTGAGGGCAATAGACTTTCGACCCATGGATTCAATCTCATCAGCGACGGCCTGGGCCCCTTCCATGTGGCTCCAACCACTGACGGCTACATCAGCGCCCATCTTAGCCAGAGCAAGCGCAATAGCCTTCCCATTTCCCAACGGTCTTGACGCACCGGTAACAAACGCAATTTTACCTTCCAATTCCATTATTTCCTCCTCTTCATTTTCAAGGTTTCAAGGATCTTTTCCGGGGTGATGGGCAGTTCCATGAAGTCGACGCCTATGGCGTCATAGATGGCGTTGACAATGGCGGGGGCCGGGGCCAGCTGCGTGCCTTCCCCCGCCTCCTTGGCCCCGAACGGTCCCAGCGGATCGTCTGTTTCCACCTCCATGCGCTTCGATTTCGGGCATTTCCAGCAAAGTGGGAAAGCCGTAATCGAGAAACGAGGGGTTCATCACTGTCCCGTTTTCTACGATGACGTCTTCATACAGGGCCTGTCCCATGCCGCCCACAACGGAGCCTTCCAGTTGGCCTTCCACCAGCATGGGGTTGATGGCCCTGCCGCAGTCGTGGGCCGTGACCATCTTCAAAAGCTTTACTTTGCCGGTTTAAGGTCCACTTCGACTTCCGCGGCCTGGGTCATGAAGGAATAGTTGGGCGCGAAATTGCCGTTTTCCTTGAAGCAGGGTGGTGGGTTCGGTGGCGGGCGGCCAACCAGGAACCCCGGCCCACGATGGGCATGGGGAGGTCCGCATACTGATAGCCCTTTACGGCATCTTTCAGGCTCATTTTGATTTCTGGAGAGCCCTTGACGAATATCTCCCGGTTTTTGGCCACCAGGTCTTCCGGGCTGGCTTCCAATCTTGTCGGCCACGAATTCGAACAGTTTGTCTCTGGCTTCAACGGCCGCCAATCTTGCCGCGTTTCCGGCCCTGACCGTCACCCCGCTTCCGAAAGTGCCGGGATCGAGGGGGGTGACACCCGTGTCGGCGGCGGTTATCCGGATATCTTCCATGGGCACGCCCATGACTTCGGCAACGATCTGGGCGATTACGGTTTCCGCGCCCTGACCGATGTCCGCCGCCCCTGAAAGACGTTCACGGCCCCGTCCCGGCCCAGCTGCACCACCGAGCCGGAACTGATATGGCTCATGTTGCTGACTCCGCTTGGAAAAGAGGCCCCTGCCATACCCACGCCCCGGCCAAAGGGAAGCTTCCCTCTCTTTTCTTTCCATCCGATGGCGTCGGCCGCCATTTTTACGGAATCGTAAAACCCGCAGGAATTGATGATGAATTTAGCCGGATGCGGCTCTCCGGCATGAATGCTGTTCTTCATGCGGATTTCGGCAGGGTCCACATTGATCCGTTCACCGATCATATCCAGTTGTCGTTCCACCGCGAACCGGGCTTGGGGAATGCCATGCCCTCGCATGGCCCCGCCCACGGGTTTGTTCGTGTACACGTGATACCCCTCGTACACAAGATTGGGCACATGATAGGGAATCATGAGAAAAAAGCAGGAAAGGGCGATCATCGTGGGAGCGGTGCTGTTGTAGGCCCCGCCATCGGCATGGGCCTTGAATTGCTGTGCAAGGATGGTTCCGTCTTTCTTCACGCCCGTCTTGACCGTAAGATACATGGGATGCCTCTGTCGGGTGGAGATAAAAAGCTCTTCCCTGTCATAGACAAATTTGACCGGTTTCCCGAGCTTGCATGGCAAACCAGGCGGCGCAGAAATCCTTGGCGAACATATCGATCTTCTGGCCGAAACCGCCGCCCACCTTGGGCTTGATCACGCGAACCTTGCTTTCCGGTATTTGAAGGGTATTGGCCAGGTTTCTTCGAAGAAAAAAAGGGATCTGCGTTGAAGACCATACGGTCACTTCCTCTCTCAGAGAATCGTACTGGGCAACGGCGGCGTGAGGCTCCATGGGGGCGTGATTGACGGCCTGAGAGTAGAAACTGTCTTCAAAAACGAAATCACTTTCAGCAAACGCCTTTTCCACATTGCCGAATTCCTTGTGGATGGAGGGATATGTTGTTCGGGGCATTGTCGTGAACCAGCGGCGCACCTTCCTTGATGGCATCCAGCGGATCGAATACGGCCGGCAGTTCTTCGTAGTCCACTTTAATCAGTTCAATGGCCTCTTCCGCCATCTCCGGATCAATGGCGCAGACGGCGGCCACATCATCGCCGATGTATCGAACTTTTTCCTTGGCGAGAGCGTATTCATCTCTGGCTTTGGGCACAATTCCATAAAGCCGGTCCGGAATATCCTTGCCTGTGACCACGCCCTTTACACCCGGCAGTTTTTCGGCCCTGGAGGTATCCACATGGAGGACCTTTGCATGGGCGAAGGGACTTCTCAGGATTTTCCCGTGAAGCATTCCGGGAAAGACAATGTCATCAGTAAACTGCGCACGTCCCTTTTGCCTTTGCAGCCGCGTCATGCATGGGCAGTCTATGACCCACAACGTTCAATTCATTTTCCATTTATGCACCCTCCCCGGCCTGTTCGTTCACGCTCATCACCGCTTCAACAATTTTCTTGTAGCCGGTGCATCGGCAGAGATTCCCTGCCATCTTCTTCTTAATGAATCTCCTCCGTGAGATGTTCCTCTTCGTTCAAAACAGCCTTGGCGGTCATAATCATTCCAGGGGTGCAAAATCCACACTGGAGTCCGCCCTTTTCCACAAAGGCCGTTTGAAGGGGATGGAGTTGACCGTGTTCTTCCATTCCTTCGATGGTCATGATCTCCTTGCCGACGGCGTCCATGGCAAGCATGATGCACGATAGAGCCGTCTCTCCGTTTATCAGCACGGTGCAGGCGCCGCAGGTCCCCATGTCACAGCCTCTTTTTGTACCCATCAATCCCAGTTTATCCCGTAAGACCTCAAGAAGGGTGTTATTGGGGGAAACAAGCACTTCATGGTTGTCGCCGTTAATCCTCAGTTCGATAGCCGTTTTCATGATTCTGTCCTCCCCATGGCTCCCTGAATTGCACTTCGAAGAAGCGAGCCCATCATATTTCGCTTGTAAGATGCCGAGTAATTTGACGTTTTAACCGGACTCGCCTCTTTTGGCGCCATCCGGCCCGCCTCTTCCAGCAACTCCCCGTTTAAAAGCTTTCCGTTCAGAAAGCCTTCAACGCCGCTGCCCCTCAAAGGTTTTCTATCCACGGCCGTAAAAGCCACCCTGTATTCCTTTTTTTCCATGGATGCCCAGAAAGCACTCCCCACAATGGGGAAATCGATGCTTTCGCGGTTCGCACATTTCTGATAAATGGAAAAACCCTCCATAGACGCTTCAGGAATAATAATCTGGGTCAGGAGTTCCCCATTTTGAAAATGGAGAGGGGCTTTCCCATTCCCGCTGAAAAGCGCTTCCAGCGAAATCTCCCTGGAATGATCTTTGCTCTCTAAAACAATCTTTGCATCCAGCACCAGAAGGGCCGGCGCTACGTCGCCACAATAACTGGAATAGCAGATATCCTTTTTATTGACCACATGACAGATCTCGCCGCCGGCTTTAAAGCAGGTGGGCCTTGCGCTTCTCCACCATTGGGATTGATTGAAATATTTGCATCGGTTTTGCTGGCAGATATTTCCCCCGATGGTGCCCATGGTCTGATGGTGATAGGAGCCCACGGAAGAGGCGGCGGAAGCTAGAGCAGGCAGGCTCTTTGCTACAGCCGGGTGGCCATACACCTTTTTTAAAGGCGTGAGGGCGCCGATTCTGATGGCCCCGTTGTCCTGCTGAATGCCATAGAGGTCGGGAATTTTTTTAAGGTTTACCAAAACGGAAGGCAACTCCACCTTGTGTTTCATATTTGGAAGGATGTCCGTTCCACCGGCAAGACATTTGGCGCCGGGCTCATCAAGCAGAATCGTTGAGGCTTCCTTGACGCTTTCCGGCGCCACATATCGGAATTTGGGTAATCTCACAGTGAACCTCCTTGTTTCCTGATCGTCCTCAATTTAAACATCAAGCCCTATATATACTTTCATAATATGCAATACTATTTCATGGTTTTGATCTATATCATCGGCAAATAGCCCTGTCAAGCCAAAATGCAAAAACAGTGAGGATAATCCTTGCACGAAGAGAAAGGGTCTTTCAGGAACCTTTTTACTTCAAACTTTTTCTCGCGGATAATTCTTGGGCAATATCTTGTTTTCATTGAATCCAGCTTGCTTCTGGTTGTTTTTTTAAAAATCCGCCACTTCGGCCAGCACCAAGAAATGTAGCGATGAAAACCTCTGCTGTATTTTTAACTTGACAGGAAATCCTGCCATATTGTAAAAAAATGCAATCACATTTCACAATATGCAAGAACTAAATTCAGGAATCAAGATTTTATCCTGGGCAGGAATATCGCCAGGCTTTCAGGGTCGAAACGAAAAGAGGAGACTTTGATATGATTGATTTAGAATATCTTTCACTGGGGCAGGTTCTCCGGAAAGGGGCTGAATCCGATCCCACCAAAACCGCGGTTGTGTGCGGCAGCGAACGAAAAACCTACAGCGAGCTCGATGCCTTGTCGGACGCCCTTGCGGCCGGACTTGCGGAGCATGGAATTAAAAAAGGGGATCGCGTTGCCATCTTCATGCGCAATTCTCTGGAGCTGGTGACCGTGTTTTATGGGCTTGAAAAACTGGGCGTTGTTGTGATCTGGGTAAACCCTATGTATCGCCGGACAGAGGCCGAATTCATATTGAAGAACTCTGAAGCCCGCGGTGTCTTTATTTTCAAGGACTGGGAAAATTATAATTATCTCGAAGCGGTTTCAGATATTCAAGAACGCCTTCCAAGTCTCGAATTCATTTTTGCGGTCGGAGAAGGGGTGGGAGAAAAGGGCGTTCAATACGAACAACTTCTGGAACAGGGAAAGAGACGATCCTGTACCCCGCTCGCGTCGATACCAAAAACGATCTGGCCATGCTGATCTATACATCCGGAACCACAGGCAAACCCAAGGGCGCCATGATCACCCATTATCAGGCTATCAGGGCGGGCATGGAATACTCTTACGGGATCAATGCCCAGGCGGATGACATTTTCATAGGTTTTCTCCCCATGTGTCATTCTTACGGATGCGGAGCCCTTCTCATCCAGCCGCTGCTCCTCCGATCGACCGTGATTCTGATGGAAAAATTTGAACCGGAAGCTGCTTTTAAGATCATAGAAAAAGAAAAAGTATCCATTCAACTGGGGGCGCCAGCCCACTATATTATTGAACTGAATCATCCGGCGCGGAAAAATTATGACCTGTCGTCTTTGCGGGCCGGGATGATTGCCGGCCAACCGGCGCCGGAAGGTTTGATCGCCAGAGTGGAAAATGAGATGGGGATCTACCTGACCTCATTCTGGGGCGCATCGGAAGTGGGTCCCGGTTTGGGAATCCGATGTCCGTTTCCCTCCCCGCTTCGCGTGCGCGAAAAATGTATCGGTAAACCGATCGAGGGAACGGAGGCCCGTGTTGTAAACACCGCTACAAGGGAAGAAGCGGGTATGGGGAAATTGGAGAACTGACTCTCAGGGGATGGCATGTCCTTAAAGGCTACTGGCGAAACCCGGAAGAGACCGGAAAGCAGATCGTCGATGGATGGCTTTTCATGGGAGATCTGGTATCCCGTGATGAAAACGGGTTTTTCACGATCTACGGTAGAAACAAGGATTTGATCAATCGCGGAGGTTACAAGATTTATCCATACGAACTGGAATCCCTGATCATCGAGCACCCCGATGTGGAGCAGGTCTGCATCGTGGCCACCCCAAATCCGGTATTGGGCGAAAATATCTGCGCCTGCGTGATCCCTCCGGAAGATCGGACGGTTACCCTGGAAGAGATCAGGGATTTTCTTGAAGGAAAAGTAGCCAAGAACAAACTTCCCAACGAATTATGTATCATGAAGCAATTTCCGACCCTTTCGGGTGGAGTAAAAATCAAGAAATTCGGCGAAAACGGGCTGATGGAACTGGCGAAAAACGATTTAAACCGCGAGGGATACCGAAAATAAGGAAGACAACAAGGACTTCTGGGATAAGTTCACCTATTACAACTGATGAAAATATGAAAACAAGGCAGGAAAAGGAACCGATTTACAAAGTGCAGGCGCTTGAGAGGGCGCTGGATATTATTGATTGTTTTTCGTTTCAGCGAAAAGAACTGAGGTTGTCGGAGATCGCCGAAATAACCGGGTTGAACATGACCACGGCAAAACGATTGATTTCAAATCTTGTGGCTCGCGGATATCTCCAGCAGATTCCCGACAGTAAGCGTTATCAATTGGGAATCCGATTATTTGAGCTGGGGGGGATTGTTTTTTCTTCATTCTCGCTCGGAAAAATGGCCGCTCATCATATCACAAACCTTCAAAATGAGACAGGGCTTACCGTGCTTATGGGCGTCATGATGGACGATCAACTGGTGTACGTGGATAAGCGGGAAGGAGGGATGGGCATGATACGCATTTCATCCGACATCGGCTCGCGACGGCCGATTCATTATGGCATGCTGGGAATGGTTTTAATGGCCTATCTCGATTCCGAGCATGTGAAAGCCATCCTCGAAAAAACCCCATTACAGCCCTATACGTTCAACTCCCTCACCGATGAGGACGCCTTCAGCATTCGGTTGGAAGAGATTCGAAGAAGAGGTTTTCTCATAGAAAAAGAAGAGGCGGTCGAAGGAATTATTGGCATTGCCGCGCCTGTCAGGAATTATTCCAGGCAGGTTATCGCCTCTCTTGGAATAGCTGTTCCGGTGGTCAAAAGCACTTCGGAAAAAGAACTGAAAAAAATCGCGGAACAGGTTATTGCGGCCTGCGATGGAATTTCTTCGGACCTGGGATACCTGAAAATTTAGTCTGAAGTTCCTGGGACAATCAAGCCTGGAAGCTACTTTAACATCCTGATTAAAATAGAGATATTCGACCGTGGAGGCGGTTTTTGGTGTGAAAACGTAGTCATGTAATAGTCCATATTAATAGAATTCGTGCTTGACATAGATGTGATAATGTGCTACAAATTGTCGACATGTACATCGCTACAATACCAAATCGCAACTCGCCACCGGCCATTCTGCTCCGCGAAAGCTATCGCGAAGACGGAAAAGTCAAGAACCGCACATTGGCAAATCTATCCAAATTGCCGCCACAATCCGTTGAGGTGCTGCGTCGTTCCCTCAATGGTGAAAATCTTGTTTCGACCGATTCCTTTGAAATCATAGAGGATGGATCCCCCGCTCATGGTCACGTCGATGCGGTAATAACAGCCATGAGGCGATTGGATTTCTCAAAGCTCATTTGTTCAAGGCGTTCATCACAGCGGGATTTGGTAGTCGCCATGGTTGCTGCGCGCATCCTCGAGCCAAAATCAAAGCTGGCGACGACACTTTGGTGGGCTGACACAACATTACCGGAAATGCTGGATGTCAATGATGCAAGTGAAAACGATCTTTACGATGCTATGGACTGGCTGTTGGAACGTCAGCGCGGCATTGAAAACAAGTTGGCGGATCGCCACCTTGAAAACGATGCGCTGGCTTTGTATGACCTGACTTCGAGCTATTTTGAAGGCCAGACATGTCCGCTTGCCGCGTTGGGGCACAATCGAGATGGAAAGAAGGGGAAACTTCAGGTCAACTATGGCCTGCTTACCAATCGAAAGGGCATTCCTGTGTCGGTGTCGATATTTGAAGGCAATACCGGAGACCCGAAGACCCTCATGCCACAGGTGGAGAAAGTGCGAGATGAATTCGGCATAAAACAGTTTGTGATGGTGGGGGATCGCGGGATGCTGACCCAGAAACAAGTCGATGCATTACATGATATCGATGGCATTGACTGGATTGGTGCACTTCGTCCAGAGGCGATCAAGAAACTGGCCACCAGTGGTGCGATCCAAATGGGCCTTTTTGATGAACGTAATCTCTTTGAACTCAAACACCCGGACTTTCCGGGAGAGCGCTTGATTGCCTGCCGGAACGTGGAACTGGCGCGTAGACGGTCCGGCAAGCGAGAGAGTTTGCTTCAAGCAACCATCAAGGATCTGAATAAGGTCAGGGGTATGGTTCAGCGGGGGCGGTTGAACGGGAAAGAAGAGATTGAAGTACGGGTCCACAAAATATTAAAAAAGTACCGAATTGGCAAGCACTTCGCCCTTGATATCCGCGAAGACGGATTCAATTGTAAAGTCAATGAAGAGGAGCTCATTGCTGAAATAACGGCAAAGGGCAATCCAGCACAAATCGAAAAGAGGCTTGAAAAAAGCAGGCATCACATTCAGTCTATTGAAAAACAGTTGGCAAATCTTGCCCAAAAGATCAATAGGGGCCGGTTGCACGGACAGGACGAAATCGGATTACGGGTCGGCAAGGTTATCAATAAGTACAAGGTTGGGAAGCATTTCGAACTCGATATTAGTGACAACGATTTTAGCTTTGAAATCAATAATGACAAAGTTAAAAAAGAGACCGCACTCGATGGAATCTATATCGTGCGATCCAGCTTGTCTGAAGAGAGAATGGATGCGGACGAGACGGTGCGCAGTTATAAATTGCTCAGCCAGGCTGAAAGAGCGTTTCGCTCCTTCAAAACCGTAGATCTCATGGTACGCCCCATTCGCCATCGCCTCGAAGACCGTGTTCGGGCTCATATATTTTTGTGCATGCTTGCCTACTATGTCCAGTGGCATATGATGGAAGCATGGAGACCCCTGCTTTATGCCGACGAGGATCAAAAAGGCAAGGCCTCGCGCGATCCCGTTGCTCCTGCAAAACGCTCAGATTCTGCAATCAAAAAAGTAAAAACCAAGAGACTCGATGATGGCTCAAGAGTTTTCTCCTTCCGTGGTCTTCTCGGTCATCTCGGGGCAATCGTTCGTGCCACTTGCCGCTGCCCAGATGAAAGAAATACTTCTGCCACTTTCATGATGACCACCAGCCCTAACCCCAAGCAGCAGAGAGCATTTGAGTTGCTACAGACGATAAGGGTGTAGACAGTAGCGTTACACTGAATTGAATTTCAACAATTTGAATTTGTTGTATATTTATGCTTTATTGAAAAAGGAACTTCAGTTTAAAAAACGGTTCCATTCCATGGCGAATCGCCATCTTGATTGATAGCACCCTTCAAGGCAGATCAAGCTTGCATACGGATAATGCCAAACGATTCAACCATGGCAAGGGATTCGTCATTGGACACCAGTGGACCAATATCGTTTTGCTGATCAACGACATGATCATTCCCCTCACGCCAATACCATTTTATAGCAAACGGTATTGCAAAAAACATGGGCTGACCTACAAAACGGAAAATAGTGCCGTTGTGCAGTACATCCAGGATTTCAAATTGGAACAATATGTTGGTCCTCATAATCCCCATGAGGTTCTCGTGCTCGCCGACAGTGGATATGACGATAAAAGAATCGAAAAAGGCATTACCAAAAGGGGTTGGACTTACGTCATCGCCCTAAAAAAGAAGCGAAGTGTAAGATCCGAAAAAACACATGAAAAAACACCTTTATCCAAAGGATGGCATCAGGTTGAGCTGTTCTTCAAAAATCATCGCAGGGTCAAATGGCAAACAGTTCGGGTTTCATCCAGCAATCCGAAGAGAAAGCGAATGGAGTTTCGCATACGACAAATCAATGCCTATCTCCGTTATGTGGGAAAGGTCCAATTGATTTGCTCCGAATTCAAAAAGAGGCCGAAAGGCCGTAGAAAGTACCTTGCCTGCAATGATTTGAAAGCAAAACCCCGGCAAATCCTCATTGCGTATCGGCTTCGTTGGAAAATCGAGATTTTCCACAAAGAAGTCAAAATGTTTCTGGGCTTCCAGGAGGTGGCTGCCAAACATTTCCAATCCGTTATGGCCCATGTTCACTGGGTATATTGCGCGTATATTCTCTTGCACGACCTCTCTCCACCCGGTCACAAAAATATCCACTCTGTTGCGGAGAAGCAACAATATGTGAAGGCCATCGTCGACGGAAAGGAGAAAGCCCGCATCATCCAGCTGCTAACCCAGTTCAAGGGCGTGGATCGCTATAAGGCAGAGCTCAGAACGGCTCTGGATGCGCTATCTAACGAATATCGTGCTTGATTTAAAGTGCTTACACGAATGCAGGCCGGTTTCGAGCAACCTTTAAGTATTACACGAATCCGCGATATGCCCTGTTCGCAAGCGGTGAATGCCATTCATTCACGGGTATTGAGCCTAAAAGGGCCGGTGTTGCCGCGGAAATTAGTTAAGGGAGGCGGGACCAGAAGAGGAGGAGAGGATATGGCGGACAGCGTTATGGATACGGCGGGCATCGGTAACACGGCCTATACCCGTCCCTGATCAATGCATCGTTGTCGACGCGTGCTTCGGCGGACGGCGTATCCCGGATTGATATGGGCGAAAACACCGGAATCGGTGTTCCCACGCATTTGAATTACAAACAGGCCGGATATTATAAGGAGGTCCGCCGGGTTGATTCGGAGTCCCGTGTTCCGGTGAAGCTGTTCTGTATCGATGAAGAACGCCGCGACCGAGTTTTCCCGGGCGGTGGGCCAATCCATGATGGGGTGTGGTTTTATCACACTTGCCGGGAATCAGGCATCGAACAGACTGAAAGGATAGAATGGAACAAATAATTGCTTATTTTTCGTGGATGTGACCGGCCGTCAAAAAGGCAGCCCGAGGGCGCCGCAAAGGAACCTGACCAGCGAGGTCCCTTCCCGGCACAGTTCCCCGAATTGTTGCGGAAATTCCGGTTTCCCCACGGCATCCTGAGTCAGAGAGGCTGTCCCCATGAAATCTTTCCTCCTGAGATCTTCAATGAGGGGATGATCGGGATCCAGCCCTGCGGCGCCCTGACAAGGGAGACTCCGGTCAAGTAAAATCTGCTCCTGAAAGGTTCCGTCTCGGCGGCCCGTTTCCAGGCGGACGGGTCTTCCACCATGGCGTCGCGGATCTTTCCCAGTGCCGCCGAATCTGGGCGCCAGATGCCGGCGCCCGCGAAGACATGATTCGGTTCCAGGTGCAGATAAAATCCGGGAGCGTGAACGTCCTTTCCCTGTTCGTGGCGGAACTGGATACCCGTGTTGGTTTTGTAAGGCCGCTTGTCCTTTGAAAAGCGAGTGTCCCGGTATATTCGAAAGAGCGAACCGCCCACGGGCCGGGGGTCGGCATGGAAATGGGGGCTGATCTCTTTTAGGATCGGCCCAAAGTCGATAATAAAGCGGATGGCGGGCTCCTTGACATGTTCTTCGTACCTCTTCTTGTTGTCCTGGAACCATTGCCGGTTGTTATTCTCCGCCAATTTTCGAAGAAACCGAAGGTTTCTTCAGCGAAATATTGACTTTTTGCCATCGGGGAGATGCCCTTTTTGAATGTAGTCATGAGGTCTTTTTGCTTGCCGCATCTTTGGATACGCTTGCCATGGGACACGCCAACGGATACTTGCTAAGGGAGGCAAATAACGCCTATTTTCTTCATTAATTCCATCAGTCCGGCGAAGCTGTCGGGCTTCGTGATATAGTCGGCCACACCTAATCCCGAACAGTATGTCTTGTCATGGTCCGAGCCCGACGTGCTCAACACAATGATGGGCAGCTCTTTAAACGCCGGATTCTGCCTGATCTCCCACAGGGCCTCGCGCCCGTCTTTTTTAGGCATATTAAGGTCCAGCAGGATACACGCGGGCCTCGGCGACGGTTCATTTTCGGCATACTTTTCACGGCGAAACAGATAGTCCAAGAGCTCCTCGCCGTTTTGAACAAAAATGAGCGTGCCGGAAAGACCGCTTTCCTTGAAAACATGATTGATCACCAGACGGTCATCCGGATCATCTTCCGCAATCAAAATGATGGAGGAGTCGTTCCGTCGATCAGAATGGTTCATCGGTCTGTCTCATCGGGAGTGTTACAATAAAAGTCGCACCTTCTCCGGGCCGACTTTGCGCGGTAATCCCTCCACCGTGACGCTCGGCTATCTTCCGGCAAATGGCAAGCCCCATGCCCGTACCTTCGTATTCGCTACGTCCGTGAAGCCGTTCAAACGGCAGAAATATCTTTTCAAGATAGCGCATATCAAAACCGATTCCCTTGTCTTCCACCCGCATTTCAAAGATTGCTTTCTTCCCCCTCTCCCCTGTTCCGACCCTGCGGCCCGAAATCTTTACCGTCGGAGTCCGGTCTTTTATCGAATAGCGAACCGCGTTGGTTAAGAGATTCTGAAAAAGCTGCGAGATTTGAACAGGATCCGCATCGATTTCCGGTAAATCCCCGATTTCAACCAAGGCTTGCGCTTCACCCAATGCCGACTCCAGATCCTTGACTACCTTTTCGGCGATCATCTTAAGGTCGATACGTTCAAAGGGAACGGTCTTTGAAGATACGCGGGAATAGGAGAGCAGGGCACTTACCAATTCCTGCATCCGGTCCGCGGCCCGGGTCATGCGAAGAAGGTAGTCCCGCCCCGGTTCGGTCAGCGCTCCGGATAGCTCCTGTTGAACAAACTCCCCGAATAATTTAATCTTTCTAAGTGGTTCCTGCAGATCATGAGAAGCTACGGATGTAAATTCCCGCAATTCCCGATTCCTCCATTCCAATTCGGCGGTCCGTTCCTTGACCCTTCTCTCAAGGTCGTCATGGGCTTTTTGCAGGGCCTCCTTGGCACGCCGCTTATCAGTGACATCGTGAAACACCAGCACCGCGCCAATCACCTGTCCCGACGCATTCGGGATCGGCGTCGCATTGTCTTCCACGGGCACAAGACGGCCGTCCTTCCTCACCAGCGCGGTATGGTTGGGCAGGGCCGCGACCTTGTTGTTCCTCCCGAAGAGCCCGCGCAACGGGTCCCTCCAGGACCTCGCCCGTCTGCTCGTTGACGATCCGGAATACGCTCTCAATAGCCCGGCCCGACGCCTCACCGGCCTTCCATCCGGTCAGCGATTCGGCCACCGGATTGATAAAGCTTATCCGGCCTTGGGCATCGGTAGCGATGACCGCATCGCCGATGCTGTTAAGGATAACGCGCAGCCATTCGCGCTGCTCACGGATTTCCCGGTCGGCCCGGTGCTTGTGCAGGGCCAGTTCGATTTGTGTCGCCACGTCCCGTTCCTCGAAGGGCTTGAGGACATACCCGAAAGGCCCGGTGAGCTTGGCGCGGTCAAGCGTCGCGGTGTCCGAATGGGCGGTCAGGTAGATTACCGGCAGATCGTACCGGTCTCGGATCAACTCCGCCGCTTCAATACCGTCCATGTATCCATCCAGACGGATGTCCATCAGTATGAGGTCAGGCCGCAGATCGCCCGCCATTTCCACGGCCTCCTTGCCTCTTGATGCGGTCCCGGCGACGTTGTAGCCCAACTGCCGCAATTTTATCGACAGATCCGCGGCCACTATGGCTTCGTCTTCAACGATGAGAATACTGCTTTTATTCATGTGTTTGACCTTCCGAAAATGATTTTGAATTCGGTGCCCGCACCACCGTTGACTTCCACATCGGCATGGAGCTGTCCAGCAAGCATCTGCACCAGGCGCAGGCCGAGGGATCGGCTTTTTTTCCAGTCAAAGCCTTCCGGCAGGCCCGCACCGTTGTCACATACGGCCAGGACCACCACGCCCTGCTCGCCGTTGTGAAGGGATACAGCCACTTCCCCCTGTGCATTGTCCGGAAAGGCATGCTTGAGCGCGTTGCCCACCAGTTCGTTAAGAATCAGTCCACAAGGTACCGCTTCGTTTACGGGGATCGACACCGGTTCCAGGTCCTGAATCAGCCGGACTCCCGAGGCCTCGCTTCCGTAGGAACGCCAGATATAGTTTAACAGGCTTTGTGTGTATTCCGCAAAGTCAATCCGGGCCAGGTCCCTGGATTGGTACAGTTTTTCATGGATCATGGCCATGGATCGCACCCGGTGGGTCACGTCCTTGAGGACATTGCGAATGACTGCATCTTTCGATTCGTCGGCCTGCAGGGCCACGAGGCTCGAAATAACCTGCATGTTGTTCTTGACACGGTGATGGATCTCTTTCAGGAGCACCTCCTTTTCCTCAATGGACGCCTTTAGCGCCTCCTCGATGAGCTTGATCGAGGTCAGATCGACCGTGGCGGACGCTACTCCAGTGACCACGCCGGCCTCGTCGTGGATCGGCTCCCAGAAGACATCGAGAAAAACCCTACCGCTCGGCCGGTTAAACCACATCTGCTCTCTGATCTCGACATTTTTTTCCAATACGCGTCGTTTAACGGCCGTGAGATACGCTGCCTCCTCGGGCGTAAAGATCTCATCGTCGAAGCGACCGATGATCTCCCCGGACCGATCCGTCCGCTGGCTGTATGCCCAGATATACCTAAGATCCCGGTCCTGCGCCGCTACCGACACAGGCGCGTTGTGCAGTGCCAGCCGAAAGCGCGCTTCGCTCTCCCGTAACGCCTGCTCCGCCGCTTTCCTGGTCTCGATTTGCTCGGTCAGCCTCTTTGTTTTCCTGTCGACTTCCCTTCTAAGATACCAGAACCCGACAATTCCAATAACACCCAAAAGAGGCAAAAGGATGAAAAGGAGGTATTTGAACAACATTGCCGGGCTAACCGACGGCTTTGGAAGAATAGGTCCGAACCACTTATCGTAGAGCACATCATATACGCCGTTGCTAATGACGATTGCAAGGCCTTCGTTCAGACGCGCCAGCAAATCCTTGTTGCCGTCCTTGACGGCTATGCAAAATTTTTGTTCGAATCCGGAAAGTGGTTCGGCGACCGGCTTCAGATTCGATTCCCGAATCGAAGGCACACTGGCCACGTTGGAGATATTCAGCATCTTGATAAGCTGAAATCCAACCAGACGCTGAACGAGAACCGCGTCGTGCTTTCCCGCCGAAAGCTCTTTCATTGCCTGTTCGAAACTGTCGGTCAAGATCAGCTTATCGGTTAATTTTTTTTCGAGGGCGTATTCGTGCGCCGTATCACCTCGCATCACAAGGACTTCCTTGTTCTTCAGGTCGGCCTCGTTATGGATCGATTTTTCATCTTTACGAACGAAAATCGTCCCATGCATTCTAAGATAGGGCGCAGTGAAGTCCAACACCTCATCCCGCTCCTTTGAATAAGAAACAAGAGGAAGCACATCGATACGACCATCAATCAATTCGCGCTTTATTTCGTTCCAAGGTCCGACTTCGAACACAACATCAAAACCCACTGCCCCGGCAACCGCCTTGAGGAGTTCAACCGAAAATCCGTCGGCGGAACCGTCATTTCGAACCTCGGAAAATGGCGGATAGTCCAATTCGCTCGCTGATAAAAGAACGCGATGGGAAGGATTCAAGGGGCTGCCGCTTTCCGCATTGCCGGGAATAACGGCAGGCATCACCACCAGAAAAGCCAACAGAAAGATCAAGGCAGAGGGCAATCCGGTTTTCCGCATAAAAACGCCTCGAGGTGTTCACGCCCAAAGGTTGAAACAAATCATCAATGTTGCATAACAAAACAACCGGCATCCATTGCATTATTCCCGAACGCCGACGACTCTTATGAGCGTATCAGAAAAACGGACTTAACTCCAGCATGTTGTGGCCTAATCAGCGATTCAGGTTCATACTCCCCGCACATCAGGGATCCATGCCATCAGCTCGCTCAGGGCCGTTGAAGAAAGGAGATAGGGTTCTTCCATTTCCAGGGCATGGCGCTGGGTCTCTCTCAACAATTTGAAAGGCGGCCAAGACTCCGCTTGCCCTTTGGGGACGGAAGGAAAATCAGACACGTGGCCCCACATGTGTTGAAGGGCGTTTCTCAGGCCGCCGGCGGATGGGGGACTTCTCAACAGCTCCGTGAGCATCTTCGCTAATGCCGAAAAGTCGTGATGAGGTTTCATTGTGGAAACATCCTTGCCCAATTTTCCGTAAAGATCAGGATCCCGCGCAAGCGTGGAATATTTATGCTGGCTCCACAATTGCTGGGCGTTTTTCGGCAAGGGTATGCGGCCCGGCTCCTTAGCACGATATTTTTCTTCCAAAATCTGAAACTGCCGGAACGGATCATCGATATAGATTCCCGGCCACGCCTCATTCCCGTCGCAAATGACAACAGGGGACTTGTCCGTAAAACCCCTTAAAGCCATCTCAGCGGACAAGATCCGGTGACGCTGCCTGAGCGCCCAGCAATGGCCGACCCAGCGAAGAGTCTCCGGATGTTTGGAATATCCATCTTTCTTGTTCCGAATAATGGAAACAACGGCATGGAGCTCTCGGTGCTCGCCAAGAAGGCTTTGCCGGTTAAGATATCCCGGATGAATGTCCCATATTCGCATTTCGTCTCCTCAAAAAAATCAGATACCCCTTGACGGAAAAATCGGGGAGTATTTTCTGGCCCTGAAATTCACAATCACAATTCCGGAAACAATCAGCCCCAGGGCCAGCAGGAGTTCCCAGGTAATGGGCTCGCCAAGGATCAGTCCACCCAACAGCACCCCGGCAATCGGCATCACAAAGATAAAAGAATGCAGCGCCACCGCTCCGTATTTGAGCAGCAGGGTGTTCCAGGCCACAAATCCGAAGGAGGCGGTTGCAAGACTTTGATAAAGCAGAGCGCACAGAACCTTCCCATCCAGGTTCACCACCATTCCGGCATCCCATAAATAGCCGGCAAACAGAAAGAAAGGGATGCAGAAAAGCATGGGGTAAAACACCAGTTGAAAGGGAGAAAAAAGATGGATGATCCTTTTGGTATAGACCGTATTTGCCGCCCAGAGAAAGGCGTTGGCCAGGACCATGACATCACCGATCTGAACGTCGGAAGCAACCCCCTTTTTTCCTGAAAAAACCAGGACCATTCCCGCCATTCCCATGGTCAGGCCCAGGATCTTCTTTTTGGTTATCCGGTCTCCGGGAATAAACCAGTGGGCCAGAATCAGCAGGAAAAAAGGTTGGAGGTTGATCATGAGCGTTCCCCGTGAAGCGCTTGTCCTCCCGAGCCCCGAATACAAGAGCCCCAGTTGGAGCGTAAATACAACCGAGATGATAAGGAGTTGAAAGGCCTGTCCCTTTCTGATGGCAAAGGGCCGCCCGGTAAACCTGGCCCAGAGGTAAATCGCCGCGGCGGCGATGCTGAAACGGAGCCCCGCCGCGGTAAACGTCCCCATCCCCGAGAGGCTGTATTTGATCGCCACGGCATTGGCGCCGAACAACATGCACAAAAAACCCGTAAACAGGGCCGCGGAGAGCGGAATCTCCTGGTTGCTGAGATGTTCTTGATTCACGTTTGGCAAAAACTTCCCGATAAAGATTACTTTTCAAGATGGCGCTCTATTACTATTTTGAAAGCACGAACGAAACCCCATCCTTGATGGATGGACCTTAACCTTTAAACGATTCATAGCCAGCACGGAGGAGATTTCAAGTTATAGGTTTCAGGCATAGGCGTCAGGATTCTGGATATAAGCGCTTGTTCTTGGAGTAACCTTCGTCTGATTTATACGGACGAACCTGATCTACTGATCTGCAGGAGTGCTCCTGCATCCAGAGGAATCACCATCTATTCCTTTTTCCGCGCAAACACTCAAACCGCGGATGTGAGCCGGCTACGGATAAAAATCGTCAACGACGTCTTGACGCCCAAGCGGCATGCTCACAATAGTTCTCCAGATCCTAAAAACAGTATCATGTTAGAAACCAAACCTATATCATCGGAACAGCGTGAAGAACGTCTTTTCCAAACCCCACGCGGTCAAACATCGAAATATGCCGTGATTAAATGATGAAGACTTACAAAATTGCTGTCATTGCCGGAGACGGCATTGGAAAGGAAGTGGTTCCCGAAGGGATACGGGTGCTTGAACAGGCCGGACGGAAATTCGGGATCAGCTACCAATGGAGAACATTTCCCTGGAGCTGCGAGACCTATGCAGCTACCGGGCGGATGATGCCGGAGGACGGAATGGATCAGCTCAGGGAATGCAATGCCATCTTCCTTGGCGCGGTCGGGTTTCCCGGCAGTTCCCGATCATATTTCCCTGTGGGGGCTCCTGATCCCCATCCGACGGGAGATGAACCAGTATGTCAATCTGCGTCCGGTTCGATTGCTGAAGGGGATTACCTCCCCCCTGCGGGATCGCGGACCTCAGGACATCGATTTTGTGGTGGTGCGGGAAAACAACGAGGGCGAGTACTCCCAGATCGGGGGACGACTCTATTCGGGCACCGATGCCGAGTTGGTCCTTCAGGAATCGGTATTTACCAGACGGGGCGTAGACAGGATCCTTCGCTATGCCTTTGAGCTGGCCCGTTCCCGCGAAGCCAAACATGTCACCTCCGCCACCAAGTCCAACGGAATCATCCACACCATGCCTTACTGGGACGAGCGATTCAGAGGCATGGCCTCCGAATACCAGGATATCCGGACGGATCAATACCACATCGACATCCTTACGGCCAATTTTGTCCTTCACCCGGACTGGTTCGACGTGGTGGTGGGAAGCAACCTTTTCGGGGATATCCTGTCCGACCTGGGCCCGGCCATTGCCGGAACCATCGCCATGGCGCCGTCCGCCAATATCGATCCCACCCGTCAGATATCCCTCCATGTTTGAACCCGTTCACGGCTCCGCTCCCGACATTGCGGGGAAAGGCATCGCCAACCCCATCGGGCAGATCTGGGCCGGCGCCATGATGCTCAGCCACCTGAATCATCCGGCGGCGGGCCGAGCCATTGAAGAGGCCATTGAAGAGGTCCTGGAGGACCTTGCCCTTCGAACCCCCGATATGGGGGGAAAAGCAACGACAAAGGAAATGGGAAAAGCGATCGAGGAGGCCCTCTGACTTGGTCTGGCGGAAATACCGCGCCATCTGGACCGTCATGGCCCTCGGCGGGGTTTCCTTCTATGAAGAAAAATTCTGATCATGCACGCCCTTCTCCGGTTTTTCCTCTCTCTTGCCACGTGTGGCATCCTCCACACTGGCCGTGGGGGTATTCCGTGTGTTGCGGTAAAAAGCCCTTTGGTGGAAAAACCGTCAGATGATTGTCAAGTCGAGTCGTTGAGTGGAAATAAAACAGAACGTTGGAACTCTTTCAGGGAACTCCAGTGAAACTTCCCCCTTTCAGATACGGAACATCCGGCTCTTCATAGCTTTTCGGGTCTTTTTCAATTTCCGTTTTTACTATCCGGTCTTCGCCATCCTTTTTCTGGACTTCGGGCTGACACTCGAACAGTTTGCCCTGCTCAACGTAATGTGGGCCATGACCATCGTCGTCCTCGAAGTACCTTCCGGCGCGCTCGCCGACACCATCGGCAGGAAAAACCTGCTCGTCTTTGCCGGGGCCTGCATGGTGGTGGAGATAGCGCTTCTCTGTTTCGCCCCTTTGGGAAATCCCCGACTCCTTTTTTTTATTTTTCTTGCCAATCGCGTTTTGAGCGGCAGCGCCGAGGCGGCAGCCAGCGGCGCGGATGAATCGCTGGCGTACGACTCACTCAAAAAGGAAGGGGATGTAAACGACTGGGGCAAGGTCCTGGTCAGGCAGATGGGGGTTCGTTCCATCGGGTTCTTTGTGGCCATGAGCCTGGGGGCGGCGGTCTATGACCCCGCGCTGTTGCAGCACCTGGCGGATTGGTTGGGCATGAAGATCTCTCTGACCCAGGAGATAACCTTGCGATTTCCCCTTTATCTAACACTCGTCTCGGCGATCGCAACCCTTTGCATTACTCTGGCCATGAAACGACTCACGCCTCAAGAATCAGCGGGAAAGGACTTCAAAGAAAAAGGCGCCCAATCCCTTGCAAACGCCCTGAAACTGACGTTCCGGGCAGGGGCATGGATATTGAAAACCCCCTTTGCCCTCGTCATTATCGCAACGGGTCTGATCTTTGACCATGTCCTCCGTATGATGATTACGCTGAGCAGCCAATACTACAGGCTGATCGACCTGCCGGAATCCTTGTTCGGCGTGATTGGGTCCGGTCTGGCCCTCCTGGGCCTTTTTATCCCTCGCCTCGCTTTGAAACTTGCCGCGAAACATACCCCCGCCTTTAATCTGGGGATCATGGCGATTATCACCCTTGCAGGATTTCTGGGAATCACAATGTTTCTTCCCATCCTGGGGTTGATTCCCATGATCCTGCTTTCCAGTGTTATGTTTTTTCTCAGCTTTTTCGTAAGCCACTATCTGAACCGGATAACCGATTCCGCCCGGCGAGCCACTGTATTGAGTTTCAAGGGGTTATCCTATAACCTGGCCTACGGACTTATCGGCTTGTCTTATTCCCTGCTTTTAAGCATGCTTCGATCCCGCGCCTCGCAAACGGATGCGACCCTTGTCGGACAGGAACTTGAAAACAGGGTCTTCATGCAGTCCATGGATTGGTTTCCATGGTATTTCATCGGAGCCATCTCCATTCTTCTGGCCTTTGCGGCATGGCAATTGAGGAATTCAGAGGAACATCAAAAGATCGGCTGATCATGTCTTATTCAAGAATCCTGGCAGGAATGGAGTCACGAGGTCTTTTTTGCTGCCACGTCTTGGATAAACCTTCACCGACCGTTGAGAGGCCCTTTTATGCTGGTGCAACGAAACCCCTTGCGTTAAATCCTATTGTCCGTACCATCATAGAAGGGCCGGTGCTGCCATAGGAATCAGATGCGGCAGCAAAAAAGACCTCGTGACGGAATGGTTTTTCCGGGTCATTATTTTGCTACCAGGAAATTTGAATAGGATACGGCTGATCCATGATCGGGATGTTCCCGTATTCCGATGCGCCCGGTTTACTTCCCGTCTCCTTTATGCCGCTTTTTTCAGGATTCCGGGAGAATTCGTCAGAGGTCTTGGCGAAACAGGCATGGAATGCACGTTGCCCGAAGACAGCTCTCTGGTCAACCAGCCGGTTTTCTGGGGCGTGATCGAGGCATAAAGGGCAATCCACCACAAGCCCGTTACCGAAAAAACACTGTAGGCAAACGCCCATAAAGCATCGCTGCTGCGATAGCGGTAGATGAAAAACAAAAAGGGAAGGAGGCCTGCCGACACCGCGCCCAACAGCATCCGCATGCCCAATATCTCCGGCATGGATACAAGCCATCCAAGCAGGACCAGTTTCATGCACTGGCCCACGGTCAGGCTCATGAGACCCAACAGCAGGTTGATGCGCGCCCCCAGCATGGGTCCTTTTCGAAACGGAGTGAACGCGAACCGCGTCAGCACCAGGGTCTCCCGGATATTGCTGCGGGCCCAGCGGAGGAACATCTTGCACAAGCCCCGGTACCCGGTGGGCGCCTTGGTGTACACCACCGCGGTACTCTGAAAATGGACGTAATAGCCCAATTTCAAAATCATATTGGTCATGGCCCGGTCTTCGCCGATGTTGGCCGGACGCCCCAGGAACTTCTGATAAATCCACTGGGGCAATACCTGTCTCACCAAGTCGCTTCGATAGGCCGACAAGGCCCCCGGACTGCACATGACGGTGTTGACCATGCTCTGGCTGACCCTTAAAAAATCAAAGGAAAACGCGAAATTGACATCCAGCATCCGCGGAATAACACCCTCATTCAGGTTGAGAATCCTCACATTTCCCGCCACCGCGCCCACCTTTTCATTCTGGATGAAAGGGGCCACCAGACAGCGGATGGTTTGAGGCTCAACCTGGGAGTCGCTGTCAATGGTGACAAAAATCTCGCTCCGGCAATGTCTGAAGCCGGCAAAAAGGGCACGCCGCTTCCCTTGGTTTTTGGGCATGCGGATCGGCGTGATGCGGCCCGGCATCTCCCGCGCCGCCTGCTGAATCCAGAACCAAGTATCATCCTTGCTGCCATCGTCAACGGCGACGATGTTCAGCTTTCCCGCGGGGTAGTCGCTTTGGGCAATGCTTCGAAGGGTATCCAGCACCTGCCGTCCTTCGTTATAAGCGGGCACGATTACGCCACAGGTAGGCAATTTTTCGTCCAAACACAGGGGCGCAGGGCGATATTTCAACACCAACGCCACGCGCCAAATCAAGGTCAAAACGAATAGGACCAGCGAGACCTTGAAAGTCACGAGCAGCATTCTTCCCAACGGACCCGAGAAGACCAGATGACCGGAGCCTTTCTGTATAAAGACCAAACTGACGATAAACGCCACACATACAAGGATCAAGATCTTTGCGGCCGGATCATGGATACCGTGTTTGCGGCCGGGGAAGGAAATAGAAGACCTGGAAATGGGCGTCTCGGAAACGCCGTTTTTCAGCGGTTCGTCTAATTCGCCCTCCTTTTCGGAAAAGGATTTATCTGCCACAATTATATTCATTATTATTTTTTCCTTGTAATTAAGAGATGGTAATTCGCATTGTTTTCATCCATAATCACGAATGCGTGCCTATAAAAAACCCGCCCCTGTAGTTCTTAGAGCGTTGCATGCGCCTCTTTCCCGACCTACGGAGCAAAGGCCATGCGCTGTTAATAGCAAGAGTTATGCCGTCTTGGCGACTTCCTCTTCCCGATGAAAAAGATCCGTATTTCTGATGGTTGATTACATCAGGGCGGTGCGGCAAAAAAGCGTTGTAGGAATCCGCGGTTCCGAATCCGAAGAAAAGAGATACGGCATTTCTCAATTTTCCCGGATTTTTTCGACAGGTTTTAAAGGTCTTCTATGGATGGAATAAAAAAGAATCCCATGTACCGGTTCCTGCTGGTTCTCACCATCAGTTCAACGGTCGGTCTTCAGACCTGGATGATCCTTTTCAACAATTTTGCCGTGGAAAACGTCGGTCTCTCCGGGGAAAGCATCGGGATCATCCAATCCGTGCGGGAAATACCGGGATTTCTTACCTTCCTGGCGATCTTCGTGATGTTGCTCATCAAAGAGCACCGTCTTTCAGCCATTTCCATCGTCACATTGGGTCTGGGCCTGGGGGCAACGGGGTTGTTTCCTTCACGCTCGGGATTGATCGTTACTACCATGATTTTCAGCCTCGGGTTTCACTATTACGAGACAACCAACCAATCCCTCACCCTCCAGTACTTTGACAAGACCAGGTCTCCCTGGGTCTTCGGAAAACTGCGCAGCATAGCCGCGGCATCCAACATTGCCATCGGCATCGCCATTTATCTTCTCTCCACTCTCCTGGATTTTGCCCAGACATACCTTTGCGTAGGCGTCTTCATTCTTGCGGCAGGCATCTGGGGACTCCTGCAGAATCCTTTGGACAAAACCATCATTCCCCAGAGAAAGCGCCTTGTTTTCAAAAAAAAGTACTGGCTTTTCTACTTCCTTTCGTTCATGGCGGGCGCCAGGCGCCAGATATTCATAGCCTTTGCCGTATTTCTCATGGTCAAGAAATTCCATTTCACGGTTCACGAAGTCACCATCCTGTTCGTAATGAACAATGTGATAAACTATTTTCTCAGTCCGTTCATCGGCAAAAGCATCATACGGTATGGAGAGAGAAAAGTGCTCTCGCTGGAATACTTTAGTCTTATATTCATCTTTTTGGCGTATGCAATGGTGGAGACCAAGATACTCCTTGGCGCTCTCTATATCCTTGACCACATCTTCTTCAATTTTGCCATCGCCATCCGAACCTATTTCCAGAAAGTGGGGGACCCCAAAGATATCGCCCCCAGCATGGCGGTGGGTTTCACCATAAATCATATTGCGGCGGTGTTCCTTCCCGCCCTCGGAGGCATGCTGTGGATGGTCGATTACCGCATTCCCTTTGTAGCCGGCGCCTGCATGAGCGTGGTTTCTCTTGCGGCGGTTCAAAAGATCCGGACGTAACTTCCGATCGCGGAATATTTATCCCGCTTGAATTCGGGATGCATTTCCTGTAAGAAAGCACCTTTGAAAGAATTTTCACGTATCTTATTCAAAAATTCCGGCAGAATGGAGTCATGAGGTCTTTTTTGCTGCCACATCTTGGATAAACCTTTACCGACCGTTGAGAGGTCCTTCCATGCTGGTACAACGAAACCTATTGGATTCCCAGCGATTCTTTCCGTACCAGCATGGAAGGACCGGCGCTCCATAGGAATCAGATGCGGCAGCAAAAAAGACCTCATGACGGAATGGTTTCCCGATGCTGTATTTCGCTGCCAGGGAATTTGAATAGGATACGATAAAATACGTTTTGACGGCCTGTCAACGAGTCAATGCGTGGAAATGAGGAGGCAAAAACACGTTGGAAAAAGTCATTATAGACGGAGTGGAACTCCACCTGAGCGAACCCGATGAAGTGCCCATGCGCTGGGTTGGCCAGCAAGATCTGATTACACAGGTCCTGGCCGCATGGCTGGTTATCGGAGACGAAGATTTTGCGCTGAGTCCCAGGCTGGTGGGCAAACCCGGCGTAGGAAAGACAACCCTGGCCTATCATGCCGGCCGCTCGCTGAATCGACCGGTCTACCTTTTTCAGTCCACCATGGACACCCGGCCTGAAGACCTCATCATCACGCCCGTTATTTCGGAAAAAGGGAAAATAAAATATGTGGCGAGTCCGGTCGTCTCCGCCATGATCAAGGGCGGCATCGCCGTGGTGGATGAAGGGAACAGGATGAGCGAAAAGAGCTGGGCTTCCCTTGCTCCCCTCCTTGACAGCAGACGGTATGTGGAATCCATTGTAGCGGGAATCAAGATCAAGGCCCATCGGGAATTTCGTTTCTGCACCACCATGAACGATGATGCCAGCACTTTTGAACTGCCCGAATACATCCATTCCAGACTTCAGCCCCGGATCTATCTCGATTTTCCGGAAAGAGAAGAGGAACTTCTGATTTTGAAAAGCAACCTTCCGTTTGCGGATGACGATATCCTGGATTATGTGGTGGATTTTCTCCAGGCCGCGCACGGCGCGGACGAACGATATTCCGTACGAGACGGCATAAACATCGCCCGTTACGCACTCAAGCGACTCTCCGCCTTTGAAAATGAGGAGAATGACCGGGATGGAACGCCCGATACAACGCGATTCCTCAAGGAGGCCGCTTCCATGATTCTGGATAGTTCCGCATCCGACTATTTTTCCGAGCTGATTGATGGCGCCGACCAGTAAAGACAAAATTCAGTGGAAAAATATCCGCATGGCGCCCGTCCTTCATAACAGGATGGAATTCGCCATTGAGGTCA
This sequence comes from uncultured delta proteobacterium, assembly GCA_963747015.1. GTDB lineage: Bacteria > Desulfobacterota > DSM-4660 > Desulfatiglandales > Desulfatiglandaceae > DUZB01. The sequence continues at coordinate 47,423 of CAVVEP010000018.1, forward strand.
GGAATGCGTTCGAAGAATTCCGTCCTCAACATGTTGCGGTAGAATATCCGGACACCTTGAAAGACAAGATCCTGGAAGGAGTGAAAAGGCTTCCTCTCCTTTCCGTGGTCCATTATGAAGAAAAGGATGGAACCTTTATCTATCTTCCGCTGGAACCCACGGACGGTCAGGTCGAAGCCATCCGGCTTGCCCTTTCAAACGACATTCCCGTTCATTTTGTGGACCGGGACACGGAAGGCTATCCTCTTGATTTTTCTCCCATGCCCGATCCCTATGCCGTCACCAGGATAGGATATTTCTCTTACTGCAATGCCTATCTCAAAATCAACAGGCGCCGCAACCGTTCTCCCGAGGATACACTCAGAGAAAAAACCATCGCGCATGCCCTGCTGGAATTAGGCAGGAACGGAGAGCGGGTCCTTTTTGTGGGAGGGCTTTTTCATATTTCCGGGATTCTGGAGTGTTTCAAAACCCCGCAGGTGCAGGTCATCGGGCGAAAGACTCGAAAAGGGGTGGGGCTTGCGCATCTTCACAGGGAATCGAGCAGGGAAATCATGGGCGAAATGCCCTTTCTCGCCGGCGCCTATGAGCAGAGCAGAACCGAAAAAGAAACACCTGACAGGATCGGCATTCACGGCGATCTTATCGAGGCGGCAAGAAAGGGCTACTGGAAAAACAGCAAGGAGGAGCTTTCCCATAACCAGATAAAAATATTCCATAAGTTCTCAAGGAATTATGCCTTGATCTCCGGCGCTCTGGTTCCTGATTTTTACCAGCTCATCGTGGCCGCGAGAGGCGCCGCCGATGACAATTTCGCTTTTGAGATATGGGAAAAGGGGAGTGAATATCCCTGGCAGACGGAAGAACCCGGGCTTCCCGTTCTTCGCCTCAAGGGAGAGGATCTTTTTCTGGACAGGAGGCGTATCCGTTTTCACAGGCAGATGAAAACCATGCGCAGGAGACTGGTCCCGGTGCCGGTCAGAAAAAAGCGAAAAGATCGCGACCCTGAAAAATGGCAAAAGGATTTCAAGGGATTGGCGATCTGTTCCTATCCTCCCGAAGACTTGGTAATTGAAGGCTACGGACAGCACCTGAAGAAGAAAGCACTTCAGATCAAGGCGGAGGAAAACATCCGGATCGAGCCGTTCACCTGTTCCATGCTCGACGGCATTGATATCAGAGAGACGATCCGGGAATGGACAACGGGCAAACTCTACGTAAGAGCGGAAAACCCCTTGAAAGGAAAAGTGGGTTCGGTGGTGGTGATTTTCGACCCCGATATGCCGGATGAAGCCCACGAGGAAAACTTTCCATGGTGCGTGACCTGGCTTGGAGAGCACAGCCAGGAATCGGATATGGCTTTCTACAGCACCCCTGCCGGAGAGGTCATGGAAGGCCCCGGGATCTCAAGATGTCAGTACGGGGGGTTCATGCTCACCTACCCTCCCCTCCGCGTTTACGACATATGGAGAGACCCTTTTTTTTCCTTTGCCAGGAACAAGCCCGAAAGGCTTCTCCTTGCGGCCCTTGATTACAGTGTTGAAAAGCATGTGGTCTATGTATCGGCCACGCCCCCTTCGGGCTGGTGTCTGAGCATGGCCGCGCGATTGGGGAAGAAGATCATCTTTCTGCCCATTGGAATCTTTTCCCCGGTCACGATGAAAAAGATTCGACAATTTCATGTCCTGGACGGTCACCCCGTAAGGAAGTACGCGGGGGAGTATATATAGAATATAATCAAAGGAGAACACTATGGAACCATGCCCCTGCGGCAGCGGCGAACCTTATGCCGACTGTTGCGAACCCATCATTCGAAGAACCCGGAATGCCGAGACCCCCGAAGCCCTCATGAGATCCCGCTACACGGCCTATGTAAAAAAGGAATTGGACCACCTGTACAATTCTCTCCACCCTTCCGAGAGAAAAGACTATAAGAAGGAAAAAGGCGCCGACTGGGCGAAGAATCTGGACTGGCAGTCGCTGGAGATCCTCAAGACCGAGGAGGGTGGACCCGACGACCAGGCGGGGACCGTGGAATTCATCGCCCGATACCGAAAGAAAGAAAACCCTTTCAACCATCATGAAATAGCGGAATTCATACGGGAAGACGGACAATGGTACTTTAAGGACGGCCATGCCCCCAAACCGGTGCAATCCATAAGGCAAGGCCCGAAAATCGGAAGAAATGACCCGTGCCCCTGCGGGAGCGGCAAAAAATACAAGAAATGTTGCGGCTCATGAAAGGAGAAAAAAATGACACTATGCCCCATAGCAATCGCGGTCGGTTGTAAAAAATGCCCCGTTTTCTCCGTGTGCCCGTTAAAGACCGTTATCGGAGACTATAAGAAAAAGGAAGCACCCAAAACCAAAGGCGGAAAGACTGGAAAAACCGCCTCAAAAAGCAGCAAAGCCGGAAGACCTGCGACGAAAAGCGCTAAAGCCGGGAAAACCGTGTCAAAAGGAAACAAGACGGGAAAGGCGGCGATGAAAAGCACGCAGACAGGAAAATCCGGCGCAAAGAGCAAAAAAAAGAAATGATTTGATTCTCAGTCACATTTGTTTTAAGGATCTGTTCAGGAATACATCCCTGATGCATATTTTGGAAAAATCCTTTGTCATAAGGAAGAGATCCATGGATTACCGTGTCAAAGTCCTTATTGCCTTCATTTTTCTTATCGCTATTTCCCTTGGGTTTCACCTCTTGCTCCAAATCCTTTTATCAATATCAGTCCACAATCATAAATGATGAAGTCGTTCGGGAAAGAAAGGATCTTACACCCCCGTCTTTTGACGGCAACCCGCAACTGGATATGATCCTCACCAACAGGAGCCCCATCCTTTCCGTGGAAAATCCCGACGGCATGCTGAGACCCTACACCCTGACTTTCGAAATATCCCCTGATCCCGAGTTTCCTTCAGACAGCACGATCCGATACGAAGGGATTGGACAACAAAGCAGGTACATCTCCGAAAAACAGGTGGAGACCGGGGATGAATTGAAGGATGGAACATACTACTGGAGGGCGAGAACGGTAGACACTGAGGGACATTTCAGCGAATGGATACAAACCAGGTTTATCGTGGATGTAGCCCATTCCGGTTCTTTTTCCGGCTTTTTGCGCGCTCCCGTTCTTCGCGTCAGTGCGTCGAGCGGAGAAAACCCCGAGAATATGATTGACTGGACCGACACGGGCCAGGTCACCTACTGGAACAATGCACCGCGGGCGGCGGGAGAATCGAATAGCTGGGTCGTGTTGGACATGGGGAAACCAACCCCCGTTACCCGGTTCTGGATGCTCTCAAACAGAAAATCATCGCCTGCCCCCGGATGGCTCACCCATTTCGTATGGCAATCGAGCAACGATGCCGTCACCTGGACCAATATTGAGGGAACGGAAGTCAGGAACAATGACACCTGCAGAAACACGCTGGATTTCATTCCCGTCAATGCCCGGTATTACCGTCTCGTCATCTATTCGCAGAACGCTCTCCAGGCCCGGATCAATGCGCTCATTCCTTATGTAAAGGGAGAACCGGAACTTCCCCGGGTCCCCGATGGCAACTATGTGCTCATTGTGGGCAACCAGATGAACGGATTCACCTACAGTCAGGTTGCCCGTTTCGTTGAAAACCAAGGGTTTCCAACCGTTACCGTCGCGCACCAGAACGTGTCGCTCAAGATGCTTCGGGCGCTCGGGAACAAGCCGATGGCCATCATTTTAAGCGGGAATAACGCGGACTTTCCCTACCTGCCCATGTTTGAGTATTATGGGGAATTCGAGATCATTCGAGAAGTTCACGACATCCCCATGTTGGGCATCTGTGCAGGCCATGAATTTTACGCCATGGCTTACGGGATCAGTTTCGCCCGCCCGATGGGATGGTTCGACGATACCCTGTTTCGTCTGAACCGGGGGGAAAAACCCGTCCCGGTCGAAATTTTACCGGAGTATGCAGGCGATCCCGTCTATCGGGGACTGCCGAACCCGTTTAAGGCGGTGGAGATCCACAGTTGGGCCGTCAGCCCGCTTTTTCCGCGGGACGTCAGATACAAGGAATTCCGGACCACTGCAAAGACATCCTATATCCAGGCACTGAAGAGCTCGGAGAGGCCGCTTTACTCCCAGCAGTTTTACGCGGAAGTGGTGAACGATTACAACCAGAGCAGCCCGTACCTTGTCAATTTTTTAAAAATCGCCGAACAATATCGCACAAAATAGCGTCTTCGGGGTTATTTGTTGAAAAGGCTCCGCCAGAAAACCTTTCCTCCTTTGATAAAGGCGGAAAGGATCGAGACGATTTCCAAAAGCGGTTGTTCCACACGTTTCTGGATCATGGCCTCAAATTCCCTGATGTTGCGCGTGGTTTCCTGCACATGAACCAGGCTTGCTTCCACCGTGTCCACCCCTTTTCGCGCGGATTTCACCATGGAGCGTACCTCCCCCATGATCTGGGTCACATCATGCAAGAGAGGCGGCGTTTGAAGACGTATCATCTCCATGAATTTCTGCGCTTCCGTGAAGGCGCCGATCGCTTTGATAAGAAAGATAACGAGGAAAACCGTGATAATGAACAGGAAGATCGCAATAAAGGTCACGCTGATTGAAATATCCATAGGCGCCTACTCCGTCTTTTCAGTCTTCTTCGATTTTTCTTCTTTGTAGGCGGTAACGCCCGCCGTTATGGCCTCTTTTATTCTGCCTTTCTCCTCGACAACCGCCGCTTTACCTTCTTTCATTTGCGAACCGACCGCTGCCGCCGTATCTTTGGCCGCGGATGCCACATTTTGTTTCAGTTCCTCCAGTTGTCTTTTGGTTTCCATCAGGACCTCTTCCGCTCTTTTCTGCATCGCTTCGAGCCTCTCCAGACCACTGTCCTTCAGTTCCAGCGAATACTTCCGAATATCGTCCCTCGTTTCCTTTCCGCTTTTGGGCGCGAACAAAAGTCCCGCCAACGCGCCAAACACTCCCCCGAACAAGAATCCCTTGAAGAAATCAAAACCACCGCCGTTGTTTGCCATCGCATCCTCCATGAGCTGGTTCCTGTATAAGAACAATTATTAAACAGTATAGAGAGGAGAATTCCATGCGTCAAGACGAAGCTGCGCTATGCCACCCGCCTTTTTCAATGCATCAAAAGAAAATATTAATTAATTGGTCCTAAAAACGGCTCCCGTCTTTAGAAGGTCGTTGTTGAGTTGCTGCCAGATCATATCATAAATTAGGCACCCCCCCCCCAAAAAACAGTCCTTTACATTTGCAGAATCATATGCCTAAGTAAAAAATGCCCTGATAGTTAAGAGCTATATCTAAAAAGAGGTTGCCATGTATTCCTATCCCAAATTCCATTGGTAAATTAAAGACCATTTGAGTTAAAGGACAGGACTTCGAAGGATACAGATGAGTTGCAAGGTGCTATACGTGAGCGGTTCGCTCGGCCTAGGTCATGTGACACGCGATCTTGCGATCGCCGCAGAGATGCGCCGGATGTATCCCGAGGTAGAAATCGTGTGGATCGCGGGATCACCTGCCTCCGATGTCCTTGCAGCGGTTGGAGAGAGACTGGTGCCCGAACAAGTAAAGTATCGGGGGGAAACTGATCTTGCAGAGACAGTTGCGCGCAACGGTCGCCTGAGTCTCACGGCCTACGTGTACCATGCTTTAACATCCTGGTTTCATAATGCGCGTCTGATAGGAAAGGTTGCATCGCAAGGCAATTTCGATGTCATCGTCGGGAATGAAACCTACGAGATCCCTGTCACTAATTTTTTCGGTATGCGCGTGTTGCCGACGACCGTCCCTTTTGTAATGATGTACGATTTTTGGGGATTGGAGGTCACATCCGGGAACATGATCGAGAGGGTCGGCGCATGGATGCTCAATCTCGTCTGGACGCAAGAATGGCGCGTGACTGCCCGTGGGCAGAACATCGCCATCTTCTTCGGCGAGATCGAGGACTTGCCGGACCGGCCCTTCGGTGTCCTGTTGCCCAACCGCCGCCGTTACGCTGAGAGACACGTCGAATTCGTTGGCTACCCTTTACAATTCATTGCAAAAGACGTTCCTCAAAGGAATTTCTTGCGGCGAAAGCTTGGATACGACGATGGACCACTCGTGATTTGTACTGTGGGCGGTACATCAATCGGGCGCGATCTCCTTGAGCTTTGCGGACGCGCGTTCCCTCTCGTTACAGCCCATGTACCCGGCCTACGTATGGTCATTGTCGCTGGACCTCGTATCAACCCGAAGTCGCTCGACGTACCTAAAGAAATCGACCGTCGGGCGATGGTACCACAGTTATGGCAGCATATGGCTGCCTGCGATCTGGCAGTTGTGCAAGGTGGTGGCACGACCACTCTTGAGCTTGAGGCATTGCGCGTGCCCTTTCTGTTCTTTCCGATCGAACACCATTCCGAACAGGAGGTCACAGTTGTCAACCGTCTATCCCGTCACGGAGCCGGAGTGCGTATGCACTTGTCGTCGACAAGTCCTCAGGATATGGCCGAAGCTATTGTTGCCAATCTTGGCGTTGAGGTTTCGTACCCGGAGATACCGACTGACGGAGCACGCTTGGCAGCGAAATGTATACTGGAGCGTGCAGGAATCCATGGGGTGGAATAAGACTATGAGGGTTTTAAGTAGCGCGGTAGAAGAAGTTCTCAGTGAAGTAGGTCTCTGATTTTAATCCGGTATCACAAAGGGCGAATCGGGTAGCCGGGGGTTTTTCTCCCCCAGCCCCCACCCCACTCAGCAAGCGTGGTCTGCCCCAAGAGAACTTCCGATGCGCGCACACGGGGCGGGTCACAGTGCTCCGATGCTCCGGGGTCGGACCAAGGCAAGTCGTTCAATACGATCAAGAAAGTTCGTTCAATGGATCTGATTTTGGTGCTTAAATCGATGTTTTTTGGCTGGAAAAGGTTACTCTAAGGATGAAACCTGATGCCGAGAGCAAACCGGCATTACATACCGGGTTATGTGTGGCACATTACCCATCGATGCAATAAGAAGGAGTTCCTCCTCCAGTTTGACAGGGACCACCGTCGTTGGCCCCAGTGACTTTTTGAGGCCAAGACGCGTTACGGCTTTAGCGTACCCAATTACACGGTGACTTCTGATCACATTCACCTCCTTGTCCGAGATGGTGGTGATAGAGACGTAATACCCAAATCGATGCAATTGGAGAGAAGCTTGGGTTCAAGGCGAAAGGACGTGAGGTGATTGGAGACGACGGGAGCAACAACTGAAGGAATCCCGGGCACCTTACAAGGGCAATTTGGCGCTCGAAAATGAGCGTCTAATGCTTCAAAATGAATATTTCCGGGAAGATTCTGTTTAAGCATCAATATGATGGCGTGGTCCGACCCCGGCCTCGCCCGGCCTCCGGCCTTGCAGCAGTTCAGCACGGCCACAATCTAAGCTGAGGCCACATATGTTGTGGTCGATATTCCATTGACACACAATAGACATCATTCTATAGTTCTCACTTGGAAAAGATATGTCTTATTAGTTTAATAACTTACAGTGGGAGATTCTCTATATTGTTTCAACAAGAAAGGTAATTCTTATAACATCACGGGAAATTTCCAACAGGGGCGGGGAACTTTTCTTCGAATCAAGCAGGGAGGTTTTCAATGAGATTTTTGATAACAAGGGTTTTTTTGACTAAAAGCTGGTTGCTCGGCTGCGGTATCTGGTTGAACTTATTTTTCATCTTTATCTCCATCTCCGGCAGTGCCGATGCTCAGCCGCTTAACTGGGTGCGAAAGTCGGACATGGTGATTCATCGTACTATGCTGGCGGTTGCCGAAGCAGGTGGCATCGCGTATGCCATCGGCGGGTATTATGGTCCAGAAGGAGATGTTTTACTGAGCGCGAAAAAATTTATTCCCAATATCAATGATTGGGAGCGGATAGCCGATATGCCGTTTCCCAGGGAGAACCATGGCGCGGTGGGTTACAGTGGCAAGGTGTACGTTTTTTGGAGGACAATATTCGTATTATAAAAAGCCGCCCGACGACTGGGTGCTCGATTGGTTATCCAGATGCGCACCGGTTCTTGTCTATACGCCGGAGAGCAATACATGGAGCACAAAGGCATCCATGCCCACTCCGCGCTCAGGAGTGGCTGTCGCGGAACTGAACGGAGAGATCTGGGTGATTGGCGGGGTTGAAGATCCAGACCCCGGGCCGCCGAGCCTGAGCACGGTGATCAGCAATAAGGTGGAGATTTATAATCCGGAGAAAAACAGTTGGCGCACGGTCCTCCGCTGCCGGCAGGGCGCTATCATCATGCTGCCGCAACGGTAGACGGCAGGATTTACGTTTCCGGAGGTTCGCAGAGTGGCTCAAGCCTTCCGCCTTACTGGTATGAAGCATATACCATGTACACCTCATCAGGCAGCGGCTGGACCCAGCTTTCCAACATGCCCCTGCGACGCATGAGCCATACCATGGTTGGTTTTCAGGGGAAGCTCTATATCATGGGAGGCCGGGTATACACCAGTACAGATCCCAACTTAACCACCTCGGAGGTGTCGGATAGCGTCATTGAATATGATCCTGCTGACGATTCCTATCAGTCCATTACCAATATGCTTTCTGAAAAATGGTATCATGGTGCAGTGCAGGCAACCGGTACCATATATACGATTGGCGGTTCGAATGATTTCTATGAAACCGCGGCCGGATCTATTCTCGACAATACGGAAGCTGGTACCGTGCCGGCATGTTCGGTTCAGGTGGATGCGAATGTTACGGTGAGCGGCAGTGGAACAGGCAAGGTATACAGTACTCCGGGCATCAATTGTGGCCTGGATTGCAATGAGAAATACTGCGTTGGCACACCGGTGACGTTTACGGCAGCAGCGGAGAGTGGGTCGGAATTCGTGCAATGGAGCGGCGACTGCACTGGAACCGATGTATCCTGCACCCTGGAAATGAACACCAATAAAAATATAACAGCTGAGTTTTCAATTCCGTCATGCCCTGAATGTCCTTCTGATGGCATCATTACAAATGTAACATATCCGGAAAACGAGACGTGTTCATGCACCAATGCCACATCTATCACCTTAGGCGGCACGGTAACGGTTGAAACTGGGGCCACGGTCAACTTGACTGCGCCGAAAGTTACACTCCTGCCTGGATTTCATGCAGAAGAAGGATCTTCACTTAACATAAACCAACCGTAAGGTACTATGATTTTTTCATACAACAGTAACCAATCATCTGATTCTGCAGGAAGATGACGTAATACCCAAATCAGGCTTGGTCCTAACTTCGCACATTTAGACGAAGAACGATAAAAAGAAAGTTCGATTCGAGAAAATGCGGGACATTTTAAGTTCGATCTGATATGAGAAAATAGGTGAGCGCTAACTAACTTACGGCCTGGGGGTCGGGATAGAAGTGCAGCGCGCGCAGTCTTAGGTGCAGAGTTTCCGACACGCACCCTTTCGGTATGTGCGGCGGGTTCCTAATTCCACCTTAACTCATGTGTCTGTAAGCCCCCCGTTTCATCCCTGACGGTCGGATTTCTCCCGCTAAAGCGGGATTGGCGACCATGGCTTTCCTCAAACAGCCTTCCCAATACTGCGGAAGCTTAAGTGCAGGCTCACATACACCCCTCGCCGCATTGGTTTACTGCTTGGCTCGCGTTGGAGTTTTGATGTTCCAGCTTATCCAGGCCTTGTATCCTGCGCTGGGATCCTTCCAACACCGCCATGCGCCGAGAGCCCCTTTGCCTGCAAAAAGCGTTACCTCTTGCAGCGTGATGTTTCACAACACGTCAGGAGGAGTTACCCTCCCTTCCGCCGCTCATACTGGCTCATGCGCCAAACCAAATTCCTCCCGCCGTCTTCACTTTACCTAATACTGCGGGTCTTTGTCCCGCAGGGCGGGATCACTCCGCCCCGGCTGGAAGATGGCCCTTCCCGACATTATCTCTGCAATCCTTACATAGGCGCTTGGACCCCTACCCCGTGGCGTCCCTCCGGTGCATTTGCTCGCTTCTTCCCGAAGAACAACGGCCTCACCTTAGACGTATAAGTCCGGCACACCAAAACTATCCCGGTAATGCAACTTCAACCGGGTATTTTTTCTCGGGGCTGCAGTCATTCACTAATGTTCAGGCTCCCATCGCCATCGGCGGATAGACCCCCAGGTTGCACCCACCGCTGAAGATCTAAGTCTTCATAGCAGCCGGGCCGTTTACACCACGCATAGTCTGGTTGATTACTTGCCCCAGAATGTGGTATCGCTACGTATCCGACACGAGCAACTGATACGGCTGGACTTCCACCAGCTGGATTGCAGCCTTGTCGGCCGCTCCGACGTCCATAAAATTATTAAATTGATGGCGACCGTTCCTTTTGGTATGTTTTCAGCATGCTCAGACAAGCCCGAATCGACGCGCCAGGTGCTCTCCACCACACCATCATCAGGGGGATTGAACGAAAACAAATCTTTCAGGATGATTTGGACAGGGATGATTTCCTGAACAGAATAGGTAATATACTGCGTGAATCCAAGACCGGATGCTACGCGTGGGTCTTGCTGCCAAATCACGAACACATTCTGCTTCGAACGGGGCTTGTTTCCATTGCCGCGATCATGAGGCGGCTTCTTACCGGATGCGCAAGAGGATACAATCACCGTCATCGTAGACACGGGCAGCTTTTCCAAAATCGCTACAAATCCATTCCGTGCCAGAAGACGCGTATCTCCTTTAATTGGTGCGATAATCATCTACCACCAGCAGAGCTGGTGGTTTAATGTAAGGCAATTACCTGAATCCGTTGCGTGCGAAGGTAGTGAAAGACCTCAAGGAGTTGGAGAAGTATCCGTACTCGGGGCATGGAATTCTTGTGGGAAAAGAAAAAAACGATTGGCAGGATGTTGGTTATGTGCTCGGATATTTCGGCCCAGATTTTGGGATAGCTCGCAGGCGATTGCCGACAAAAATGGCTTTCAAGTTCTGGACGAATGATATTTTATGATTTTATGAACATCCCGAAAATCTCCAATAGCCCTAACACGGATTTGAAACAAAATGCCGAAGGAGCTGCCGTGAAACGGCAAAACCCTGGCCGGCGGCCAAAAGACAATGAATCTATTATTTGATTTGGATGGCACACTGACGGACCCTTTCCCGGGTATCACAAAATGCATTACCTATGCGTTGGATAGGCTCGGCCAAGAATTACCGCCCAGGGAGAGTCTGGGATGGTGTATCGGCCCTCCCTTGAAAAACAGCTTTGCCAAACTCCTTTCCTCTGACGACGGCGCACTTCGTCAAAAGGCCCTGGCCTTTTATCGTGAACGGTTCGGATCGGTTGGTCTATTTGAAAACGAAGTCTACGACGGTATTCCCGCAGCGCTGGAGGATCTGCTTGAAAATGGCCATTCGCTCTATGTGGCCACATCCAAACCCGCGGTTTATGCCGAGCGGATTATGGACCATTTTGGTTTGGGGCGCTACTTTAATGGCATCTATGGGAGCGAACTTGACGGGACCCGTAATGATAAGACGAGCCTGATATCTTATCTCCTGAAAAAAGAATCGATCGCCCCATCCGAGGCATCCATGATCGGGGATCGCGAGTATGATATGATCGGTGCAAGAGAAAATGGTGTGTGCGGCTTCGGGGTGCTTTGGGGGTACGGAACAAAGGAAGAATTGGAGCATTCGGGCGCACGCGCCTTGATCGCGACCCCTGAAGCGCTGGTCGCCGCATTCAACGGAAAATCGGGTCCGCCGCAAAGGGTTTGTCTCAAAGGAGAGCGATGATGAATCTGAAGCTTCGCGATGCCGGGACCACCGACGCCCGGTTTCTTGCCTGGCTCATATTGACCGCCGGGAGGGCGCACGTGAAACGAGGGATATGGGAAGTGGTCCTTGGTCTGCCCGAAGAGGACTGTTTGAGGTTTCTGGAGGCTCTGGCGATTACCAAGACCCCCCATTTGTTTCATCATTCCTGTTATCTGCTGGCAGTGACCGAATCAGGCCCCGTATCCGGGCTGGGCGGTTATGACCCGGATCTCCTGGGTTACCCAAGACTCATGGAGGCGTTGCCCGAAGTGTACGGGAAACTGAAAAAGGTCTCCCCAAAAGGAATGGCCGGAGGGGAACCCCCAAGGATCACGGCCTGCATTCCACCCGCGGTCGAAGGGGCATGGACCATTGACAGTGTGGCGACCCTTCCCGCATATCGCAGAAAAGGAATCGTGGACAGGTTGTTAGACAAGGTGCTCGACCTGGGACGGGAGAAGGGGTATCGCCAGGCGCAGATTTCCATCTACATGGGCAATACCCCGGCACAGCGTGCCTATGAGAAACATGGTTTCAGGCTGCTGGATGAATGGCCCGACCCGTACTTTGAAAAGGAAATCGGGTCCCCCGGCATGGCCCGTTTGATCCGTGATCTTTGAGGAAAACTCATCTCTTTTCCCCGTGTCGATTCCGAAACCAGGATGTGGGGTCTTTTTATGGAAAAGGCAGTTTTTAAGAAATATCAGAAAACTCTGTAGGATGTGTGAGATGTGGGGAATGGGAACGTAGGGGACATTTTGACTTACTGTATTCGGGGCGCTAAAAGCAGCAGATGACAGGTCAATCAAGAATAGATGCGTATACCCATTTTTGCACAGAACGCCAAACTGCCGGCGCCTGTGAAAAACCCGTTAGTGCTTTAGGAGAAATGAAATGCCACTGGTCACTGTGACGATGATAAAAGGAAAATCAAAGGATTTTAGAAAATCGATATTGAATGTTGTGCACTCTTCATTGGTAACAGCTTTCAAAATCCCCGACAATGATCGAAATCAACGGATTGTCGAGATCGATCCGGATAATTATGAATTTCCTTCAGGAAGATCTGATAATTATCTGACCATCGAGATGACAGTTTTTCCTGGTAGATCAATCAATGCAAAGAGAACTCTCTATAAAGAAATCGTGACCGGGCTCGAAGCATTAGGAATACCCAGCGATGATATTCTCATAGTACTTAAAGAGCCTCCACTTCATAATTGGGGAATCCGAGGTGGATATCCTGCTAATGAAGTAGATATAGGTTTCAAACTTGATGTATAAACACTGACCAGGGCTGTTGACGGACTCGATTCCCTTGCCCAAAGCCCCCCGTTATTCGCGACGCCAGTGAACGAATTCGGCCTTGTTTCAATTTACAAACCGAGCCTCATACTTGATCCTTTCATATAAATTCCACCTTTCATTTTTCCGCTTGACGTGGTACTGTTCGCCCCTGTTTTGACGATGGATCAACTGATTAGACAAACAAAATTGAACCACCAGCCGGAAACGGTTGCGAAAATGGATGGAACAAGGAGCGTACATGGGCCTCATATCCGGATCCGGGAGCTTTACCCGGTATATTGTGGAAGGCGAGCTGGAAGATAATTTTTTGGGAACCCTGTTTGAAAGGATTTCCCCATACCTCTTTCGGGATCTGGACGAAAACTCCCTGGAAGGACGCAGCATGGGGTGGGTGAACATCATGGACATGTTTGATAGCCGATTTTCGGCCCTCGAATTTTTGAAGGAGCCGTACATTGCCATGACTCTGCGGATTGATGAAAGAAAAGTTCCGCCCTACGGCATTGAGGCAGCACTGCCTTGAAGCGGAGAACCGGATTAAAAAGGAAGAGAACCTGGATTTTCTCTCAAGGACAAGACGATCGGAGATCAAGGAGGCCGTCCAGATGCGTCTCCTCAAAAGGGCCATTCCCGTTGCCAGGACCTATGACATGATCTGGAATTATTCCACCGGTTTTGTTCTGTTCGGCGGCATCAACAACAAACTGTGCGACGAATTCGCGAAGCTTTTTCTTCAGACATTCGATTTGCATCTCCAGGCGGTCTGCCCCTACACCCTTGGCAGCCGGTTTCTGGAAAAAGAAGGAACCTCTCCCGAACTCCTCGACTCCCTCACCCCTTCTGACTTTACGGAGGAAAATTAGGTATGCAACTGCTGGAAAAAGTAACAAAGACGGAATTTCTTGGAAGGGAGTTTTTGGCCTGGCTGTGGTTCAGGGCGGAAACAGAGCAGGGCGTTTACGACCTTTCAGAAGGTGCGAAAGCGGATCTCTGGCTTGATGGCCGCATAACGCTTCAGGGAGAAAACGAAAGAGGGGTGGAAACCATCACCTGCACAGGGGAAGCCCAGAACATGAAAGAAGCCCGTTTTGCCTTGGCCGAAAGCAAAGGAATCACGCAGGCCATGATCAAACTGGGTATCGGCGACAATCAATGGTCCTTCACCCTTGATTCCACCTGGATGAATTTCAGGACACTCAAGACACCCCGAGTCATGCAGGACAAGAAAGACGACCCGGATGGCCTTTTCTACGAAAAAATTTTCCTCATTGAAGAGGCCGTGGCCGCCATGGATGAAATCTATGCCTATTTCGTGAAATTGCGGTTTTCCCCGGAATGGAACGACCAGGAATTACCCGCACTCAAAAAATGGATCGGAGAAGGAAAGTAATGGAGATTTTCCGGCGCGGCGACGAAATCGCGCTTCGTAAACCATAAGAAAAAGTAATCTCTTGACCTCAAATCGACCCATCGAAAATTGGAGCAAGCTACCCAGGGACAATGCCGACATTTCGTTGAGGCTGATTTCTTGGGGTATACTGAAGATATGTCAACTCAGTGAAAGAATAAGACACCATTCGGATAACCCCTTAATCTGGGTTACCGGGATGAAAACCATTGGGAACAAGGTTCAATACAATGGCAATGCACTCTCAAGCCCGGATGCCGAAAGTGATTGGTTTTTCTCCTTTCCGCTAGGCTTTTTTTTTGATACTTAAATGAAACATTGACCTTGGCCCTGTAACTCTTTGCCTTACCGTCCTGTACGGTCATATCCAATTGGGTGACTTCGGCAACCCTCAAATCCCTTACGGTCTCCGCAGCGGTTTCCACCGCCAATTTAGCAGCCTCTTCCCAAGATTCATCACTTGTTCCAATCAACTCTATTATGTTATATGTACTTCCTTTTGCCATGACCTTCCTCCTTTCGCCTTTTTTTATTTATGCCGATATTTCCAAATGCTGACCACCTTATGAATGATAATACAGCAAAATGGTTTATTTAACCAATTTTTTTATGCGCGCCAGCGTTTTTCATGATAAACTCTCATAAGAGATGTTTAGATAGATCGGTTCAAGATGGTTATCAGGGCGAAGGTTTTCTAAACCCTCACCCCGAATCGATTGGATTACGCATACAGGTTCTCTATCCATCCCATGGCTTCCGTCAAGGATTCAGGATGCAAGAATGCTCAACTATAACTCAATAAGTCTTT
This sequence comes from uncultured delta proteobacterium, assembly GCA_963747015.1. Lineage (GTDB taxonomy): Bacteria > Desulfobacterota > DSM-4660 > Desulfatiglandales > Desulfatiglandaceae > DUZB01. Next base: position 62,755 of record CAVVEP010000018.1, read on the forward strand.
CCCATCCTTTCGAATTCGGAGGTCCTTCGAATGGCCCAAAAACCAACCTATGAAGAACTGGAGCAGCGGGTCCGGGAATTAGAGAAAGCGGGATTCGAGAGCCAACTGGAGAAGAAGGCGTTGCACGAGCAGGTGGTGCATCACAGGGTTCTCATGGACGGAAGTCTTGACGGCATAGCAATCATCGATCAGAAACACAGGGTTGTTGAGTCCAACAAGCGTTTTGCAGAGATGCTGGGCTATACTCCGGAAGAGGTGGTGCATCTGCATACATGGGACTGGGAAGCTAAAATGACTGAGGCAGAGATTCGTTCTAATTTCGCGGACCTTACCAAAACCAAAACGACATTTGAAACGGTCCATCGCCTCAAAGATGGCACGATCTATGATGCAGAGGTAACCGCATGCGGGGCAAAATTTGGTGATGAATCCATGGTCTTGACCATAACCCGCGACATCACCGAGCGCAAGCAGTCGGAGGAAGCGCTGAGAAATAGTGAAGCGTTAAAAAATGCAATAATTGAAAGCAGTCCTGATTGTATCAAACTGCTCGATTTAGAAGGAAACCTAACGTATATGAACAAGGGAGGGCAGGAGAAGCTCGAAATTAAAGACATTACGGTTTATCTCAACAAAAAAAACTGGACTGATTTTTGGCGGGGCAAAGACGATATCAAGGCACGAATGGCACTTGATACAGCGGTCAAAGGTGCCATTGGAAACTTCCAAGGTTATTCACCAACGGAAACAGGTACACCACGATTGTGGGATGTGATTATTAGCCCCATTTGGGGCTCTAATGGTGAAGTCGAACGGCTCTTAGCCGTTTCAAGGGATATTACCGAACAGAAACAGATGGCAGATCACCTTCTGCAGGCGCAAAAAATGGAAGCCATCGGGACCCTTGCAGGCGGTATTGCCCATGATTACAACAATCTTTTAGCCATTATCATGGGGAACCTCTCCATGGCCCAAGAGGAAATTGAGTCCCATTCAGCCATGGCAGACCTCCTCCACGAAATTGAACAGGCCTCCTGCAAGGCAAGGGACCTGACCCATCAATTTCTTACCCTTTCCCAGGGAGGGTACCCCAGGAAAGAATGGGGTTCTATCGAGAGTTTGCTAAAGGCGGTCCGGGGACAGGCCCAGGCGTACGAAGGCATCGAATATACCCTTTCCATCCAGGATGATCTCTGGCCGGTTGAATTTGATTCAATACAGATGCATTACGCCATAAGCAATGTGCTTACAAATGCCGTGGAGGCCATGCCCCAGGGCGGGAAAATCGCTATTGAGACGAAAAACCAGGTTATTGAGGACAAAAGCAAAGACTCCACATCGCCTCTCGACGAAGGGAAATATGTGAAGATCTCCATCAAAGATGAGGGGAGAGGCATTCCAGAAAAACATTTGAACAGAATCTTTGATCCCTATTTTTCTACAAAGGAACGAGGGGTCCAAAAGGGAGTGGGGCTGGGTTTGGCGACGGCCTATGCGATTGTTGAAAAACATGGTGGCCATATCATGTTGAATTCCACAACCGGTGTGGGAACAACCGCAACCATCTACCTGCCGGTTGCAGTGGAAAGACGAAAAAGACAAAGGGCAAAGCATAAAAGTGTCGATATTGCACCTTCGATCAGCAGTGGTCAACTAACAACCAAAAGAATTCTGGTCATGGACGATGAGGAAAGCCTGAGAATCCTGGCTCAAAAGATGTTGGAGCGGTTGGGGTATGAAGTAGAGACCGTAAAGGACGGTGTGGAAGCCATCGAAACTTACAAGAAACATATGGACTCAGGAGAGCCATTCGACGGGGTCATTCTGGATCTTACCATAAAGGGCGGAATGGGTGGGGAACAAACCATTCGGGAACTGATGAAAATCGATCCGAATGTAAAAGCCATCGTATGCAGTGGCTATTTCAATGACCCGGTGATGGCCAATTATGAGGAACACGGTTTTCGAGGCGCCATGGCCAAGCCTTATCAAAAGGCCGATCTTGAGAGTGTTTTGAAAAAGATTTTGTGAAGCGGAAATATAAACCAACCTAAAGGAAGGAGATCATTACATGACGAAAGCTGAGCTGGTCGGACAAATGGCTAAAGATGCAGGCATTACCAAATCCGCTGCCAATGCCGCGCTGAATTCATTTATCGACAGTATCACGAAAGAGCTGAAGAAAAAGGACGGAAAGGTCACACTGGTTGGATTCGGCACATTTTCAAAAATCCGCCGAAAAGCCCGCAAAGGTCGGAATCCCAATACCGGCGAGGCAATCAAAATCAAGGCATCCAATGCCGTTAGGTTCAAAGCAGGGAAGAAATTGAAAGAAGCGGTTTAGGATTTTTCACAGGAAACTGCATCCATTTCCGGCCGTCGGCTTGATTATCCATAGGTAATGTCGATCCACCGCATCATGCCTTATTTGCAGGGAAATAGTGCAAGATTGATCTGTCAGCCTTGCACGGTTTTGGCGGCGTTGGGGTGAATAAGTATACAAGAAAGTCTCAGTGCCCCATCTACGGCTTTTTAGAAGGCTGGTGTTTGTATGGTTGTCCGAGAGATAAGTCCGAGAGATAAGTGAGGGAAGATGAAAACGAATAAAGGCACTCTTGAGGTTTTCGAACTCAGGCAGCGGGCGGAAAGGAACTCCAAACAGCGGCCCGCAGAAATGAAGCCTTGCCCGAAATGTCCCCTGAAAAGATGTAGGACTTATCGAAGAGCTCCAGGTCCATCAGATTGAGTTGCAAATGCAGAATGATGAACTCCGGCGGATTCAAGGGGAATTAGAAAAGAC
>CAVVEP010000019.1:0-51048 GCA_963747015.1 uncultured delta proteobacterium
CAGATGGGAAAGACCTTTGACGCAAGCGTGGGCAAGGTACTTCCCCTTTCGATCCCACCTCGAGAACGCTCAAGGTGCGGCTTGATGTGGACAATCCCCGATATGAGCTCAGGCCCGATATGTTTGTAGACGTTGAGATTCCCATCACCATGCCGCCGTCCCTGCATGTGGCGGCAAACGCCGTCCTCGACGCAGGGACGATGGCGATTGTCTATGTGGACACAGGCAACGGGGCCTTCGAACCTCGCAGGGTTCAGACAGGCTGGAGATTAGGCCGGCAGGTTGAAATCGCGGGCGGTCTCCTACCCCGGAGAAAAAATCGCCGTTTAAGATAAACTCCTCATCGACTCCGAAAGCAGGATGGAAATCGCCGCCCTGGGTCCGGATCTGAAACTGTGCGTGGACCCTGTTTGCGGCAGGAATGTGGATGCACAAGAGGCTGAGATATCCGGAAGGATCGCTTCCTATGCGAATGAGACCTTTTACTTCTCTTCGGACGAATGTAAAAAGGAATTCGAAAAAGAACCGGAAAGATACGTTCGAAAAGAACAGCCGGAAAGGAAAAGAGAGGACCTCGCCGCTGTGCCGGAGATAAAACGCACCTGGGCGGACTTGCTTACACGTCTCAAAGGCGGCCAGGGGAATGAGGGGGGCGGTCCGGAGTCAAAGAACGGATCGAATGACAGCCTCGGCGACTCCGCAAGCAAGATCATCGATTGGAATGGATCGGATAGGGAGGAAGGACCCGCTCCTGAATGGAGCCGTGGATGGGGAGGATTCCCCGGCGCTAAATATCTCGGCATCAAAAGAGAAGAGAAGACAAAATCCTCCGAGCAGCCGGACGGACCGCCGCGGCCGTAGAGATGAGAAGGCGGCGGATGCGCAGTTACGCGGCCCTGAAGCCACCGTGAAGCCCGATAACCATGCCTCCGAAACAAAGTCTGAAATTCAAGAACAGCCGACCCCCGGCCAGTCGCAACCCCCGGCAAAAAATGATTAACCGCATCATAGACTTTTCCGTCAAACACAAGCCGATCATATTTCTGCTCGTCGCCGCCGGCTGCATCTGGGGCTGGTGGTCGATGAGACACATCTCCCTCGACGCCATCCCGGACGTAAGCGACACGCAGGTGATCATCTTTTCCCGCTGGGACCGGAGTCCGGACCTTGTGGAAGAGCAGGTGACCTATCCCATTGTATCGACCATGGTGGGCGCGCCAAGGGTGAAGGCCGTCCGCGGTTTTTCCGACTTCGGCTATTCCTATGTTTACGTCATCTTCGAGGACGGCACGGACATCTACTGGGCCCGGTCGCGGACCCAGGAATATCTTTCCGCGGTGCTGCCCCGGCTGCCGGAAGGCGCCAAGACCGAGATCGGACCGGATGCGACGCCGTTAGGCTGGGTCTTTCAGTACGCCCTGGTGGACGAATCCGGGAAGAACAGCCTGGCCGATCTGCGGACCTACCAGGATTTTTACCTCAAGTATTATCTGCAGAGCGGTGCCGGGTGTGGCCAAGGTGGCGCCCGTCGGGGGGTTCGGAAAACAGTACCAGGTGAATGTGGACCCGAACCGGCTTCAGGCCTTCAACCTCTCCATCAACCGGGTGGTGGAGGCGGTGCGGGACGGCAACTACGAGTCGGCGGGACGTCTCATCGAGTTCGGGGGAACAGAGTACAGCGTTCGAGGCCGGGGTTATGTCAAGTCGGTTGAGGACATCGAGAACATCGCGGTTTCGGCAACCGATACGGGCACGCCCATTCGCGTCAAGGACATCGCTCAGGTGGTCCTGGGGCCGGATATCCGAAGGGGGGTTGCGGATCTGGACGGCAAGGGAGAGGTGGTCTCCGGGATCGTCATCATGCGGCACGGGCAGAACGCCCTGGACGTAATCCAGCGGGTCAAGGCGAAGCTCAAGGAGATCGAGCCCGGGCTGCCTCCGGGCGTAAAGGTCGTGACCGGTCTATGACCGATCCGACCTGATCCTTGGCGCCATCAGCAATCTCAAGTCCACCGTCATCGAGGTGCTGATCACCGTGGCCCTGGTTATTTTCGTCTTCCTCTGGCACATTCCGAGCGCCATCATCCCGGTGATCACTCTGCCTATTGCCATGCTCCTCTCTTTTATCCCCTTGCGAATGCTGGGGGTCACGGCCAATATCATGTCGCTGGGCGGGATCGCCATCGCCATCGGCGCCATGGTGGATGCGGCCATCGTGGTGGTCGAACAGACCCACAAGAACCTGGAGCAGTGGGAGGAAACCGGTCGAAAGGAGGATTACCGATCCGTGATCATCCGTGCCGTGAAGCAGGTGGCAGGCCCCAGTTTCTTTGCCCTGCTGGTGATCGCCGTTTCTTTCCTGCCCATCCTTACACTGGAGGCCCAGGAAGGCCGCCTCTTCAAGCCGCTTGCTTACACCAAAACGCTCGCAATGATCATTGCCGCTGTTCTGGCCATTACCCTGGACCCTGCCCTGCGGTTGCTCTTGACCCACATGAAGAATTTTAATTTTCGCCCTGCATGGCTGTGCCGGGCATCCAATGCCGTTCTGGTGGGCACTATCAGGTCCGAGGAGAAACACCCCATCAGCCGTTTCCTGATCCGTATCTACAATCCGGTGGCAACCTGGTCGCTGCGCTGGAGATGGCTGGTGATTGCAGGGTCTCTGGTGCTGATGCTTGCCACGGTCCCGATCTATTTAAAGCTGGGCTCGGAATTTATGCCTCCCCTGGAAGAAGGATCCATCCTCTATATGCCCACCACCATGCCGGGAATCTCCGTTACCGAGGCCCAGCGGTTGCTTCAGGTCACCGACGGCATCATTAAACAATTTCCGGAAGTGAAATACGTGCTGGGGAAGGCAGGCCGGGCCGAGACCTCTACCGATCCGGCCCCGCTCTCCATGCTGGAGACCGTGATTATTCTCAAGCCCAAGTCGGAATGGCGCAAAACGGATACCTGGTACTCGTCTTGGGCGCCGGAATGGGCGAAGGGACTCTTCGCGGCACATCACCCCGGATCACATCTCCCAGCAGGAGCTAATCAGTGAGATGAACGAGGCGGTCCGCATTCCCGGCCTCGCGAATTCGTGGACCATGCCCATCAAAGGCAGAATCGATATGTTGAGTACCGGACTGCGAACTCCGGTGGGGCTTAAAATCAACGGCTCGGACCTGGAAACCATCGAGAAGATCGGGGCCCGGATCGAATCCCTTCTGCCGTCCATCAAGGGGACGCGAGGTGTTTTCGCCGAGCGGACCGCCACCGGCTATTTTCTCGATGTGGAGTGGAACCGGGTGGAATTGGCGCGTTATGGCCTGAGCATGCGGGAAGCCCAGGCCGTGGTGGAGAATGCCATCGGCGGCGACAACATAACCACTACGGTGGAAGGAAGGGAGCGCTATCCGGTGAACGTGCGGTATAAACGTGGCTTCCGGTCCGACCTGGGGGCGCTGAAAAGGATTCTTGTACCTGCTTTCGGGGGAAAAGAGCAAATTCCTCTGGCTCATTTGGCTGACATCCGGATGAAAAGCGGCCCCTCCATGATCCGAAACGAGGACGGGCTCCTCTCAGGCTACGTGTATGTCGATATCGCCGATCGCGATCCGAACGGCTACATTGAAGCGGCGGATCGCCTGCTGCGGAAAGAGGTGAAGCTTCCCCCGGTTATGCCTTTATGTGGAGCGGGGACTACCAGGCTTCGCAGCGCGTCAAGGAACGGTTAACCGTCATCGTTCCGTTGACCCTGTTCCTGATTTTGCTGCTTCTCTATATGAACACCCGGTCTATGACCAAGACCTTTATCATCCTGCTGGCGGTGCCCTTTTCCGCCATCGGCGCCTTCTGGTTCCTTTACCTGCTTAGGCTACAACCTGAGCATCGGAGTCTGGGTGGGGCTCATCGCCCTGCTGGGCGTGGACGCCGAAACGGGGGTCTTCATGCTCCTTTACCTCGACCTGGCCTATGAGAAGGCAAAGAGCGAAGGCAGGCTCCGCAGTCTGGCCGACCTGCAGGAGGCCATTCGATACGGGGCGGTGAAACGGCTGCGGCCCAAGTTCATGACGGTTTCGACCACTTTTTTAGGGCTTATTCCGATCCTGTGGGCGGTCGGAAGCGGCTCCGATGTGATGAAACGAATCGCAGCCCCCATGATCGGGGGAATATTGACATCCTTTTTGCTGGAGCTGCTGGTATACCCGTCCGTTTATCAGATCTGGAAATGGAACTTTGAACTGAAGAAGCGGTTGAAGACATGAGCCACAGATTCCCCGGACTCACAGTGATTCCCGACAGCGAACGGGCCTCTCGGCCCCTCTCGGCCACTGCCATCAGAATCCTGACTGTCTCATTCATCCTGTTTCTTCTGACAGGGGGCATGGCTGAATCACGAGAGCTTACGGTCAAAAAAGATGCGAAAGGATACCAAGTGGAAGCGACAATAGACAGATATCCCCTTGTCCTCGGCGATAATCATATCGAAATCGGCATCAAGGACGGGTCGGGCAAGAATATTACCGGGGCGCAAGTGTTGGTGAATTATTATATGCCTCCCATGCCCAGAATGGTTCCCATGAACTATAAGACAAAGGCTGACCCGGAAAATGAGAAATATGAAGCAAAAATGGATATCATTATGGCCGGTCCATGGTATATTCGAATCATCATCAAGCACGAGGGGAAGATCGCAACCGTAAGATTTAATGTGGATGCCCAATAGATTCGTTCCCACGCAGGAGCGTGGAACGAGGTATTCAAATTGACTAAGTAGAAATGGATGTAAACATGGAAACGGAAAAGGAGTAAGTGAAGATGAAAAGAAGAAAAACAAGTGTTCTGGTAATGGCTCTGTGTATGTTCACCGCAACGATGGTCTTTGCCATGGTGCAGAAAGACATTCAGGAGTATCCGTCCTGCAAGTACTGCGGAATGGACAGACTGAAATTTGCCCAGAGCAGGATGCTGATCGAGTATGACGACGGGTCGGCCGTTGGACTATGCAGTATTCACTGCGCAGCCGTTGACCTGTGTTTAAATATCGATAAGACCCCGAAGGCGATGATGGTGGGGGATTTTAACAACAAGAATCTCATCGATGCCGAGACGGCTGTCTGGGTCATCGGCGGGAAAAAGATGGGAGTGATGACCAAGCAGGGTAAGTGGGCATTTGAAAACAAGGCCGACGCCGACAAGTTTATCGAAGAAAACGGAGGGGCAATCGCCAGTTTTGACAATGCCATGAAGGCTTCTTATGAAGACATGTATCAGGACACTAAGATGATTCGGGAAAAACGAAAAATGAAGAGAATGAAAAAGATGTAATAAGCAACGTCGCGGAATAACAAAGGACTGTGCTGAAATATGCTTATGAGAAAATCGACGCTATACCTGGTCTATATCGCGTGCAACATCGCCGTCGTTTTTTCTGATTTTCGCCCATGCGTCTTTGCAGGAAAAGGGCAATGAGCCGATTTTTTGGTGAAGAAACAGAGCTTTTGAATACGCTCCAGTTAACCGATCTCTGTCTCTTTACCGAGGCCACCTATACGCGTCATCTATCTCAGGCGGATTTACACACTCCTTTTCAGGATTCCCCCATGTCGCTGGAGCATTTTCCTTCCGGATCGCTGGTAGCGCCCCCGGAAGGTCTCAGGAAATTGAATGGCCAAATGGATTAAGAGTCAGAGAAACATCATCGACTTTACCCTTTCTTCTCTTTTGAGAAAAAAGGGGAAAAACATTGCCCTGTTTCTGGTTTATACCACGGTCGTCTTTTTTCTGGCCTCGGTGTTGTTCTTCACCTACTCACTCAGGAGAGAAGCCTCGATAATCCTGCAGGGTTCGCCGGACATGATCGTCCAGAGAATGGCCGCTGGCCGGCATGAACTGATTCCCATGAGCGATATGGATAAAATCAGAAAGATCCGGGGCGTCATTTCCGTAAAAGAGCGCCTCTGGGGAAATTATTATGACCCTATCTCCGGCGCCAATTACACAGTGATGGCCTCCGATGATTCCCGGGTCACACCCGGGAAGATTATCATCGGTGAAGGCGTGTCGAGAACCAGGCTCCTTTTTGAGGGGGATGCCATGGAGTTCAGGGCCCATGACGGGAACATCGTGGAGTTTGAGGTCGGCGGTACGCTCTCTCCGGAATCCGCATTGGTATCTTCCGATCTCGTCCTGATTTCGGAGGATGATTTCAGGACACTCTTTGGCACACCGAAAGGATATGCTACCGATTTGACGCTGGAAATCAGAAACCCGCGGGAAATCCCTACCATCGCCGTAAAGGTTGCGGAACTTCTCCCCGATTCGAGACAAATCCTCAAGGAGGAGATCCTGAGGACCTACGATGCTATTTTCAATTGGCGTGGCGGGGTCATGATGGTGATCCTCATGGGCGCCCTCCTGGCCTTTATCATCTTCGCATGGGACCGGGCTTCGGGTTTGAGCCAGGAAGAAAAAAGGGAAATCGGGATACTGAAGGCCATCGGCTGGGAGACATCCGATGTCCTTTTGATGAAGTTCTGGGAGGGAATGATCGTTTCCCTTTCCGCTTTTCTTATGGGGGTCATTCTGGCCTATTTTCATGTATTTTTTGCTTCGTCCATGCTCTTTGAACCTGTGCTTAAAGGCTGGTCCGTCCTCTATCCCCACTTCAAGACAAGGCCTTACATAGACGGCAGCCAGATCATAGCGCTTTTCTTCCTTACGGTCGTTCCTTACACGGTGGCAACGATCATCCCCTCGTGGCGGGCCGCAACGATCGACCCTGATTCGGTCATGAGGACTTAGGAGTGATTGAGCTTCAGGATATTCGAAAGGTCTTTAACGCGGGTAGGCCTAATGAATTTGTGGCCCTGCACGGGGTCAGTCTTTCCATTGAGAACGGCAAGGTGACGGTATTTAAGGGCCCCAGCGGCTCAGGGAAAACCACGCTGTTAAGCCTGATCGGTTGCATGGGAAGGCCTACCTCCGGACGGATCCGGCTTTTTGACAGGGAAATGACCAGCCTTCCGGAAAGATTTCTCACGGAGATAAGGCGAAAAACATTCGGGTTCATTTTCCAACAGTTTCAATCTTATCAAAGGCATTACCGCCCTGGAAAACGCCATGTTGCCGGCCTATCCCCTGGGGGAGGATTACGCTTCCTTGAAGAAGCGGGCAATGGATCTCTTTGATCTTTTCGGCATCCCGAAAAAGGCGGGTGCCAAGGTGGAGTGGCTTTCCGGCGGTGAGACCCAGCGGGTAGCCATTGTGAGGGCACTTATCAACAATCCGCCCGTGATTGTTGCCGATGAGCCGACCTCGCATCTGGATACAGCGCTTTCCCGGGAGTTCATGGAGATTGTGGGAAGGTTCAAGGATGAAAAGAAGACCGTTCTGATCGCCAGCCATGATCCGCTTGTGTGCGAATCGGAGTAGTGGATAGGGTGATTGGCCTAAGGGATGGAAGGATAGATGAGGAGGATCGATGATCTTCCATCCCATCATCATGGCCCTGTACATTGTCCTCTGCAATTTCCGGTTTTATCGTTTTGTATGCCTCATCCTATGCCATCCAGATTCTTTGGCAATGGGATATTCAAAGCGGAAGTGAACGTCAACTCGCTCTTGAGAGAAAGACATACCTGATTTCCACCCTCCTCACGTACCTTTTCGCTTTCGAAATCCTCTCCCTTTTTCTCTATATCTTTACGGCGGACCAACTCCATACCCTTCTGAGGGGCCATGTGCGCGGCCGGTTCGCTTTATGTCAATGACTACGGCTATCCCGCTCTCCTCCTCAAATTGTTCAATTTTCTCCTGGCGGGCCTCTGGCTGATCTTGAATTATACAGACAACCGCGCCTATGATTATCCGCTTATCAAGAAGAAATACGCCTTTCTTCTCATCCTCGCGCCTTTTATCCTCACCGAAATAGTACTGCAGGCCAACTATTTCCTGCGGCTCAGGCCGGATATTATTACATCCTGCTGCGGGAGTCTTTTCAGCGCGGAGGGGACCAGTCTCGCATCGGAGTTGACCAGTATTTCCGGCCGGTCCCATGAAGGTCGCGTTTTATTCGAGCATGGCCCTCACGCTGGTTTCAGGGGTTTACTACCATGTGAAGGGTAAAGGGGGATATCTCTTTTCCGCGGCGAGCATCATCACCTTTTTCATATCCATGTTATCGGTCTTTTCATTCATAAGCCTATACTTTTATGAACTGCCGACCCACCATTGTCCATTCTGCATCCTCCAGAAGGAATACGGTTATATAGGCTATCCGCTTTACATTTGCGCTCCTTGGCGGAACCATATGCGGCGCAGGGGTGGGAATGCTGATGCCCTTTAGAAAGATAAAAAGTCTTAGCGGAGATCGTTCCCGCCATTCAGAAGAAACTCACCCTGGCCGCATTGATCCTGTTCAGCGTATTTCCGGCGATTGCCACCATCGGCATGGCGTTATCAAATCTTGTTCTGGAGGGATAAGAAGAGTACCGCTCTTTACTAATTCAGTTTACAATGCTACTATTTAGGGGCAAGATCAGGTCATGCCACGGACAGCAAGATTGGATGCTCCCGGCGTTCTGCACCATGTAATGATTCGTGGGATAGAACGTAGGAAAATATTCCGCAACAATAAGGATCGAGAGGACTTTATTGAACGACTCGAGATTCTCTGCCCCGAGACAGAGATAAACTGTTATGCGTGGGCCTTCTTATCCAATCACGCATTATGTTGAGCTCAACATAAGACATGATTCGACATCAAAACCCAGGCGCAAACATTTGTTTTGGTTCCTTCGGCAAGATCCCCAAGACGCAAAACCACGTTGTCTCGATCATATTTACCGTTTACCATATCCCTCTTTTCTATCCCCCGAACAATAACATGATGCGAGGTGCCCGGAGAATCTAATCTGGCCTGCCTGGGCATGCAATCTTACGGCCTTGGTCTCATTCATTTCATCCACAACAAAATGCCTGCGCACTTTGTCACGTTAGTCAACAACGTCCCGTAAGCCGTAGGCACACGTTCAATGGCTTCCAACGCCTTAAACGTGAAGAGGGACGTTGGTTCCAAAACGACTTGACGAACGAGTTTAATAGCGATACCTTTCTTTCATGCCCAGACAACCAAGACTTGATACACCCGGTGCCTTACATCATGTAATGGGCCGGGGGATAAATGGAATAAAGATATTCCGCAATAAAAATGATCATGAAGATTTTCTTAGTCCTTTAGAGAATCTTTGTGAAAAGAAAGCCCTAAGTATCTATGCTTGGGCTCTTATGGATAATCATACAATCTACTGGTCAGAACCGGAAACGATTCTTTATCCGATAGTATGCGTAAGCTTTTAACTGGCTATGTTGTCAATTATAATCGCCGGTATAAAAGGTATGGGCATCTCTTTCAAAACCGATATAAATCCATATTTTGCGAAGATGATCCTTACCTTTTGGAGTTAACCTGCTATATCCATCTCAATCCTTTAAGGGCAGGGATTGTAAAGGATATGAATGAATTGAGGCGATATGAACGGTGTGTTCATTCAGCAATTGTTGGGACAATCAAGCTACCATGGCAGGATAGGGAAACGATTTTGGCCTATTTCGGTAAAAAACTCGGATGAACGGATATTAGGTGGTAGTGATTTTGTAAAGAATGCCATCAAAAATGCGGAGGAAAAGGAGCAAGAGACCCTTCGATTAAATCAAAAGTTTTCTGATTTGATTTCATTGGCTGGGAAAATATGTAAGGGAGAGGGAGTAGGGATATCGGATTTACGTTCCGGAATAAGGAAGAAGGATGTGGTTAGATCACGGAGGATATTTTGTCAGCTATCGGTTAAAAGGATGGGCTATTCTGGTGCTGAGATTGCGCGTTTTCTTGGAATCACAACATCGGCCGTGAATCGTTTAGCCGCTTCAGATGAGTTGCAGGATTTTCAGAAAAATACCTGTAAGTTGCTTTGAAACCAACGTCCCATATAACATATACGGAGGAATGTGGTGTCATAGTGCATATAACGTTTCAACCTATACCTGCGAAACCTGCTCCCAACTGACGCAAGTACTCTTTGCCTGCCAACCAGGATTCCCGGTTTCATAACATTTGGTATAAAGGAGGTATGTTATCATGTTTTGGAATTTTTACCTGCCCGTTGCCGGGCATAGCCTGAACATTTTCATGTTGCTCGGTCTAGGAATGGGGGTCGGGAGCCTTTCCGGTCTCACCGGAGTAGGAGGCGGCTTTCTGATGACTCCACTTTTGATCATGGCCGGCATTCCCCCCACCATCGCCGCGGCCTCCGACTCCAACCAGATCGTCGCCTCAACCACTTCCGGGACCTTTGCCCACTACCGCATGGGTAATGTTGATTTGAAAATGGGGACCATTCTTCTGCTGGGCGGTTTCCTCGGCGGTTCCATTGGCGTCGAGATTATCAAAGCCCTCCGTCTTTTGGGAGGAGCCGACTTTTTCATCAAAATAACCTATGTGGTAATGCTGACCGTGGTTGGCTCCTATATGATGGTAGAGAGCATCCAGTCTCGCAAAAAAGCGGCTGACGGTCGTTTGGACGAAGAAAAACCCATCTCGTCCTTTCGCCGGTTCACATCGACCCTACCCTGGCAAACCCATTTTGCCAAGTCGAACGTGACCTTATCTCCTATTCTGCCTTTCCTGGTTGGGGCTTTTGTCGGTATGCTGGCGGCGATCATGGGTTTAGGCGGCGGCTTCATAATGGTGCCGCTGATGTGTTATGTGCTGGAGATGCCCATGCATGTGGTGGTCGGGACGAATCTTTTTCAGGAAGTCTTCGTCTGCGCCAACGTTACCGTCATGCAGTCCGCCTCAAACCACACCGTGGATATGACCCTGGCCATCCTGCTGCTGCTCGGTTCCAGTATAGGCGCTCAGATCGGTGCGCGGTTCAGTCATCGCCTCAAGGCAGATCATCTCAAGACGCTGCTGGCCTGCATCGTTTTGGCGGTAATGGTGAAAATCCTTCTGGGACTGCTCCTTTCTCCCCACTACCTGCTCGATTTCAAAGGGGGAGAATAAGATGAACGAAAAGAACTACCCACTATCTCTCCTCTTCCTCGCGGCACTTACCCTGATAGTAACGCTGGGATCGATTTCATCGGCGGTTGCCGACGGTGGCACGCTGGCGATACAGCCGCGGTCAATATCCATTTCGTCATTGTTTTCCGGTTCCGACATGAACATCAGCGGCAACCTGCCGGCGGGCAGCCAGGCCGTGCTGACCATCCGCGGCAAGAGGATTGAAGAGGAAATGATGCGCAAGTCCCGACACTGGGATTTGTGGATGAACAGCGGCGAGGTTGATATTGATAACGCACCGCTGCTCTATATCGCGTTCAGCAGTGACCCGGCTTTGCTCGATCGCGGCAACCGCGACTTTCCATGGGGGTATGCCGCCCTGGAAAAAGCGGCTAAATTCACCGGCCGACTCAAGCCGGTGGAGGATGACACCATTTTCGAGGAATTCATCCAGCTTAAGGAACGCGACAAACTCTACCATCTCTATCCGGGCGGTCTGCGGCTTACCAACCCGGGCTCCGGCGAGATGCTGGCACGCGCGAGCCTTCATTTGCCGTCCAGGATCAAACCGGGCACCTACCATGTGTCCCTGTGGATCCTCCGGAACGGCAAGATCTTGGAAAAACGCACCGCTACCTTCGACGTCAAGCTGCAAGGGATGCCGGCAGTCCTGCAAGGTATGGCGAAAAAGCACGGGGTAGCATACGGCTTGCTGGCCGTGGCGGTGGCCATGACGGTTGGCATGCTCACCGGCATGGTCTTTCGACGAAGAGGTGGCGGTCATTAGCAGCTGGTCGAGCGACTGGCGGGAGAACAGCATCACGGAAAATGACCGACATCATTTGTTAACAAGGAGGTTCTCATGGCCATAATTACCATTTCTCGCGGTTCCTTCAGCAAAGGAAGGGCGGTGGCCGAGAAGGTCGCTCAGACTCTCGGCTACGCATGTATCTCGCGCGAGGTTCTTTTAGAGGCATCGGAGCATTTCAACATAAATGAAATCAAACTTGAACATGCCCTGCACGACGCTCCCTCGATATTAGAGCGTTTCACCTACGGCAAGGAGCGCTATCTGGCCTATATTGCCGCGGCTATTCTTGAAAAAGTTCATAATGACAATGTGATTTACCACGGCTTGGCCGGCCAATTTTTCCTGCGCGGGGTATCACACGTGCTCAAGGTGCGCATCCTGGCGGATATGGACGATAGGGTGGCTTTGATGATGGCCCGCGAACGGTTGAGCAAGAAGCAAGCGATCAAGCAACTGCACCGGGACGATCATGAGCGGCGACAGTGGAGCAAGCAACTGTTCGGAGTGGATACCTGGGATTCAAGTCTCTACGATATGGTACTGCACGTCCACAAACTCAGTGTGGACGACGCGTCTTATCTCATCTGCCAGGCCGCGCAAATGGAACAGTTCAAGGCGACCCCGGAATCGCGGAAGTTGCTTGACAACCTGGTCATGGCTGCCCGGATAAGGGCCAGACTGGTACATGATTATCCCATGGTTCAGGTTCATGCCGATGACGGAGTCGTGACAGTCGATGTGAAATTCAACGAGACAGTGGAGCCGGAGCTAACCGATGAGATAAAAGCCCTGGTCCAGGAGATGCCGGGGGTAAAGGATGTCCGCATGCATCCAATCTCTATTAGCGCCTATGCCCATGACCCGAACCGAGAATAGTTGGTATCCTGAAATCCATAATCGGTTTAAATATTTAATTTATGAGATCGAGGATCAGATCATGGCCAATGACGCGAATACGGAAACATGGACTCTTGATGATGGAAAAAAGTTAACACTTCGCCATATAACACCCGGCGATGCCGCCAAAGAACAAGCATTCGTTCGTAAACTTTCAGTCGAGTCGCGCTACCTTCGCTTTCACGGCTCAATCAAAGAACTGAGCAAAAAAGATCTGGAGAGGCTTACGAATCCCGATCCTCTCAACGCGGAAGCCCTGATTATTTTATATAAAGGGGAAATGGATGAAGAAGAAATCGGCGTTGCACGATTCATAATTGACCCGGATGTCAAGAGCTGTGAGTTTGCGATTGTCGTTGCTGATGAGTGGCAAAAACGCGGCATTGGAACCAAACTTATGAAAGCGTTGATAAGTCATGCTCAATCACGCGGCATAGAACGAATTCATGGCTCCGTACTTAATGACAACCCGGGCATGCTTCAGTTCGTCAAAGGGCTGGGTTTTAAAGAAACTGTTGACCCTGATGATTCCTCGGTTATGCTGGTTACAAAATATCTCAGGGATTAGTCGGGCATGAGTTGATTAGTTGCTGCATGATCTGAGGTACACTGAGCATCAACAAGGCAAATGACCTGTTGGGCTATCAGCCGAAGATCAGTCTGGAGAAAGGAGTGGCAAGTTACGCCGAGTGGTACCGCGGTCTGAAGTTCTTCGAGTCTATTCCACCCGGGCGCAGCAAGAAGTTGGGGAACAAGGCGAATGATTGTTGCTCATTGATTTGGGCTTAGAAAATCGGCATTTGCGAATTCAGGGTTTGGGTAGGTATAAAATCCACGACCGGTCTTCATCCCCAGTCGGCCCGCTTCAATAAGCTCTTTCAGCGCGTGGGGCGGTCGATCTTCCGGCTTCCGGGATTCATGGAAATAGACCATTTCAATGTCCCAGATCACATCGAGGCCCACCGTATCCATCAAGCCAAAGGGTCCCCAGGGAGTTTTGGCAAACACCATAAATGCTCGATCCACATCTCTGAAATCCACAATGCCCTCCGCCCACATGAGCAGCACTTCTTTCTTGATGGCCCGCCAGACCCGGTTGAAGCAAAATCCCAGTGATTCCTTCTTGACCCTGAGAGGAATCACATTCAGGGTTTTGACAAACCTTATTCCTGCTTCCAGAACTTCCGGCGACGTCCTGGAACCGCCCATCACATCAGCCATGTTCTGTCCCAGGATCAGTTGGTAGAAATGGATGTTAAGGCATCTTTCAGGGCGCTTCGTAATATGTTCCAGTCTGGATACCGGCATGGAAGACGAATTGGTGGCCAAGATAGCGCCACCGGAGCAGTATGCATCCATTTCCGCCCAGATCTTCTTTTTAATTTCCAAATTCTCAGGAACCACTTCAATAATAAGGTCGACGTCCTGAACAGCTTCCCGAAAGCTGTCTGAAAGTGCCACTTGCTCCGCGGCATCCTTCCATTTCCCTAAATCCACGGGTCCGGATGAAGAACCGTTTGCAATAAGATGATCGAAGTTTTCGAGCATTCGACCGAAGGCTGCACGATCCGGATCATATCCCCGAACATCATATCCCATGGCGGCGGACTGGAGCGCGATCTGAGCACCCAGCGTCCCCAGTCCCAGAACGGCGACGCTATGTATTGTGTTCTTTGCTTCCATTAACCCAATCCTTTCTAAAAACCGACCTTATCCAGGCCTTTCAAACCCAGGATCCGTCTTGCCTCCTCAGGGGTCGCGGGTGCGATGCCCAGTTCCCTGGCAATACGAATGATTTTGGCGACCTGTTCCCCGCTGTTCTTCGCCAGGACGCCCTTTTCCAGATATAGATTATCTTCAAGCCCCACCCGACCGTTACCGCCCATGATCAGTGCCTGAGTCACCATTGGGAACTGATTTCGTCCGGCCGCGCAGACGGACCATGCAAAATCCCCGATGCGCCGTTCCGCCTCGTTTAGAAGATATACCAGGTTTCCCACCGATGCCGGTATGCCGCCCAGAATTCCCAACACGAACTGCAAATACACCGGCGGTTTCACGTGACCTTCCTGAATTAAATGGGCCACGTTGTTGATCATGCCCACATCATAAATCTCAAATTCGGGTTTAGTCCCCTGCCGGGCAAAGTTCTCCAGAAACTTTCGCATGGTGTAAAAGGTGTTCGGAAAAATGTAGTCCTCGGTTCCGGCCAGATAATCTTTTTCCCAGTCATGTTTCCAATCGGTCAATTTATCCGCTACATGAAAGAGAGCGAAGTTTAGGGAACCGGCATTTAAAGAGGCCAGTTCCGGACTCAGGGAGTTAACCACCCGAACCCGGTTTTCCACCGGTTCACCCAGTCGTCCGCCCGTGGTGGTGCACAGAATAATATCGCAGCGCTTTTTGACTTCGCTAGCGATAGTTTTGAAAGTCTCCTGATCCGCATTGGGAACACCCGTCTCCTGGTCACGCACGTGAACATGGGCGACGGCGCCCCCCGCCTCGTACACCGACATGATATCCGCGATAATCTCATCCGCGGTCACCGGCAGATGGGGTGACATGCTTGGCGTATGAATGGCCCCGGTAACGGCTGCCGTAAATATTCTTTTGTTGCCTGGATTTGCTTTCATAATTTTCTCGCGTTCATTTGTAATGTTTCGGATTTGCAGCCTTGCGCCGCGCATAAATTCAATAGTATCTTGTTCAAAAACAATGGCTCGAATGTAGTCACGAGGTCTTCTTTGCTGCCGCATCTTGGATAAACCTTCACCGACTGTCGAGAGGCCCTTTTAGGCTGGTGCCAAGAAACTCTTATCATATACCCACTTGTTCGTACCAGCCTAAAAGGGCCGGCGCTGCCACAGGAATCAGATGCGGCGGCAAAGAAGACCTCGTGACGGAATGGATTTCCTGAATCTGAAATTCGGCGCCGGAGAATTTGAATAGGATGCGCTGTATCATAAAACCCGACTTCTCAACCCAATGGTGCATAAATAACCATCAAAATCTTGACGGCGTCCTCACCCATCGAAATACCCCTGTGCGGGATGCCTGAATCGAAATAGATGAAGTCCCCTTCGTGCATCACATATTCATTTTCCCCGTGAAGAAATTTCATGCTCCCCTCCGGAATCATCATCATCTCTTCGCCTTTGTGCTGAAAAAGGGGATTTTGCTCCACTCCCTTGGGGATGGTCAGAATATAAGGTTCCATATGTCAAGTCAAAAGTTTCCTAATTGGAAATTTTCACCTATATATATGGAAACAACCAACCCCTACCTTTCGAGCTCTCGGATTCGGAAGGATTTTACGCGTGCAAAATAAGAAATCGCGGCTGGATTCTGAAAAAATGCATAAGGCAGGTTGACATCCAACAATTTACTGACAACCATTTACGAAGGAGAGGATATCCGGCGCCGATAATCATTCGACTTGGAGGCTGTTTGTTGCCATGAACGCGAAAAAAGCGATTGTTCTTATTTTTTATTTTTTGTTTTTTCTGCCCGGTCCCGACGCGAAGGGAATGGAATCCATTTCCTGCACTATCCAGGAGATTTTAACCGGGGCGCGTGAGTCTGACGGTCTATGGATCGGGTGTGAACAAATCCATGCCAGCCGGGAGCTGATAAACTTTTATGCGCTTCGCGGTTTTTCTCCCATCTGGGTGGACGAATACGGACCCTCGGCGCTTGCCCTGCAACTGCCCGGTACGCTGGCCACGGCAAATCTTCACGGGCTCCGCGCCGATGATTATCATTATTCTTGCATCGTCGAATGGATAAAAATGATCGATTCGCAATCCAAGGACGGCAAGCCGATCACCAACAGGGAATTGGCGGACCTGGATATCGTGATGACCGATGCATTCGTGAACTATGGTTCTCATCTGGCCAACGGCAAGGTCGATCCTGAACATATCTATCCCCATTGGCGGATAAAACGGCACAAGTCAGACATATTCGAGGTGTTAGACGAACTGTCTTTCGGGGGAAGCGTGGATGAAGCCATCAAAAAGGTGGCGACGGTTCAACCCGATTATTGGGAATTGATCGAGCAGGCGAAAAGGCTGGACGCGCTGGAAAAGGCCGGTGGATGGCCCACGATTCCGGAAGGCAAAACCCTTCACCCCGGTGATCGTGATCCGAGGATATTACCGCTTCGGCAGCGGCTCGAAATCAGCGGCTTTTTGCCCCATGGCCCGGCGGCGGATGAAAAGTACTATGACAGGGGGCTTTCGGAGGCCGTCAAGAAATTTCAGGCATGCCACGGCCTGGAGCAGGATGGCGTAGTGGGGGAAAACACCTTGGCGGCATTAAATGTCTCGGCGGGCAGCCGACGGGAACAAATCCTCGTGAACCTGGAACGACGGCGCTGGCTGCCGAGCGATTTCGGTTCCTGCTATATCCTTGTCAATATCGCCGCCTATTCTCTCGAAGCGGTTAATCAAGGAGAGGAAAAACTTTCCATGCGTGTCATCGTGGGAGAGGCCTATAAGAAAACGCCGGTTTTCAGCAAAAACATGAAATATCTGGTTATCAACCCCTACTGGAACGTCCCTCGCGGTATCGTGATAAAGGAGTTGCTGCCCAAGATCAAAGAAAATATGAATTACATCGCTGAAAACAATTATGAGCTGGTGGCCGGGTGGGATCAAAACAGCCCGCCCGTGGATTATACCCTGATCGATTGGGCCAAGATAAATTCGACAAATTTTCCCGGCCGCCTCCGCCAGCTGCCGGGCCCCGGAAACGCCCTGGGGCGGATTAAATTCATTTTCCCCAACAAGTTCGATATTTATCTCCATGACACCCCCAGCCGAAACCTGTTCAAAAAGGCCAAAAGGGCCATGAGTCATGGGTGTATCCGGGTGGAAAAGCCTTTGGAGCTGGCGCTTTTTGTTCTTCGGGACGCCCCCGAGTGGACCCGCGAACGTATCGAAAAAATTATCGAAAGCAAAAAAGAACAGGTCGTGGGCCTCCCGAGCCCATGCACGGTTTACATTGTTTACCTCACGACATGGATTGATTCCGAAACCGGAGAGATCCAATTTCGTTCCGATATTTATGATAGGGATCGGGTGCTATGGGATGCCCTGCAAAAAACGCCTCCCGGTGGGGAAATCCCGCCGGATTTGATTCCCGAGGGAGAAAATGCCGGGCTTTTGCCCCCGTTTCCGAGGAAAATCACCAGCAGCGACAGGGCCCCACATCCAGGTGAATAAAGTCCGAATAGGATCCCACACCGCCTTTTTCAAGTCGAACCGCCGTCCGGCGAAGTGAATCCAGGCTGAGCCCCTCGAGACGCACGTCGGCCGCCATTCCTTTCAGGTGATAGCTGTTTTTGGCCACGGCCGAACTTCTTCGAGCCAGCTTGCGGTTGTATTCCGGGGATCGGTAACCCGATATCAGGCGGTATCGGCGCCCATTGGCGCCCATGCGGGTCTTGACATTATCCAGCAGCAGAAAAAGTCTCGGATCGATGGGATGTACCTTGCCGGTGTAGTGGCACCGGAAAACGTACTCGAGGTCCGTTAGGGCCCCAAAGTCAAAATTGCCGTCCCGGGCCAGATACTTGATGGATATGGAATCCTTGGTGTGAATGTTATAAAAGGAAAGTTTCCCCGATATTTTGCGGTGTTCGGGCAAATGGGCCGCGTGGGAAACGGTCGGCGTGGCGGTTATGGCGGTGGGCACGGCGGCAAAGGCCACCCCCGCCACGATGTGCTTTAAAGCTTCTCTTCGTGAAATTTTGGTCATATGGCAACAACCCCCGATCCGAATTTCAGTTACAAACCCGCGGAAAAATTCGTTTAACCAGCAAGAAATAATGTCCCATTCCGCAATAGGGGCCATCATACAGTTTCACATGACAAAATTCAATCCCGTTGTGTTGATTTTAGCCCCATTCGAAATGCTTTTCATGGAAAACCGAAAAAAGGGGCACGCCTTTCGGCGTAACCCCTTGATTTGCTTATGGTGGGCGATGCGCGATTCGAACGCGCGACCTCTGGTTCCGGAGACCAGCGCTCTATCCAACTGAGCTAATCGCCCTATGAGGGGTTTCTTATAGCATGCCTTTTTCGAACGGTCAAGCACTCCCTTGCCCAACCAGCAATTCTCATTATGGCTTTTACGGGCATGAGGCCATGGGAAAAAAGCCATTTTGGGATTTGCGCGATCAGATGCCGGCTTTTACGCATTAAAACGTGAAATTACAGGCCGTCATTCCAGCCGTGTCAAGGTGCGTCCTGATGGCATTTGACGGATGTCAATAGTACGAATCGGCTATGAAGTCATAGACATAATTGCCTAACTGTTAAGATCTTGATATGAGGTATTCTAGGAATTTTGAGAGATTGAGCCTCTCGCTACAGCGGGGAAACCTGAAACACTGAAACCTGAAACCCAAGAAAAATGATAAGCAGGAAAGGTTTTCGCTCCAAATCATGGACCGTTCAGGAGTCACCCTGAAAGGGCTGGCGCCGTCACACCCAGCCGATGATCCCTCCCGCATCTTGGCGGGATAGAACCCTTTCCGGGTAGTTGGTAAATACTCCATCCACCCCGAGCCGTTCCATCCTGTGTATATCGTGGGGATGATTCACGGTGAATACAAAAGCCCTCAGCCCCCGTGAATGGGCATGGTCAACAAATCCGCGGTCGATGAATTCCAGGGAAAGATGGACCGAATAGGCCCCAAGGGCGTCCGCAAAGGCGGCATCATCCACCGGCAGATCCACCATCAGCGCCCCAAGCTTTATGGAAGGATCCATCCCGCGAACCTCTTCAAGCTCGCGGTGATTGAACGACGACACCAGAATCAAGTCATTGCGCCAGCCCTGTTTGCGTCGCGCGGCAACAAAATCCACAACAGGGCGGGCCGTACCGGGTCCTTTCAATTCTATATTCACCCCGGCCTTCCTATCCACGATTTCAAACACCTCCAAAAGGGTCGGGATCCTCTCCCCATCCCCCGCATCCAAGGAGCGCAAATAGTCAAAATCGTGATCCAGCAGATATCCCGAACCATTGGTTGTGCGTTCCAATCGTTCATCATGAAAAACCACAAGGTTGCCGTCCACATGGTAGACGTCCATCTCAACACAGGGAGCGCCCAGTTCAAGGGCCTTTTTAAACGACAAAAGGGTGTTTTCCGGGGCATGCCCCATGGCGCCCCTGTGTCCAATGCAAAGAAGTCTTCTCTTATCCATCCTGATCCGCCCCGTGTTGAATTTGCCGGTATCGAACGATGCTTATTTCAATGATTATTTTGATAGAACGATATATCGAAAACTTCCACATTTTATTTCACGGTTGAATCGAATCCCGTACGCCTTTTTGGCCGTGTACTTGGATCGATCTGCACGACCTCTTTACGCTATCATAGGCATCCCCATGTAAACTCCATTTCTACGATATGGCTTGACTATGCTCTATTTCAAGGATTATTTTGAATAGGGTTCGAATATCATCGAAAAATTTGCCAAAAAGGAAAACATTATGGAAAAACAGGGATTCCTCGAAAAGCTGTATCAGGGCGAATTTGATAAGAATCTTTTTATGTCATGCCAGGGATCAAAGAGTTCCGATAAAGGGATCTCTATCCTGAACGCCTATCTTGCGTTAGCAAAAGAACATTCGCCATTAAAGCTGGAGGAAGAGGGGAAACTGCCCGAGGACTTGTGGAAGGGTCTAAAACAAACGGGTATGTTCGCCCTGACCATTCCTGAATCTTATGGCGGAAGCGGTCTGACTCTTTCCGATTATCTGGGTATCATTGAGGCCGCGGCCGCCCAAGACATGGCACTGGCCCTCATTCCCCTTGCCCATCATTCAATAGGCCTCAAAGGCATCATCCTTTACGGCTCGGAAGAGCAGAAAAGGAAATACCTCCCTCGCGCCGCCACTGGAGAAATCCTGTTTGCCTATGCCCTGACGGAGCCGGAAACAGGTTCCGACGCCCAGCACATAAAGACCTTCGCGGAAAGGTCCGAAGACGGCAGTCATTATATGTTGAACGGCGCCAAAACCTATATCACAAACGGCGGTTACGCCGGCGCAATGACGGTTTTTGCCCAGATGGATAAGAAGACTCCCGGCTTTATGGGAGGCTTTATCGTTGAAACCGGGTGGGAAGGGGTTGAAATAGGGAAAAATATGCCCAAGATGGGGCTCACCGTGAGTTCCACCACGGCGATAAAATTTAGAAATGTCAAAGTCCCTTCCGAAAACCTCATCGGGAAACCGGGGGATGGTTTCAAGATCGCCATGACCATCCTGAACTATGGCAGGCTGGGTCTTGCCGCGGCATCCAATGGTTTGATGACGCAGTCCGCCAAAGAAATGCTTGAAAGGGCCAATAAGCGAATCCAGTTCGGAGTTCCCATCTCCCGATTTGAACTGATACAGGAAAAAATCGTAAAGGCCCGTGTGAATGCCTTTCTGTCAAAAGCCATAACGGCCTTTACAGCGGGCATGCTTGAAAAGGACCCGTTGGTGCGCGTGGCCATTGAAAGCTCCCACGCCAAGCTCTTCAGTACCACGCGCGCCTGGGATGTTCTCTATGATGCCCTTCAGACCCACGGCGGCTCGGGGTACCTCAAGACCTTGCCCTATGAAAAAAGGCTCAGGGATTTCAGGGTCACAACGGTGTTTGAAGGGACTTCGGAAATCCATACCATATACCCGCCGCTCTTTCTTATCAGAAGCATGACAAAAGGGTCGAAAAGGTACGGAGGCCGTTGGTTGCGCATCATACAATCGACCTTCAAACTGTTCAGGAAATTGTCCATGGGTCAACGATATAAGAATCCCGTGCTGGAAAAGGCAAGAAAAGGGGCGTTTCGAAGAATTCGAAGGGTAAGATTCATGCTCCTGGCAGGGCTGATCTATTATGGCGGGGATGTCAGTAAACGGGAATTTTTTCTGAGAAGGGTAACCGATCTAAGTGTCCAGGCATTTCTATTGCTCAGTTCTATCGCCTTTATCCATAAAATGCGGCTGGAGGGGTGTGATATCGGAGAATCTCTCAATTTCCTTGCATATTATCTGGCTGACATTCAATCGCCGGCATGCGGTGCTTCGCGGGTGCGCCCGGACTTAAAAGAGAAGCTCCATCATAAGGTGTTTGAGGCCTTGAATTTCAGATGACACTTAGCTTCCACTGGTATTGAGCCTGAAATAGGCGAGCTGAATCTTCCAGCGCCATCACTGTTTTTCTTCGCCCTTTTTGAGCTCATCCAGGGCGTTATCGTATTTTTTCGCCTGCTCGTCGGCTATCTTCCCGATTTCCTTTTTCATTTTTTGATACTCTTTTACGTCCTCTTTCCCCGTGATTTTATCCACTGCTTTTTCACCGCTGTCACATCCTCCCAGCGCAAAAGATGGCGACTGCCATAAGCAACAGAGCCTTTAAAAGACTTTTCAGGTTCACGAATTTCATCATTATGGCCTCCTTGTTTCATCTCCATCAATCGCAAAGTGCACTCTCGGGTTCCGAAAGGATTCAATATGAATTATCTTATTCAAAAATCCCGGCAGGAATGGAGTCACGAGGTCTTTTTGCTGCCGCGTCTTGGATAAGCCTTCACCGATCGTTGAGAGGCCCTTCTATGCTGGTGCGACAAAACCTCTTGCGTTTCATCCTCCTGTCCGTACCGGCATAGAAGGGCCAGCGCCGCCACAGGAATCAGACGCGGCAGCAAAAAAGACCTGTGACGGAATGGCTTGTCCGGGGTCATCATTTTGCTGCCAGGAAATTTTGGGTTCCGAAAGGATGCAACATGAACAATAGAAACAATTTTCACCGAAATCATTCCAAAAGTAAAGAGGGTTCTTGGGGGCAGCAATTCTCATTATGAGGTCAATGTTGTCTCAAGACACTGTGTGAGTGGCATCTTGCCACGATTTTTCGCGGCTGGAACCCACCAAACGGCTGGTGGACGAGAGCCGCTCCCACAGAATTGCAGTCCCAAAATGAGAATTGCTGTGCTTCAGGATTCCTTCTTGACATGATCGGGGCAATTCTGTAATCTTTCTCCAACAAAATGTCAGAACTTTCCCCGGATACCAAATGGTCAATACGGAGAGTTGTTTCAACATTTTCCGACACATTCGTTTCAGGCTGTTTTTCCATACAGCTTTTCATGGAAGGTGGGGGATAAGGGAAGTCCTCAAAGGGGCGGGAATTTGGCGGATAAATCGTGCATGGGCCAAGAACAAGACCTTTATGCCCTCATAAAGAGCGCAACCAACTTTGTGGTTTATCAGCTCATTTACGACAGCTCACAACCCCATTTATTCAAAGTATCTTTTGCCAGCCCTTCCATTGTAGACATCCTGGGCGTTTCGGACCCCATGAAATTCGAGACATGGTTTGAAAATATCCATCCCGACGACAGGGAGCGGATTTTTCAAGCCAATATGGATGCATCCAAGACAGGTAAATTCGACCAAACCTTCAGGATATGTCATCCGCGGAAAAGTGAGATTCGATGGGTGCATGCCATCTCGACACTTGTTGGAGACGAGAAAGTTCCGCCCCTGCACATCATGGGAAACATTATTGATATAACTGAACAAAAACTCGTGGAAACAGCGCTAACGGAAAGTAATGAAAGGTTCAAATCGATCTGCGAAACAAGCCCTGATTTGATTTTTCAGATAGATTTGAAGGGGAAGATCGTCTATTTTTCCAACCTTCTTAACAGTCTGTTGGGATATTGCTTTGAAGAAGTGCAAGGAAAACCTTACAGCAATTTTATCTCGCCTAGGACGCTTCCATCCGCGATTAAAGCATCTGAAGGCCTGCCCGACGGAAAGCCCATCTTAAACCTGGAGATTGAGATCTTGAAAAAGGACGGGTCTTATGTGCTTTGTGAGGTCAACGCGGGGCCCCTCCTCATCCAGAAGACCCTGGTCGGGCTACAGGGGATCATTCGGGATATCACCACGCGCAAAAAGTCGGAAGCGGCGCTTGAAGAATACAGAAATCGCCTTGAGGCCATGGTATACAGCCGAACAAAAAAATTGCAGGAAAGCGAAGCACGGTATCGCGGAATCGTAGAGGCCATGCCTGAAATGGTCTGCCGATTCCTATCGGACGGGACCATAACCTTTGCAAACAACGCATTCGCCAAACTCTTCGACAGTAAGCCCAATGAGTTGATAGGGCGCAACTTTTTTGAGCGTATTTCAGGAAATAACGAAATTGCCATGACCGAAACAAGTTGCCAATTCTCGTTTGAAAAACCCTATCCGCCCTGCCCCGACGGAATTTTTTCCGACTTCGGGCCGGTCAGATGGATACGCTGGATCGGCCATGGCTTGTTCGACAACCGGGGACCTTTGATAGAATACCAGGCCGTCGGTCTGGACATCACAAAAGAAAGAGCTGCTGAAATAGATAAGCGCAACTTGGAGCAAATACAAAGACGCACGCAGAAACTGGAGGCCATCGGCACCCTTTCCGCGGGCATTGCTCATGACTTCAATAACATACTGGCCGTCCTCCTGGGAAATGTGCAACTGGCAATGGACGACGTCTTGAAGGGAAGCCGGGCCCGGCATAATCTTGATGAAATTCACGATGCCTGCCTACGGGCAAGAGACATGGTGCAACAGATTCTCACTTTCTGCCGTAAACGGGAAGAAGAACTCATGCCGCTGGACCTGACCCCGGTCGTGAAAGAATCCGTCAAATTTCTGAGATCCACCATCCCCTCCATGATTGAAATCAAAGAGAACCTGCATGGCACATGTCTGGTCAACTCCGACCCCACCCAAATCTCCCAGATCCTGATGAATCTGGGCGTCAACGCCGCTCACGCCATTGGCAACAAGGCGGGCATGCTGGAAATCGGCATGAAAGCCATCACCATCGACCATACCCATATAGACCGCTATCACGTTCCTGACGAGGGCAACTATGTAAAGCTGAGCGTTACGGATACAGGCTGCGGCATGTCTCCCGAGGTGATTGCCCGTGCCTTTGATCCATACTTTACTACAAAAGAGGAAGGGGTCGGTTCCGGAATGGGTCTTGCTGTCGTCCATGGGATCATCGAAACCCATGGAGGGGCAATCTGGGTAGAGAGTAAACCGGGAAGAGGGGCTGCATTTCATATGCTTTTCCCTGTAGTCAAGACCAAAATTGCACAAAAGAGCGAACGCCGCCATTCCACGGTGAAAGGCAACGAGCGAATCCTTCTGATTGACGATCAGCAAAGCCTGCTGAAAGTGGAGGCGGAGATACTCAGGCGCCTGGGTTATGAAGTGACCGCCACAACAAATCCCATGGAGGCACTGGAAATATTCCGTAAAGAGCCTGATTCATTTGATTTGGTTTATACGGACTTGACGATGCCTTATATGACGGGCCTGACCCTTTCAAGAAAATTATGGAGATTCGTCCGCAACTTCCAGTGATCCTTTACACAGGGCTCGGTGATCCGGTCGACCCGGATGAAATCGATAAGAGCGGGGTCTGTGCTTTTCTAAAAAAGCCCGTTCTAATAGAAGATCTGGCTTCTACCATTAGGAAGGTGCTGGAAAATGAAAATCGAAACCCGTAACAATGAAACTTTTCAGAAAAGAATTCTCATCTTGGATTCGGGTCGGATTTGGTTGCTGCCGTTGGGTGAAACCGACCGAAAAGATAACTCACTATGAAATATGAGGAACGCAGACGATTTGAGAGGTATCTCCCCCCTGAGGGGGCTATAGCAACTTCCATACCGTACGCCGAATTCGGACTGATCAGCAACATAAGCCAGGGAGGGATGGCCTTTGAATATCCATCCTTTATAATGGACGAAGGGTCTGACACTGATAAAATCGGACTGAAAAAAACGATAAACATTTTCATCCCGGGGAAGAATTCCCTGTCCGTAACGATCCCCTGCAAGATCGTTCGGATGCAACAAAAAATGTGCGGTTCTTACTCGCACCGCATTCTTCCCAAGAAACAATGCGGCGTTGAGTTCATGGAATTCGGACATGAGACGGACATCGGACTGAACACTTTTCTCGATCGATGCAGAAAGGATACATTCTGATAAATTCGTTCCAGTCAATTTCGGTCGTTTACTTGCAACATCCGGAAAGCAAAAGAGTGCGCAAGTGATCTTTTTTCGGCGCCATCCTGATCTTGTCAGGTTCGTGCAATTTTCCTTTCTTTCTCCGCGGTCCCCGGAGAATTTCGGCATACATCGCAACAATCTTGATGCTATGACAAGCAAAAGATGGTATAAGGACACCCATGCAAAAAGAAAGCACCATTTTCAAAAAGATAGGGACGCTGGTAAATCTGCCCAGTCTGCCCCATATTCTTCTCAAACTCATTGAAGCCTGTGACAGCAGCGAGGATAATTTAAAGGTTCTTTCAGAGATCATCGAGAAAGATCCGTCCCTGAGCATCAAGATTCTGAAAATGGTCAACTCGGCCTATTACGGACTTCCCCTGGGCATTGAAAACATCCATCAGGCCGTGACGATTTTAGGCACCAACGCCATCAGGAATCTCGCCATCTCCACTTCCGTGTACGAGGTCTTTCATCGCCGCAAAAGTAGCGCGGCCTTCAACCTGAAGCACTTCTGGTGGCATTCTTTGAAGTGTGCCGTAATATCAAGGCTCATCGCAAAAAAGACCGGTCTACGGGCAGGTGGAGGAAGCCTTCTTGGCCGGGCTGCTGCATGACATCGGAAAACTGGTGCTCTCGGTCAATTTCCATGATCCCCCCGTGGAAGGGTCGACAGCCTGCGACAGCGAACAGGATTGGCTCCTTGACAAAGAAAACCGTCTGGGCGTCACCCATTGCGAGATCGGGGCCTATCTGCTCCACCAGTGGAAGTTCCAGCCCTTTATGGCGGACGCTGTTTTGTATCACCACAAATCAAAAAGCATGATCTCCAGCGCCCTTCCGCTGGTACGGATTGTCCATGCGGCAAATCTCCTCTCTCAAGGGTCCGTGGAAGAAGAGGAACGGGGCGCCGACGTCGCTGAAGAATGGTTCGGATTTCAAGAGGATGAGATCGTGGACTTCTTGCTTCAGGCCGATGAAGAAACGAAACAGGTGGCCCAGTCGTTGCAGATAGAAATTGAGCAGTCAAAAAAACCGTCGCAGCCCTTTTCCGAAAACGACCTTGTAAAGCAGAAAGATCTGGTCGGTACGGTGGAGCGCCTTTCGCTCCTGTTCGGGACCCTTCGGAATTTTCTGGAAACGGAAGACCTGGAGGAGCTGCTTAAAAGCATGCATCAGGGGCTGCGCATCCTGTTTGAAGCCGATCGCTGCATTTTCTTCCTTCTGGATTCCGAGAGGGACTGTCTTGTGGGCAAGAGTGCGGTGCAAGACAGGTATCTTGCCAATATCAACGGACTGCTCATCCCCATGCACATGGAAAAAAGCCTGCTGGTATCCTCGCTTCTTCAGAAAAAACCCCTGGACTCCTTTCAAAGCAAACCCCTCCGCGAACCCGTGATTCTGGATAAGCAGATCATCGGATTCCTGGGCAGGGAAGGTATCTTTTGCCTCCCCATGTTTTTTGCCGGAGAGGCTCTGGGCGTTATCGTCATCGGGCTGGACCAGGTGGGATTCAGTAATTTGTCTCAACAATTCGATCTCTTAAACCTCTTCTCCAAGCAGGCCGCCGCGGCGCTGCATATGGAACATTTGCAGCAAACCCGCTTATACACCATTCAGTCCGAACGGCTGAAGGCCTCTCTTGCCCTGTCCGGCAAAGTGGTCCACGAAGTAAAAACCCCGTTGAGCATCATCAAAAACTATCTTACAGTGGTGAAAAAGAAACTGCCGGCAAACCACGACGTCGATGAGGAATTCACGGTGATCAATGAAGAAATTGATCGCGTGGTGCAGATCCTTAACGAATTGTCCAATTTTTCAAAATCCGGAATCCCGACCATCGGTTCACTGGATCTAAACGCCTTTTTGTCGGATCTCACGAATGTTTTAAGCAAATCCCGGCTGTTCGACTCCAGGATAGTCCTCCACCTGGATCCGGATACTTCCCTTCCCCTGATGGATACGGACAAAAACAGGATGAAGCAGATTGTAATAAACCTCGTTCGAAATGCCGCCGAAGCCATGGAAAATGGGGGAAACCTTTTCATCACCACCCGATACGCGGCAAATCCGACCCCTCCGCTGACCCGACAGGATGCGGAGGAAAACCCCGAGTTTGTACAATTTACCATCAGAGATGACGGGCCTGGCATCTCGGAGAGCATTAAGACCCAGATTTTTGAACCCTATGTGACCACGAAAGGGGCAAAACATTCCGGACTGGGACTTTCCATCGTCTTTCAGCTGGTCAAGGAATTAAAGGGGACCATCATATGCAAAAGCACTGAGGGGGAGGGGACATCCTTTCAAATGGTTTTCCCGATCCATCAAAATCAAGAGTCATAAAATTCGGAGTCAGATATGTTGAACGATCAAAGAGTTCTCATCGTCGATGATGATCCCGCTATGTGTAGAAGCTTGAAGGCCCTGTTATACGACCACGGATCCATGTTGGAAACCACTTGCAGCGCAAGGGAAGCTATCGCGCGCATGCAGGAAGATTTATTTGATCTTGTCCTTCTCGATCTGTATATGCCGGAGATGAACGGTTTCCAGGTCATGGATCACATAAACCATCAGAGTCCCGATACCTTTGTGATTATTATGACGGGGAATTCTTCTGAAAATACAACGATACAGGCCATAAGAAAGGGGGCCTATGACTACATCAAAAAACCGTTTGAACCGGAAAAAATGATCAAGTCGGTAGCCAATGCTCTCGCCCAAAGGAAGTTGATAAAAGAACGCAACCAGATCATGGAGGCTCTGCGGGAAAGCGAGCAAAGGATGAAAGCCATTCTCCAGGCCTCTCCCGTTGGAATCGTCTTGGTCACGGACAAACAGCAAATCGCCTGGGGCAATGAAAGGCTTTATCGCATGCTGGGGTATGAAAATGACGCCTTGCAGGGAAAGGATATGAGGGTCCTCTACCGGGAAGACAAGGAATACCACCGGGTCATTCAAGGACTGCATGACGGCGTCATCCGGTCGGAGAACGCTTCGGTGGAGACACAATGGGTTCGAAAAGACCAAACATCCTTCGAATGCATGCTCTGCGGTTGTTCTCTGGATCCCATGGATCCTTCCAAAGGATGCATTGTCACGGCAAATGACATCTCCGAATCTACACGTCTTCACTTGCAACTGCAGCGAGCGCAAAAAATGGAGACACTGGGAACCCTTGCGGGAGGGGTGGCACACGATCTCAACAATATCCTTTCCGGTCTCGTAAGCTATCCTGAACTCTTATTGATGCAGATGTCTGAAGACGACCCCTTGAGACGGCCTTTGCGCACCATACAGAAATCGGGAGAAAAAGCGGCCGCGGTTGTCCAGGATCTCTTGACCCTGGCGAGGAGAGGGGTTGCCGTTACCGAGGTCGTGAACCTCGTTGAAATCATCTATCAGTATTTGAAGAGCCCCGAATATGATAATCTCAGGTCCTTCCATCCCCTGGTGGAAGTGGAGACGCATCTTGACGCCGGGATTTCAAATATCCTGGGTTGTGCGACCCACCTGTCAAAAACGGTGATGAACCTCGTCGTAAACGCCGCCGAAGCCATGCCCGAAGGCGGAAAAATCGTCATTTCCACGGAAAATGTCTATATTGACCGGCCGGTAAAGGGATATGAGGATGTGGTGACAGGCGAATACGTCGTTCTGCGGGTTTCCGACACCGGAGTGGGGATCCCTCCGGAGGATACCCAGCGGATATTTGAACCGTTCTATACCAAAAAGAAGATGGGGAGAAGCGGAACGGGGTTAGGCATGGCCGTGGTCTGGAGTACAGTCAAAGACCATCATGGATATATAGATGTGCAAAGCACTGAGAATGAAGGCGCGGTCTTCACACTCTATTTCCCCGCAACAAGGAATGAAAAGGAGGAAGAACCGGTCGGGCTGGACTTTCACCGTTTGGCGGGAAACGGAGAGTCCATTTTGATTGTGGATGATGTGGAAGAACAGAGGTTCATCGCATCTCAAATGCTGAAAGCCCTGGCGTATTCCGTGGAAACCGTTTCAAGCGGGGAAGAGGCCGTGAAATACCTGAAAACCGAAAAGGCGGACCTATTGATATTGGACATGATTATGGATCCAGGCATGGATGGCCTCGAAACCTACAAGAAGATCCTTGAAATACACCCGGGCCAGAAGGCCGTGATCGCCAGCGGGTTTTCCGAGACGGATCGCGTAAAAGAAGCCCAGAGCCTGGGCGTAGGAGCCTATATAAAGAAGCCGTTTCTCTTAGAGAAATTAGGCTCCGCCGTTCAGAAAGAATTACGGGGCATCAAAGCCAAGTCTCAGCCCGCTTTCAAGCGCTGTCCCGAAGACGCCCATTCGTGTGATTCGTGTGTTTCGTGTTAGAAACGCCATAAATCCTGTCTATGAGCCTGTTTGGATAAACCTTCACGACCGTTGAGAGGCCTTTCATGCGGAACAAGAAAATGCGTTTCACCTCTGCGTAAGCATGGAAGGGCCAGGTGAAGAATCAGATGCGGCAGCAAAAAGACCTCGTGTGGAATGGTTTCCGGCCATTGCGCAGGAAATTTGAAACAGGCTCTAAAATTCTAACTTAGGAGCTCTGATTCATGTACCGACCCAAAAACATCCTGGTAACCGGCGCTGCCGGCTTCATCGGCTTTCATCTTTCTCGAAAACTTCTGGATAACGGCATCCAAGTAACCGGTCTCGACAACCTCAACGACTACTACGACCCCAATCTGAAACAGGCCCGCCTGGATTGCCTGACCCCGAACGCGGCCTTTACCCATGTAAACATCGATCTGGCCGACCGTTCGGCCATGGAAGACCTTTTTTCCACGCAAAATTTCGACGCCGTCGTCAACCTGGCGGCCCAGGCAGGGGTCAGGTATTCCCTGGAAAACCCCCATTCCTACGTGAACACCAACCTGGTGGGTTTTCTAAACGTCCTGGAAGGGTGTCGCCACGGCAACGTAGCTCACCTGGTCTTCGCCTCTTCCAGTTCCGTTTACGGCGCCAACACCAACATGCCCTTTTCGGTGCACGACAATGTGGATCACCCGGTGTCCCTCTATGCCGCCAGCAAGAAATCCAATGAACTTATGGCCCACTCTTACAGCAGCCTCTTCAATCTTCACTGCACGGGTCTCCGGTTTTTTACCGTATACGGTCCCTGGGGCCGGCCAGACATGGCTCTCTTCCTGTTTACCAAGGCCATCCTGGAGGACCGGCCCATCGATGTGTTCAACCACGGAAAGATGAAACGCGATTTCACCTACATTGACGATATCGTGGAAGGCGTCTATCGCGTCATCCATAAAGCTCCCGAACCCAACCCCCACTGGAACGGAGAAAACCCGGATTCCGCCACCAGTTACTGCCCGTACCGACTTTACAACATCGGCAACAATCACCCGGTAGACCTCATGCAATACATCGAAACCCTTGAGGACTGCTTGGGGAAAAAAGCCCAAAAGAATTTTCTCCCCATGCAGAAAGGGGACGTCCCCGCCACCTCAGCCGATGTGGATGACCTGGCAAAAGAAGTGGGTTTCAAACCAGACACCCCCATTGAAACCGGCATCCGCAATTTTGTGGAGTGGTATCGCCAATTTTATAATGTCTGATTTCCCCCAACAAGATATTCCAAAAAGGGAAATGCCCCCCCCCTCAAGTCTCCAAAAACCTCGCCGGACTACGCTCAGATTGCACCTTTTCATCGGTGGCACCTGTAACCGAAAGGGCGCAGCTTTAACGGCAAAGGAATGAACTCCTGCCCAGGATGAATTTGTTCTAAGCAGAAAATGTGCCTTGAAGAAAATCATATCAGAGGTTTTGAATATGTCGAGAGGTTTCAGTGTTCAGGTGTCTGAAAAGGACGAAATGCTTTATCCTGAACCCCGAAACCTGAAACCCGGCCATCCATACGCTTAGCGACCGAAATGGATGAGTCTCCTTTCAAATTTAATGGCTTGGATGGTAGAACAAAACCATCGTGACTCCTGCCGAAGACAGGTTGTTTTTTCCCTGATCCTCTGATAAGATCAACCCGGGAAGGGGTAAATTGGAAGTACGAAACCCATTCAAGTGTTCCACAGGGAAAAATGTAATCCAAAGGGCGGAGCTGTATCAATAACGTGACAACGTTCCCCCCATTACACACATTCACCACAGAGGCACAGAGAACCCGGAGGACACTTATTTTCTGCCACAAGAACCCCCTGACATTCTTACCTAAAGGAATAAGTTCATGAGTCAACCGTGGTCTCGAAACCGCACCCCTTCGCGAAGCGATTGCGTATTTTCGATTTCGGAACGAAATTGGAAATGCCCAAAAGAAATCCAGTAAATCCTGTCTAAAAAACCAATCAGCAGATAACAAGGTCCGCGATTACAGATCCGGAATTTTTTAAGCTCACCACGTCCATGTTTACCCTGGAGAGATCCATTCGTGTGATTCGTGTGATTCGTGGTAGAAACGCCGTAAATCCTTACTAAGTTTCTCACATAAAGGGAATCATGAAAAATAGCCCCGATCCCGTGAACGCATCATCCAAACCGGTCACCGACTATTCCGAAAGCCTTCTCGTCCATTTCAGACGCGCCGAAAGCCTGAAGGAAGCCGCACTGGATTACCCTTCCATCAGTCTCAACAAGCGGCAGCTCTGCGATCTCGAACTGCTTTTGAATCGGGCCTTCTATCCGCTAAGAGGTTACCTTAATCGAGCGGACTATGAATCCGTCCTTAAAAACATGCGCCTCACCGACGGCACCCTCTGGCCCATACCCGTTTGCCTGGATGTGAGCCAAAAACTCGGGCAAACCCTGAGTCCCGGTCAACCGGTAGCCCTCACCGACGAAGAAGGGTTCATGTTAGCCATACTCACTATCGAAGAGATATGGGAACCGGACAAACGCAAGGAGGCGGAAGCCATCTATGGCGCCGATGACCCTTCCAAACACCCCGGCGTCAACCTGCTGCTGAACAAGATGGGCCCCTTGTATCTCGCCGGCACTCTTGAAGGGATTCAACTTCCGGTCCATTACGATTTCAGGGAACTGCGCCTGACCCCATCCGACACCCACCGGCTCTTCTCCAGGAACGGCTGGCGCAAAGTCATCGGATTTCAGAGCGAGGCCAATCTCCACTGCGCGCACAAGGAAATGACCCTTCGAGCGGCCCGGGAGGCGGGCGCCAGTATTCTGCTTCAGCCCATTGTGGGGCTGACCCATCCCGGAGACCTGGAACATTACACCCGGGTGCGGTGTCACCAGGAAATTGTCAAGAAATACCCCAAAAGCATGATCAGCATGGGCCTTATTCCCCTTGCCACGCGAAAGGCAGGACCCCGGGAAGCCCTCTGGCACGCCATCATCCGCAAGAACTACGGGTGCAGCCACTTCATGGTGGCAGACGATCACGGCGACCCCTTTGCCGACGGCAACGGAGATGAAAGGTTCTATCCCCGTTTTGCGTCCCAGGAGATGGTCAAGGCTCATCAAGAAGAAACGGGTATCACTATGGTCCCCCTCAAACGAATGGTCTATGTGGAAGACAAGGCTGAGTATGTGCCGGAAGATGAGGTAAAACCGGATGTAAATGTGAAGCAGATCTCCTCCGCGGAACTGAGGAGGCGATTGGAAAAAGGTCTCGACATCCCCGAATGGTTCTCCTATCCGGAGGTGGTGGCCGAATTGCGACGCGCCTTCCCGCCACGATCGAAGCAGGGGTTTACCATCTTCCTGACGGGCCTGTCCGGCGCCGGCAAATCCACGGTGGCCAAGGTCCTGGTAGTGAAATTCATGGAGATGCGTGACAGGCCGGTGACGCTGCTCGATGGCGACATCGTGCGGCAGAATCTTTCCAGTGAACTGACCTTCTCAAAAGAACACCGAAACCTCAACATTACCCGAATCGGTTTCGTAGCAAGCGAAATCACCAAGAACGGCGGCATCGCCATCTGTGCCCCTATCGCCCCCTACAAGAATCCAGACGTCACAACCGAGAACTGATCACCCGCTACGGCGGCTATATCGAGGTCTATCTTTCAACCCGTTTGGAGATCTGTGAGCAACGGGACCGCAAAGGCCTTTATGCCAAAGCCCGCGCCAACAAGATCAAGGGCGTCACCGGTATTGATGATCCCTATATTGCTCCCGTCGATCCTGACATCATCATAGACACATCGGAATTGACCCCTGATGAGGCGGCACAGGAAATCCTGCTGTACCTTGAGGAGCAGGGATATGTGCGATAGATCTTTAAAGAAATAACGCAACAACGAAGTCGCGGCCCCTATTCCACAATCAGCAGGCAACAACGTTCCCCATTATCATCTCATTACACTGGAAATTTGAATAAGATGCGAAATGAACGACATTATCCCCATTGAATTTTGGTACGGATCGCCCCGGGATAAAGAATATTGGTGGGGATTTATTGCTCTGAGTCAGTTTTCGTAACGCCAAAGTGACCTTGATGATGAAGCAGGTAATTCTCTTAAGCAACACAACGATAACGGCCACTTGTGAAAGGATGGCAGCGCTTTTCAGTCCTCGAATCTTTGGCTTAGAGAGTATAGGGAAATCGTCCTTTGCCGTGGCATTGGTCCTTGGGAAATCTGAATGCCACCGAAGCACCAGCGAAAAGAATGTTTAAGATATTGTAAGAGAGCTATCTGAAGTATGGGAGAACCCGAAATAACCTTACAAACCTGCCAACGTCCCCCATTAATAGTACAATATTATTTACTCAAGTTTTTAAAAACCTTGCCGATTGTACTATGCAAGTATATCATGTGGAAGCTGCTTACATTTGATACTATCGTTGGTCCCGCAGTTAATCCAAGGGGCGGAGCTGTATCTGAACCGCCCTGATTCTTAAAAATCGAAAAACTCCCAAAAGACTCCCTGCGGGGTTTTTTTATGTGCGGAAATCTAGAATTCTCCCTCACTTTCTCGACATCGCCCCATAGACCATGAAAAAGAAAATCGGAACCATGCTGGACGAAGAGCTGATATTCAAGGCCAAGCAGGCGGCGCTTTCGGAGCGCCAGGCCCTCAGCCATTTTCTCACAAACGCCCTCAATATGTATATTGGATCTTTAGACAAACAAGAAAAGAGCGTGCAAAGGGATATTTGTTCCAAAACAAGGGGCTCAATGAATGTGTCTGTAAAAACCCTTCAAACCATCCTCGAAGAAAGAAAGTGGCATGAAGCTCACTGAAATCGAGTCGGGATCAAAAGTTTTTGTGGATTCCAACATCTTCATCTACCACTTTACCGGCGTGAGTAATGAGTGCAGCGATTTTCTGGCAAGAGGGGAAAGGGGAGAATTGACCACGATAACCGGTATTCACGTCATCCTGGATGTCCTCCATTCCCTCATGATGGTGGAAGCCGTCCGAAAGCATCTGGTGGAACCACCCGGCATTGCGGAAAAGCTCAAAAAGGCGCCCCAGACTCTGAAACTGCTCAATGAATATTATGTGAACACGGAAAAAATTCCCGACATGGGCGTCATCATACAACCTCTGGTCTTTGAAACCCTCGTCACCAGTCACGTGGCAAGGCTGTCGTACGGTTTGCTCGTCTATGACTCCATGATCATCGCCGGAATGAAACAGGACAGGATCAACCTCCTGGCCACAAACAACGATGTCTTTAGAAATGTAAGCGAAATTCAAATGTGTACCCCCGGGGACATCACCTTATCGTAACCGTCCGAACCGCGGCGGAACCCCGAATACAAGCCCTCATGTTTTGCCGGGATCAACGGGATGGACCTGTTTAAATACATTCTGACAGGCTATATTCGATTTTATGTCAAGAAATTGACGACGTGATGGATGTACCTTGGAATAAATGATATAACTTAACGAATTTACGCAATAAATAAGGAATTACCCAATCCGGTACGGCAATTGCAATTATTCAAACCCGAACGAAAGAGATAGCACTTATTCACAAAACGTAAATGCTACCCTGGGTGTAAGACAGGATGAATTTGTTCTAAGCAGAAAATGTGTCTTGAAGAAAGTCATATCAGAGGTTTTGAATATGTCGAGAGGTTTCAGTGTTCAGGTGTCAGAAAAGGACGAAATGCTTTATCCTGAAACCCGAAACTTGAAACCCGGCCATCCATACGATTACCGATCGAAATGGATGAATCTCCTTTCAAATTTAATGGCTTGGATGGTAGAACAAAACCATCGTGGGGTGTAAGATGCTGCGTTTGTAATTCAAGGAGCGGAGCTGTATTCTCCTGCAGATGTGTCTGCAAATGATTCACACCCTTTGCGAAGCGATTGAATATTTACCATTTCATCTCTCCGAGCCGGAGGCCGGAAATTGAAAATAAAAACAGCCAAAGATCTTTACCCCGTTAAACCTTTTTTGGCCTTTTGCCTGTCCCATTTATCCCGTTAAATCCGCTTTTGCTTTTATTTAACTGGGATGAAACCTTATTTCTTTTGTTTCATCGGGGTTTAACCGGGGTGCCAAAAAACTATAATGCCCCCATCTCCCCGGGAGTTGATGAACAATGGAAACGATAAAAACACATGTGAATATACCGGATGACCGTCATCTCGTGATTGACTTACATATTCCGTATACCATCCCGACCGGCAGTGCAGATGTTGTTCTTGTTTTCCACGCTCAAAAACAAAAAGAGCCTCCATCTTCAAGGGTTCTTGGCGCTTTCAAAGGTAAGATTAAAATAGCCGATGACTTTGACGACCCGTTAGGTGACGAATTCTGGGTTGGAGAAAGCAATGAACTATCTACTTGATACACATGTATTTCTGTGGATGGCAGCGGAACCTGAAAAACTGTCTGTTAAGGCTGAAGCATGCGTAATGAATACGAACAATACCTTATACTTAAGTATTGTTAAGTCTATGGGAAATGCAAATTAAAACACAGCTTGGGAAGCTGTCCCTTGATGTTCCACTTAGTGAGCTCTGGCATAAACAACGAATACATGCAGATATTCTGTTACTTTTCGCGAAGGAAGAACATGTGTGGGAACTGGGGAATTTGCCACAACTACATCGAGATCCTTTTGACAGGCTGCTGATTGCACAGTCACGATATAAGAAGATGGGCCTGACCAGGGTTCGCCCTTATCCCAACGGAAGGCTATTCGGAGATTGAGCAGATCAGAAAAGAAAAGACTGGTGGTAAGTAATGCAGAAAAAGCGGTAATAACCTCCATTTTTACGCTGAAGAAAGTTATAATTTTATGGACGTCCCCCAGATCCATTCATAATACGAGCGTAGCGTATTTCACTGGAGTAAATCCTGTCCAAAACAAAAGTTATTTAACTATTTAAGGATGTTATTAAACAGAAGAAGCGTATGGAGAAGGATGAAATAATTCGGGCTCTGCGAAGCTTTATCGCCTTGAACAGGGATAGATACGAAATTATACGGCTCGGTGTTTTCGGCTCGGCGGCCAGAGACGACATGAATGAGCAGAGTGACATTGACGTTGTTGTTGAACTTGGTAAACCGGACCTGTTCTACCTTGTTGGCATCAAGCAGGATCTGGAGGAGAAGTTCCGGAGGCCTGTGGATATCGTAAGATACAGGGACACAATGAATGGATTCCTAAAGAAAAGGATAGACAAGGAAGCCATAT
Organism: uncultured delta proteobacterium; assembly: GCA_963747015.1. Classification (GTDB taxonomy): domain Bacteria; phylum Desulfobacterota; class DSM-4660; order Desulfatiglandales; family Desulfatiglandaceae; genus DUZB01. The sequence goes on from CAVVEP010000019.1 coordinate 37,474, forward strand.
ATGTATGACAGAGAGCTCGCAATAGAAATACTGAGGCAAATTTACCAGGCAGCGCAAACAATCTTAGAACGCTTTCAGCCTGTGAAAACAGTGAGTGATCTTACAGACTCGCCGGCCGGCATGGAAAAACTTGACAGTTTATGCATGTTGCTGATTGCAATTGGTGAAGCGTTAAAAAATCTTGACAAAACCACAAACAAGTCACTCTTGCGGCAGTTTCCGCAGGTTGACTGGAAAAAAGCCAAAGGCATGCGCGATATTATAAGCCACCATTATTTTGAAACGGATGGGGAAGTGATAATAGAAGAAAAAGAGAGCCGATACGAACTCCGCGATCCGCAAAGACCCTAAAAGATTGCGGAGAATTCCTTTCTGTGGCACGATTTTAAGAGACAACTTCAAAAACCCAGAAAATCTAATTCTTTTTCCTTGGCGAAGCGATTGCGTATTTTCCATTTCGGTACGAAATTGAAAATAACAAAAAGAAATCCTTCCCCGTCTGCCCCGTTAAATCTGCCTTTTCTTCTATTTAACTGGGGTGCCAAAAAACCATAATGCCCCCACTATTCCCCATACAAGATGCGATACCTATCGACTTAGTTACTTAATGATGGACGTCCCCCTGATTCCTTAGCGGTTCAAACAAAAACAAACCGCCCGCTTCGCTCAAGACGCAAAGTTCGCAAAGATTTATGGTTCTTTATCGAATCGGGACGGACGATTCGACAAAACAATCGGCCCTTCGGGCATACCTGAAAATGTTCTCGTGCAGATAGAACGGCAATCCTGCAAAGCGTTTCCTTTTTCCTGATTAATCCCTCCCAATCAGGAAAAAAACAAAAACCCTTCGCGTCCTTGGCGCCTTGCGGTTCAAAACAAAACAAACCGCCCGCTACGCTCAAGACGCAAAGGACGCCAAGATTTATGGTTCTTTATCGAATCGGGACGGACGAACTGATAATATGCTGTACGCCCCGCATTTTTCTTATGGAATGAACAAACGCACCAACCATAGTTATGGAAATATGAAACAACGTTATATATTGCTTGAAAGTATGGGGTGTTCCTGTTAAGAAGAAAAATGATATAAATTTTAATGGGTTGGCGAGAGAGCCCGAGTGACAGCGTTGAGACCATTCTGGATCTCGTGGGGGACAATACAGGGCCTCTCACTTAATTTTGCAGCTTGGATAAAGGATTATTGGTGACTGCCACTGTGCAGTATGCCGGATAAATAACGATTAAGTGCAAAATTTGCCATTTGTGAGGATCTCGCCATCAAAAACCTGGCCTTCAGGCATAGGAGATCTTTGTCCCGCTTCACTAATTAATCAAGAAATCGTCAGGGGGAAATTGAAAATATGATCCCGAAACCATTGTTTATTCGTGCCGAGTGGGACGAAGAGGCCAGAGTTTGGGTAGCAACAAGCGACGATGTGGCCGGGCTGGCCACTGAGGGGCCGACTTTAGAAGAATTGGTCGAGAAACTGAAAATAATTATTCCAGAACTTCTTGATGCCAATCAGAATGAGGTTGTCGGCGGGGGTGAAGTGCCCTTCGAGATTTTAACCCGGCGCTTTGAGATTGCACAACGCCTGGGCCACTGATGTCCGACTTTTCACCAAAACTCAAAAAACACCTAAAAGATGCAGGGTGTTTCTTTGAACGGCAAGGCAAAGGAGACCATGAAGTTTGGTTCAGCCCGATAACCGACATCAGATTTGTGGTTGACAACACCATTAAATCTCGTCACACGGCAAACGCTGTTCTAAAACAGGCCGGGCTCCCCAAAAAGTTCTGATTCAACAGCTTGTTCCTCCTGCCTCGTTAAATCCGTTTTTTCTTTTACCTGCCCCATTTATCCCGTTAAACCTTTTTTCTCTCGTTTAACTGGGATGAAACCTTATTTCTTTTGTTTCATCGGGGTTTAACCGGGGGGCCAAGAAACTGTTCGATGCTTGACATTAATCCTCGCCCCATTGCGTCAAAAAGTTGGCTTCTCCCCTTCGGGTTGTGCACTAAAAACTACATCTACCTGAAATTACAAACGAAAAAAGTGACATCATACTTGGCATACCCTTTGCTATTTACTTCTCTGAGTTTCAGTGGGATAAAACTCATTCAATGGGGTTTAAATCAACTTTTTATAGAGGAAAATGTAATTCAAAGGGCGGAGCTTTGTGATCGGAAGTGAAAAGACGGAATTCGGAGGTCGGTGATCCGAAGTCAGAAGCCGGAAAACAAGCAAAATTCGGCTTTGTTGGAAGCCCAAATGGCGCAACCCCCGCCCCCCTCCTGAGGATTTATCCGCCTCAAGCGGATTGAGCGCACTAAAAATTCAGGCACCTGAATTTTAGTGCAACAAGAAAAGACCAAAAATCCGTGCCACCTGCCCGCAATGCTTGGCAACGCCCGCCCTCCTGCCATGCCCGCCCGGCAATCGCCTGAGGCGAAGCCGACCCGCCTGCCAGCGCCTGAAGCGCAGCGGATGGCGGGCAGGTGGCGGACGGGCAGAGCGAGGCGGACGGGCGAGGCGGGCGGGTCCGCGTCATCCGCCTGCCCCGTTAAATCCGTTTTTTCTGTTATTTAACTGGGGTGCCAAAAAACTAATGCCCCCACTATTCACCATGCAAGATGTGACACCTTGGCCTTACAATATCTAACCGCGATAGCCGCCAAGCAAAAATTTGTTTTGCTGAAGAAACTTACTTTTTTACCAGCGCTACAGGAGAGGTGGTTTCCGGGGCTTTATCGGGAGAAAATGGCTCGAAAAGTGGGTTGATCGACTTAGGCGTAGGCCGGTAAAGCGCCTATTTCAGAGGGCTTCGGCCTGTTAAATTGGCTCCTTTAGAAAAATGGGAGGTAAGTAATGGAATCGGTTTTAATTGAGAAAGAAGCCATGAAACTGCCGCTAGTTGAAAGAGCTTTGCTTGTTGACCGTCTTTTGCAGAGTTTGGATGCTGAAAGGGATTTATCAATAAAGGCTTGGACAGAAGTGACAGAGAAACGATTGGAGAAATTCCGTGCAGGAGAAATGGAAGCGTTTGATGGTCAAGCCGTTATCGAATCTCTTAGAAAAGAATTACGATGACCAAATTCCGTATTCTTTCAATAGCTGCCCATGATTTGGCAAATGCAATGGAGTATTATGAGACCAAGAGTGTGGGATTGGGCGGTGACTTTCTTGATGAATACGAAAGGACCATTTCAAGGATTTGCAGGTTTCCAGAGGCTTGGGCGCCTGTCAGCCCAAACCAGCGAAGATGTCTCATGCGTCGTTTTCCTTATGCCGTATTTTATTCCAGGGCGGGTGAAGAAATCATTGTAACAGGTGTTGCTGATCTTCGCATGGATCCTGAAAAGATTCGAAAAGTGCTCCTGAGATAGGGGATTCGTTATGAGTGGTATCAGATGACCACGCAGGATGATTGGGCAGGGCTTTCTAGAGCGTGTCCTCTGACCACTGGCCACTGGAATATATGCCCCGCCAACCCAGATTAGACGCCCCCGGCCTCCTCCAACACGTCATGGCCAGGGGGATTGAACGACGAAAGATCTTCCTCGACGACAAAGACCGGGCATCTTTCCTGGAAAGACTCGCCAACATCCTGGAAGAGACCCAGACCCAATGCTACGCCTGGGCCTTGATCCCGAACCATTTTCATATGCTTTTACGAACAGGGCCTACCCCGATAAGCAAGGTCATGCGGCGTCTCATGACCGGTTACGCCGTTACCTTCAACAAAAGACATAAACGGGCCGGGCATCTCTTTCAGAACCGATATAAATCCGTTGTGTGTGAGGAAGACTCCTACCTTCTGGAGCTGATTCGTTACATTCACCTGAATCCGCTACGGGCGGCTTGGTAAAGGACCTCAAAGAACTGGACAAATACCCCTGGACCGGTCACAGCACCATCCTAGGCCACCGCAAAAACCCCCTGCTTCCAGAGGTCAGTGATCCGAAGTCAGAAGCCGGGAAACAAGCAAAATTCGGCCTAGTTGGAAGCCCAAATAGCGCAAAGGAAACCAGCCCTTCCGAAGGATTGTTCGCAGCAGAAAATCAGGCGCCTGATCTTCTGCTGCGACAACAAGAAACACCAAATCCGTGTAACCTGCCCGCAATGCTTCGCAACGCGAGGCGGGCGGGTCCGTGTAATCCGTGCCAAAGAACTTCTTTAGCCGAAAAGACCATTGAGGATATCCTCCTCCATTTTGGCGAAACCGAAAGCGCTGCAACAAAGAGGTATCGAGAATTCGTTAAGAAAGGGATCAAACAAGGCCTCCGTGAAGATCTTCGAGGTGGGGGCCTAATCAGGAGCGCTGGGGGAGATGCGGCTGGCCTTCTCGGGCGTAAAGCAGAAGAACGGGACCTGCCCGACTCGCCTGAGGCTCTCGATGGCGGGCGTGGAAAGGGAGATGCAAGGATATTGGGTAGCGGGGATTTCGTCAGCGAGACTCTGCAGCAAGCGGAGATGAAGTTTGAAAAGAAGTACATCCCAAAGCGGCCCATAGAGGAACTGATTGAAATTGTGGCTGGTAAATTGGGGCTTAAACCTGAGTTGATATGTTCTGGGAACAGGCAAAGGCGGTATTCTGAAGCCAGATCCCTGGTTGCTTGGCTGGCTGTTGAGGAAATTGGCCATCCGGCGGCGGAGGTGGCAAGATTTCTGGGGATCAGCCGTGTGGGAGTGTTACTCTCATTAGAAAAAGCAAGGGACATCCGCCGGAAATACGGGTTCGAGCTAACGCCTCCCAACCCGGCCCCCATTCCACAACATATTCAATATGCTGGAAAATAACTTAACAAACTTACCAACGTCCCCTAACGTCCTGGAGATAACACATGCAAGATTTACTTAATCGTATTACCTTTAATCAAGATGTTCTATCTGGGAAGCCTCTCATTCGCGGGTTGCGTATATCCGTTGAGATGATATTGGAACTATTGGCAAAAGGATCTACAGAGGAAGAAATTCTTGAAGATTACCCTCAGCTTGAATCAGATGATTTGCGTGCTGCACTGCTCTATGCCCATCATATGGTAGCCAGAGAAGAAGTCTTTGATCGCATCGCTGCTCGATAGAGGTTTTTTGTGGATTTCTTATTGGATGTTAACGCGAGCGGAGCGATAGCTCGTTGGTTGATTGATCGAGGGCATAATGTTGCGGAAGTGGGCCAAACCAATCCAAGAATGCGCGATGATGAAATACTGAACTGGGCTGTGAGCGAAAATAGAATTATTGTTACAACAGACAACGATTTTGAGGAAATGATTTGGCGCCAAGGGAAGTACCATTGTGGCGTTTTACGGTTGGAAAACCTACCACGATCTGAGAGATTAGCTCTTCTGGATGAAGTTTTGGATCGCCATGCTGAAGATTTGGAGGCTGGGGCGATTGTGATTGCGCTGAGAGCAAAATTTCGTATTCGAAAACGCAGTTAATAGGATGTCCCCCATTCTCATAACGCAAAGGGAACCACCCATTCCGAAGGATTGTTCACAGCAGAAAATCAGGCGCCTGATCTTCTGCTGCGACAACAAGAAACACCAAATCCGCGTAACCCGTGTAATCCGTGCCACCTGCCCGCAATGCTTCGCAACGCCCGCCCTCCTGCCATGCCCGCCCGGCAATCGCCTGAGGCGAAGCCGACCCGCCTGCCAGCGCCTGAAGCGCAGCGGATGGCGGGCAGGTGGCGGACGGGCAGAGCGAGGCGGACGGGCGAGGCGGGCGGGTCCGCGTCATCCGCCTGCCCCGTTAAATCCGTTTTTTCTGTTATTTAACTGGGGTGCCAAAAAAACTAATGCCCCCACTATACCGGAATGACACTCCAATTACGATTTTGGAACTCGCGATTACAATGATTGCCATTAAAACGAGAACTGCCTTCACCTTTGAGTTTCCATAATGGCATCACACTTGCATATCAATAATTCAACGGAGGAAAACGCTGTTTGAGGGTTCGCGCTTATCCCAAACGGAAGGCTATTCGGAGATTGAGGAAATTAGGAAAAAAACGGCTGGTGGTGAGTCATGCAGAAAAAGCGGCAATAACCTCCATTTTGTCTCTGAAGAAAGTTATAATTTTATGGACGTCCCCCAGATTACATCCCCTACTCTATGCCGGTTTATCCCGGCGCTTTCACAACGTCCCCTATTGCTACGTAAAACGGAGCAGGTATGGAAAGAACAGCGAGAGATCTTAGCGTCGAAGACCTTGAGGCTTTCCGGCCATTACTGGCGCTGAAATCTTTTCAACAGAATCCCCTGTTGACCGAGAGGCGAAGCCGTGCATGGGCACTTGCCCGGTCTGCTGCGGATTTGCTGAAAAGGGAATTTAGCGCGACCCGCGTTGTTGTTTTCGGGTCTCTTGCACGGAAAGGTATTTTTACGCCATGGTCTGACATAGATCTGGCGGTGTGGGGGATCAAGCCTGAGTTCTACCTTCGTGCAGCGGGCGCTGCCATAGATATGGGACTGGAGCGAGAAATCAAGATCGATATTGTTGATGCGGAAAACTGCTCGGAAGCGTTCTACGCAGAAATTGAAGAAATGGGTATTGAGGTTTGACACAAGAAGTCGACCAATTAGTCAGGCGAATACTACAAGAGATAGCCGAAATCCAGAGGATCAGAGACCTCTCTCTCAGACGCTGGGAAAAGGCTCTCCGCGACGACGACTACCTCGGCAGCGTAGCCTTTGACCTGCACGGTTTTTACCACGGTGTTGAAAGGATCTTTCAGGCCTTTGCAAAGGCGATTGATGGCAACCTACCCGCAGGGTATGCATGGCACAAGCAACTCCTTGATCAGATGACAAAGGAGGTGCCCGGCGTTCGGCCCGCGATTATCTCTGAGCCTACCAGGGCAGCTTTGGATGGATACCGCACATTTCGGCATATTGCCCGCAACATCTATACGTTCAACCTTGATGTAAAAAAAATGGCAGGCCTGATAGAGGACCTTCCCGACACAATCGAAAAGGTTTGTTCTGATGTCTTGGTTTTTCTTGATTTTCTGAAACAGAGGGGATAGGCCTTTAGAATTGCCTGTCATGGTAATTCAGGGCCAGATGGAATTAACAGGCATCCTACCCCTGCGGTAAAAGTGGCTGATGTGGAATTATGAAGCAACGTCCCCCATTCTTTCTTTTCGTGCTTAAAGCATTCACATATCCCTTAAACCCATCCTGCTGAACTAAACAGACTCATGAAAACTGAAAAAATACAAAACATTTTAGTCACTGGTGCCGCCGGCTTCATTGGTTCCCACCTATCCCAAAAGCTCTTGGAAAACGGGATCCAAGCAACCGGCCTGGACAACCTCAACGACTACTACGACCCCAGCCTGAAACAGGCCCGCCTGGACCGGCTGACCCCGAACCCGGCTTTCACCCATATCAACATCGACCTGGCGGACCGGAAAGCCATGGAAGACCTCTTCTCCAAAAACCACTTCGACGCCGTCGTCAACCTGGCCGCCCAGGCAGGGGTCCGGTATTCCCTTAAAAACCCCCACTCCTACGTCAACACCAACCTGGTGGGTTTTTTAAACGTCCTGGAAGGATGCCGGCATAATGGTGTGCAGCACCTGGTCTTTGCTTCCTCCAGTTCCGTTTACGGCGCCAACACAAACATGCCCTTTTCCGTGCACCACAACGTGGACCATCCGGTGTCCCTCTACGCCGCAACCAAAAAATCCAACGAACTCATGGCCCACAGTTACAGCAGCCTCTTTGGCCTGCCTTGCACGGGATTGAGGTTTTTCACCGTTTACGGCCCCTGGGGCCGCCCCGACATGGCCCTGTTTCTGTTTACCAAAGCCATCCTGGAAGACCGGCCCATCGACATCTTCAACAACGGCAAAATGAAACGGGACTTCACCTACATCGACGACATCGTGGAAGGCGTCTATCGCGTGATTCACAAACTCCCCGAACCCAATCCCGACTGGAGTGGGGAAACCCCCGATTCCGCCACCAGCTACTGCCCTTACCGGCTCTATAATATCGGCAACAACGCGCCCGTGGATCTGATGCGATACATCGAAGTTCTTGAAAACTGTCTCGGCAAAGAGGCGAAGAAGAACTTTCTCCCAATGCAAAAAGGAGATGTCCCCGCTACCTCTGCCGACGTGGATGATCTCGTGGCGGATGTGGGTTTTAAGCCTGATACTCCGATTGAAACAGGTATCCGCAATTTCGTGGACTGGTACCGGCAATTTTACAACATCTAACCGCGATCGCCGCCAAACAAAAATGTGTTTTTGCGGGAGAAACTTACTTTTTTACCAGCGTCCCCTCCCTCACATGCAAAATGCGATACCTATCGACTTAGTTACTTAATGATGGAACGTCCCGCTTCACCATGGTAATTCACCCATTATACAGAACGTCGGAAAAATAAGATTACAGAGAATGGTTGACATTAAAACGGAAATAGAAGCCATTACCGGGCAAATCGTTGAAAAGTATCGTCCGATCAAGATCATCCTCTTTGGATCCGCGGCGAGAGGAGATTATGAAGAAGTGAACGATTTAGACTTTCTTATAATAAAGGACGACGTTCCTTTGACCGGGATTGATCGAATCCGAGAATTGGACCGGCTAATAGATAGAAACATGGCCGTTGACATGCTTGTTTATCGCAGCGATGAACTCAATAAGCGGATTAAACTGGGAGATCCCTTCGTGAAAAGCATTTTGCGAGAGGGGCGTGTCATTTATGGTTGATGTGCAAATCATTGATGAGTGGTTACAGAAGGCTGATGAAGATTTTCAATTCGCCTGCTCGGTAATTGAAGACAGCCTCTTTTATGCTCAGATCTGTTTTCACTTTCATCAGGCCGCTGAAAAGTATCTGAAATCCTTCATCATCGCCTATGACCTGGGATTCAAGAAAATCCATGATTTGCCGGTTCTATTGAAGAAGTGCCTGTCCACGGAACGTCGACTTGAAGCCTTGATGGATAATTGTACGTTCCTGAATGCTTTTCACATCGAAGCCCGATATCCAGTTCATTGGCCAACCCATTATACAAAGGATATGGCCCTTGAGGCAAAGGAGGCTGTCGAACAGATCCGTACTCATGTCCTACCGTTGCTTGAAAGTCGTGTAAAACAGGAAGCGTCTCTGTCAGAAACAAGTAATGAAGAGCGGTGAGCCTTAGGAAACTAAATCACTGCAGCACCTGAGGTTATTTAATTATTTAACAGCATCCCCATGGTTTACGCAAAAGCCTGCTTCAAAAGCAGGGATATTGATAGACCTCTTGAAGAGGGGAGACAACGAAAATACCGTTCAATGGGACGAAATAGCGTTCCAGCACCCAACCCCTCCGGAGGATTTATCCGCCTCAGGCGGGTTGAGTGCACTAACAATTCAGGCGCCTGAATTTTAGTGCAACAAGAAAAGACCAAAAATCCGTGCCACCTGCCCGCAATGCTTCGCAACGCCCGCCCTCCTGCCATGCCCGCCCGGCAATCGCCTGAGGCGAAGCCGACCCGCCTGCCAGCGCCTGAAGCGCAGCGGATGGCGGGCAGGTGGCGGACGGGCAGAGCGAGGCGGACGGGCGAGGCGGGCGGGTCCGTGCCAAAAAACTGAACGACCACCGTCTATAAGACGGTGGGTTCGTTGATCGGCTGAAGCCGACTAAAGGTTAAAGGAAGGTTTTCATTTTTAAAGGCTCATAACCTTCGGTCATTTCGCCAACTCTTAACTTCGCCTGAAGGCGAGGGGTTTCGACCATCCCCGATGGGGACACTAATGCCCCCACTATACCGGAATGACACTCCAATTACAATTTTGGAACTCGTAATCACAATACGTAGCATTAGACCGAGAACTGTCTTCTTCTTTGAGCTCCCAAAATGATAAAGAAAAGTTATTGAATTATTGAAGGACGACCCCAAAATCACCTACAACCTAACTGCACTAGCGCAAGAAAAAACGGACAAGAAAAGGCGCTAATTCCCCCACACCTCCTGGTTGATCTTGGCGATCCTGCGTAAGGGTCGCATTCCGAAAAAGGCAAGCTTGGTGAGCAACTCCTTTGTGCTCATGAGCTCTGCCTGAACACCCCGTTTGATCACATCCCAGAACGGACGTGAAAGAGGTTTAAACATTGTTTTTGCTGCCTGCTGTTCACGATATTGCGCAATTTCCCTCTGCCGCTCTACCTGCGATCCGAGCTGAACGTCGGCTGGCGTGACTCCGCCAAGCGCGGGACGGGGAATCTGAAAATTGAGCAGATGAACCGTTTCCGCCACTGCCCGTTGTACACGCTCATCAACCGTTTTTTCTTTATCCGTATCGTTTCTTTGACGACGTTCCCATACATTATAAAAGATGTTTTTGAGCTCTTTGCCCCCGCACTCCACCGATCCATTATACTGAGGTGTGCAGGCAGGGATGTTGCGGCTGACGATCTCATGGGCTTTCAGCAGTTGATTGTGGTTCTCAGAAACATACTGTGTTCCGTTATCCTGGAGAAGGAACTTCTCAGGGGGTTTTCCGTCATTGGCAGTGAGGGCCTGGTGGACCGGAACGGCCACAAGCCCTTCGGTCGCCCGTCGACCCACTGCCCAGCCCAGGATGTACTGAGAAAAAACATCAATCAGCAGGGCCAGCTTGAACCGGGCATGATCCACAACCAGTTCAGTGAAATCCTCGGCCCATATCTGACCGATTCCATCAGGCTGGATATGCTCGTAGGGTTGGCAAGCCCCGGGAACATCTTTTCGCCCGCTCACTTCCTGTGACAGCACCCGCTTAACCTTTTTCTTGATGCCGTCATAGGCTTTCTGACCGATGAGACCCATTCCGTGATAAAGCAGAAAGGCCTGCCCTTTGACACCACCGAAATGTGGAAAATAAGCGACAATCCTGGCCGTATTTTCAATTACCGCCTCATCGAGGACTTTCGGCAGTCGGGCCTTGCGATCCAGTGAGGTGCTCTTATGCCACTCATACAGTTGACTGCGGCTGTGGCAGCCGGCCTCATAAATCCGGCGCAGGGGCAGATCGCCAAAGCGAGTTTGGAGATGCGCGATCATCGCGACTGTCTCCTCTTTCTCTTTTTTTTTATCTGTTTCTTTTGCAAAACCCCTGTTTTTTCGTCATAGGGCTCACCGCGAAGTTCAGCTGTTTCGATTTGGGACCATTTCAGCCTCAGTTTCAAGAATTCCTCCCTGCAAATGGATTCGTCGCGCTCCAGGCTCAAATTGCGGTTTTCCTCTCGCAGCTCACTGAGTTGTTGCCTGGCATCCATGATGCTGTGGGGCTGGTCCACGGGACGACGGCCCGGCCGACGGGAAGACAGGCCCGCGATCACCAGTTCTTCCACGTCACGAACGATAGCGTACATGTGGGAACGATCCAGGCCCCACTCCCGGGCCAGTTCACTTCTGTTATCACTGCGCTGGAAAGCCCTGTAAAGCGCAAGTTTCTCCTCCGGCGACAGACGTCTGAATCGGCTCCCGGACTGCAACAGTTCATTGGGATCTTTGTAATTGCGAAGCGGATATTGCGTCACCTCCTTGTCCGGGTAACGGTCCACCAGATCCACAAACGCCGAAGTACCACCCCGGTCCTCATCCAACGCCGAGATAATTCGGGAGCAACCGGAAAGCAGGTCCGTTTCGAATATCAGTTGATTGCCAAGAAGGGCGATACCCACAAGATCTTTCCCTTCAAGGGTTTTGATGCTCAAATAATCGATGATTCCTTCAGTGATGAAGGCCTCCGATGCATGGGGCAGTGTCTTCCAGTCCCGGCTGTAAACACTTTTGTCTCCCAGAACGAACTTTCCAGGGCCGTCGATCTCATGGTTGTCCAGACACTGAAGATCCCCTGAAACGTTCCGGACCGCGAAGCAGCAGTAGGAACGGTTCCGGTAATGGTTGTGGAGCACTTCCCCGTCCGCGATCAATTCCTCCACCAGTTGTTCGTCAATCCCGCGTGAAATCAGATAACGACGGCATACATCAGGGTCCTGCCGGCGAAAACGATGGTAAAGCTGATCCACGTCATAGTCACGCCTGGTTTCTGAAGGTATTTCATCAACCGCTACAGATGCTGATTGGCCTCCTGTCAAATGTTCAAGGCGGCGAAGGATATTGCCAACTCCAGACAAATGTTCCAGATGTCCCACAAGGTCAATGATGCTTCCCCCAAGACCGCTGGAAAAATCCTTGAAAAGCCAACGGCCTCCCAGCTGCCGAACAAAAAAACTCGGCGTTTTATCAGCACCAAAAGGGCTGCCGGCAACATAGCCCGATCCGCTTCTTTTGAATTTCAGCCCGTAATGCTCGGCCAGAAACTCAACCAGATTCACCTGTTTGTATGTCTCAATGCAGACGCTCATCGGCCACCTCCTGAAGTAATTTGCCATCCAGAAGAACAACGATCCCTTCGGCCGAGCTTACCACACTAACGCAATGGTCTTGAACCTTCAATATGCAGTATCCTTTGGAAAAATCCACCTCCTTGCCGGTCAGTTCCGCTTCGATGCGACTACGTTCACCGATCACCCCATAAAACCGGTCCGCAGGTCGAAAACTCTTTATCCCCTGGTGAGGGCGACCAAAATTGTAGCCTCGAACGTAGTCCGCGATCCCTGAAACCGCCTCGCTGTAGCTGTTGAATCGTACCCGTGACAGGCATTCCCGCTTGATGGTTTGATTCAGACGTTCAACCTTGCCCTGGGTCTGTGGACTGTGTGGGTCACAAACGATGTGCTCGATTTTATGGTCGTCCAGGTACTGCTGAAACAACGTCCGCCGCGCGCTCCAGCTGTAAAACCCGGTCCCCTGGTCCGTCAGAAGCTTAACAGGATTGCCGTGGCGGATGCAGCTGTTGTGCAAAACCCCGATCAGCGTTTCACCTTTCTGATCGTGGCACAATTCCGCTCCTACACAGAACCGGCTGAAATCATCCACGATCACAACCAGGTACAAAACCGGAATGCCCGTCAGATAAACATAGGTCACGTCCATCTGGTACAGTTCACCGGGATAGGCGGCCTCAAACCGCCGGCTCCCTTTGGCCGGCTTCTCCGAACCATCAAAGCTTGAATCGTGACTTTCAAGAAGACCATGAATTTTAAGGATATGCCGGATCTGCTTCCGGCTTACAACCACCAGGTGTTCACTCTTGAGTCGGTCTTCTATCCGTTTGAAACCCGCTTCAGGATTTTCTTTGCGGTACTCCAGAATCAGATTCTGAACCTCTTCCGGTAGCGGTGAAGGCTTGAACCGAGCCGACTCCAGTCTGCCTTTTTCAGACTTGATCCCCGGTTCTTTCTGCGGTTGATCAGTTGTTCCGTCTATACTTGATTCTTTGCTGCCTTTTGAACCACCTCCATTTTTCTTGCGCCGGCTGAGTGCATAAAGCTGCCAGAGCGGAACCCCGAACTTTCTTGACCCTTCGGCAAGTTTTAAACCTTGACCCTTTATCATCTCCTCAAATTCACTGACTTTGTCCCAATTGATTCGATTTCCCATTTCACTGCCCTCCATCCTTAATGGCGGAAAGTGTGGGGAAATTTACTTCCAATTCTGTCCGGTTTATCCTACCC
>CAVVEP010000020.1:0-117636 GCA_963747015.1 uncultured delta proteobacterium
TTCGCACCTTTAGCGCATGATTTTGTGAATTACGTTGAAGCCGCATTATTTGGTAAAGGTGAATTTTTGAAAAGCCACCATCGGTCTTGCATCGTAGTGTAAACTGAGGGAGGAACCCCCATTAATTTCAGCACGGTTTTGTGTAATGTTGTAACACCTTTCAGAATTGTCTGAACGGCTTGGCTGTGTTTTTCAATCAGGGCGAGATGAACTCTTTCGAAGAAATAGTTGAGATTATTCCAGGTTGGTTTTTTGGTATTCATGCCGTTGGGCAATATGGGAAGTTTTTCAATCTTTTCTTCAGCCATATTTTTCCGGATATTACGTTCCATCAGGCTGACAATCATTAACGCAATAAAATAAAGAAAAGTCATGGCTTCGATTCGCCTTGGCTTTTTGAGGAAAACAGGGGCGACTTTGAGAATAGACTTGGCTGTGTACATTCTTTTTTCCAGATAGGGTTGATTTTTATAGGCTTTCAGTACCTCCGCCGCCTCGATATGAGCATTGGTAATAAGAGGGAAAATGCCGTCACGGACAGTCAGGTCCTCTATAGCCTTGCGATCTAATTTCCACTCCAGGCGGTAAGAAATAGTTTCTTCTTCTTTATACAGCGTGTTGGGTCCTGGCTTTCCAGGACCTATCTGGCGCTGAACGATTTGTTTGTCCTCAATGAGCTGAATTTTGAATAGATCAGATGCACCTTTGGTTGCTTCTTTAATCGCTTTTTCAATCTGGTCTTTTGTTTTGAGTTGGTATTGATTGAGTCGGGGAGAAAGCTGAGTCAATCGGGTTTCTGTTTTAGCGATTTTGTTTTCTCTGCGCTTTTTGTCCTGTTGTTCTTTGGCGCTACTGTGAACCCAAATGATACGATATCCATTTTTGGAGGTCTCCCTCCGTAGGTTTTGTATGTGACGGTTTCTGATCTCTTTGGGCTACTTGGAGTTTCATAGGCATATTGCCATTCAATGGGGTTTGTCTTCAGGAATTCATAGAACTGTTTGACTTCTAAACGATTTTTTGGAACGATTGTAATAAATATCCCACCATGCCCATGAATATAATCGAGATTTTTCTGCGAACATAGTTTGCAGTCGGCAATATATATAAAATCCTCTTCTCCCAGGAATTCTCGAATAGCATTCCAATTGGGAATATGGGTTGTGTCATCGGTTCGATTTCCATCAAACAATTCAAATGATATGGGGACATTTCCATCAGCAGTGATATTCAAGCCGAAGACAATCTGTTTAAGTCAGGCCGATGGTCTTTGTTGAAACCGTGCTTGAGTTTAACGGCTTCGGAGTCTTCATTTTCATATTCGCCAAGAAAAGTAATGGATGTGCTGTCATTATGAATCTGGTTGTTTAAGCATATGCACAAAAATAGCATTTGCGGCCAATTCGGCCATGAAAGAATTTCGGTCTGCCTTGAAAAGCAAGTCAAGCTTTTTGGCAAGCTGGTCGTCGTTATAGATGGAAGCATTGAAATCATATTCAGTTAGACCATCCATGTAATCGGCCGCCCATTGTTCAACTCTGTACAGAGGCCGGATGCGCAGACGATGTTGGCCACCATAACAGAAAGGATTTGAGCAGAATCAACAGGAGAACGCTTCGGGTTTTGAACATATTTAGCAAAAAGATCATAAATACCCAGCTGATCCATGTAGTATTTGACCATAGGAAGGACATCAACTTTCTTGGTAATCACATTTATTTCATCCATAAACGACCCCCATAAAAAGAGTTTTGAGGGTATTATGGATTGAAGAAACACTGTTGTCCAGAAAAATCGACAACTATTTCACTCTTACACTATTTCCTAATTCAAAAAACGCTGATCCAAAGGTGCGGAATGTGAGATAGATGGAAAATTTTCCATCTATTCTAACTGATAGGATGGACCGCTCCGCAGTCCATCCTATCGCCGGCTACTGAGTAAACTCGAACACCCATGACAGGTTCCACGCTACGCGCTCCACCTATCAAGGGCGTTCGAGCCGACTGCGCTTCTCGGTACGGAATTGAAAAAAACTGCCTTTTAAATTCCGTGCCTGCGATGCTCGCGGCTCAACAGCCGGCGTTGGGGTGTAATCTGGAGTTGAGTGAAAAAATACATCTTCATAGATAACTGGGTTCTGGGCTTCTTGCGTGAGCCTGGCTTTCAGGATGCTCTACTGCATTATATTCGGGTGAATCAGTATAAAGTACTGCTGAGTTCACTTTCGTTGGTAGAGTTGTACAACCCTGGGTGGCAGGATGCGCAAGGGGTTGACCGGACTCAGATGGCATCGAAGTTCTATTCAAGTGTGCCATGTGTCGTAGTCAACCCATCCGATGTGTGGGATGCTGAGATAAAAAACCACCTCGATCCTTTAGACGATTTGCCGACCTTACTAGATCTAAGAGAGATTGATGATGCATGGCGGGAGGAGGCGGTGCTAAGCTTCCTAAGGACTGATAGCCTTTATCTTCAGCAGGGCAAAAATATCCGGGAATGGGCTGATACTTACCGGCAATTGAAAGAGCGCTGGCTTTATGACGTAGATGAAATCATCGATCATGCGTGTAGCATAGGAAACTTAGCTCGTGATAGCCAGGGACGGCTAATTCACTTGGCTGACAAAAAGGAACTCTTTTTGTTCTCGTTGGATCTGCGTCGGGCGCCAAGCCAAGAGGTAGATGCAATTATTGGTCATCAGGTGAAGCGGAGGTTACAACGGGGTTCAATGTCGCTTTCATCGGTGAGGTTGAGTTCCCTTGTATTTTGGTATTTATATGTGGATATTGATCCCTCAAATAAAGTTAGAACACAAGGGTCTGATATTGGCGATTTGTACCACCTGAGCCTGCTTCCATACTGTAATGCTTTCACTGTAGATAAATCCATGCATCAATTGTTGATGCGTATCAAAGAGCCATTCAAGCCGATTCAGTGCAAAGTGCTTACGAAACCCGGTTTGAAAAAGGCGATTGGATTGGAGGCGTGACTATATGCTTGACGTCCCCGAGGTGCACAATAAATGATTCAACCAGTCCGTGTGAAACATCGCGGTTTTCATCGGGCACCTCGGTGTGGTTAACCTGAGTGTTGAGCTCAACATCATTTTAAATTGGAATATCGAGGTAAAAATGTCTTGGATGGCACCATCAGGAACTAAATACTTGCTCTGCCTTTTGGATACGAATGCCATAAGCGAAATAATTAAAAACCCCCATAATGAAGGGACAGGGTTTATAGATAAATTTGGCCCTAAGGGACATGTCCCATGCGTAACAATTTATAGTATAATTGAGCTTAGAAGAAAAAAGGAATTATTTCAACAATATCTGAACTTTTTCTCGGTTTATCCAAGTATTCTAGTTAAACCCATCGAAATGATTTTTAGTGAGGAACAAAAAGCTGTCAATAGGATTCAGCCAGTTAATGCATTATTGAATGCTTTTAGTCCATTAGGGCAAGATAGTTCATATAACCTAAGAAATTTTATGACTCAGATCTTTGATGATCCTGTAATTTCAAAATACGAAAATAATTGGAGGACATACGAGTACGATATCCTTGAAATATGGAACAAAAACAAAGAGAATTTTTCTCCCACTCGAACTACCGGTAATGCACGAGATGCTGAGAAATTTGTAGATGAGGCTGGATTACAATTCTTGATAGGCCATTTTCCGAAATGGGCAAAATTTGAGCTAAATGCTGGTCGAGTTCCCCAAGTCGGTGATTTTCCATCCCTACAAGTGTCGCTTTATTCAGTTTATTATCGTATGTTTGACGCTAATTGGACACAGAAGCCTCAAGAAGTAACTGATTTACGAATCATAGCAGCGACACCGTATGTTGATAAAATAATAACTGAAAAATTTCAGGCTGAAATCCTAAGAAAAATTAAAAATCGCGTACCTGCAATTAACAACTTGGAAATATTTAAATTGAAGAGCATTCGTAAAAAAAATTGACATTGACAGCCCAACAAAAGCCTTGAGCAGACGCCGAGAAAATCGCGGTTTTTCGGGAAGGCGCCGGTAATGAAGCCTGTGGCGGCGGCGCTGTTCAGGCTTGGCGATAGGATGGACCGCTCCGCAGTCCATCCTATCGCCGGCTGCTGAGTAAACTCGAACACCCATGACAGGTTCCACGCTACGCGCTCCATCTATCAAGGGCGTTCGAGCCGACTGCGCTTCTCGGTACGGAATTGAAAAAAACTGCCTTTTAAATGGGGCTTCCGGGTTTTCAGTGGGTAATATTACGAAATATCTTTATCCAGATGCAGATTAATCGTAATTTTCGGTGTAGAGCTTCTGACAATTAAAAGCTTACTATAAATGAGGAGAGAAAAATGCCATCAGCTTCAACGGATACTATGTTGAAAATGTTAGAAAACCTTCCGGAAGGTATTCAGGACAGAGTGTTGGAACATTTACGCGAATACATAGAAGATATTAAAGAAGAGATGATCTGGAACGATTCATTTTCAAAAAGTCAAAAAAATCTGATTGCCGCTGCCAGGAAGGCGAAACAAGAAATTGCAGAGGGTAAAGCCGTTCCGATGGATTTGGAGTCTTTATGAAATCCTTTACACTGCCATCGTTCTGGGTAGAATATCATAAGCTGGATAAGAGCGTTAGAGAGCAGGCAAAAAAATCATATCATTTATGGCTTGAAAATCCGTTTCATCCATCACTGCGATTTAAATGTATCAACCACAATGAAAAAATATGGGCCGTCCGGATTAGCTATGGGTACAGAGCATTGGGCTTGCTATATGGAGATACCGTAACTTGGTTTTGGATAGGAAACCACGATAAGTATGAACGGTATTTTGGGTAGGAAAAAGACCATAAGGCTTTTGCAGCGGAGCGCAAAAAGCCGCGCCCACTGAAAAGCCCCGTTATGGGAGGAGTGCTAGCTATGAAGGAAATCGACTTTCAAATTGAATGGCAAGATGGCAGCGGTGAGAGCGTCGAAATCGGCTATTTCAACCCTTACGGTCAGCAGTGCTGCGGTCATTGCGGAGTAGAGGGGACCGATCATAAACAGTATGCATACAAGACCGAATGTACAATCTGTGGCTATGTGTATGGGACAAATGGATCTGACATGCACAAGAGGCGGTGTCCCGAGTGCCAGAAAGGGGCGCCTGGGATCAGGTACTGGCGGATTATGAAGACATGAAATCATACGAACTCTGCAAATCCTGCAACGGAGTAGAAAAGCGGTATCCATCATGGGAAAGCGTAAACGAAAACTAACTGCTGCTGAGAAGGCAGAAAAGAAGCGCCGCCAGAAAGAGTATCTGACCATTTTCATCAACGGAAAGCAGAAGCGAGTAAAGCGACCACCGACCATCGACGGCATGGATGTGGACGAATTTATTCGAAGGAACGCAGATCCGATCTGGTTACATCAAAATGAGATGTGGTGTATTTCATGAGGGTTTTGGTCCTCCTGTTTTTAAATGAACTGCAGCCTTTTTGCGTTACCATGAGGAAATCCATAGTCCCGAACTCTGCGAAACCCTTTCGGCAGTACATGTTGCATGATGAAGCGCGAGAAATCTTCCCCGTCGAGGGTCCGATATCGTGTTTTTTTGCTACTGCTTTCGATATACTTGAAAGTCACCTGGCCATTTTGATTGGAAAGGATATTTCGTTTACTTATGACGCCGCGGTACAAGTATCGAGACAAGTATTTCAGGGCGGTTAGTCCTTTTCCCACATACGAGCAATCAACTACCCATTTTTTGGGAACTCCATCGGGAATGGGCAATCCGGCTTCAGTTACTGCTTGCAGGAAACGGGCGCGAAAAACCTTGGCCACGGCATTTTCGTTGAACAGGTATTTTCCCTTTTTGTCTTTCCACTGCCGAGAACGTTTATCCACCCCGCCGCCCGGCATCACTACATGTATATATGAGGATAATATTGATCAATAATAGGGGCCAATTCCATGTTCACACTTCCTTAAGTCGACATGGAGGGTATTAACCAGCTCATTGATGGTGTCCAGACTGCCTTTCTCCGTGATAATATTTTGGACCATAAGAATTTTTATCTTGCAACCGATTATTGCTGGGATAAAGTCAAAAGAGTCTATTTGCCGAACAGCATTCTTTATGATTGGATATATTTTATTTTTAGTGCCATGGCTGAATCTAAGATAAGGTTCCCAACCATCCTTACAGCGGAGCGCAAAAAGCGGGCGCCCGCTGAAGAGCCCGTTCGCGGTAAAAAAATGCCTTGACATCCGGACTAAATTAGGTACCATAAACGGACTGGAGGTTATTAAAATGAATATAACTAATGATATAAAACCTGTGACTTACCTGAAATCAAAAGCTGCACTTTTGTTAAAGCAAGTCAACGAAACTCATCGCCCTGTAATTATTACTCAAAATGGTGAGCCTAGAGCCGTCTTGCAAGATCCTGAAAGTTATGAAAATATGCGGAATGCAATTGGTCTATTGAAACTGATATCTCAAGCTGAAAGTGACGTTCGAGATGGTAAGTTTAGTTCCCAAGAGGACGTTTTTAAAGACCTTGAGAATTCATTGAGAGAAAAAATCTTATGAATTCAACACGTCAAGTTTTCTGGACGGACGTTGCTACACATGATCTAAAAGAAATCATTGGATATATTTCGATTCGGAATCCATCCAACGCTAAAAAAATACTAAAAAAAATCAAGTCTAAAGCTTCAAATCTATACTCATTCCCTGAGAGGGGGCGTATTGTACCAGAGCTTCAGGAACAAGGAATATCGCAATATAGAGAATTGATTATATCCCCGTGGCGGTTAATATACAGAATTGCAGAAAAGGAAACATACGTATTGTCACTATTGGATTCTCGGCAGAACGTTGAAGATATTCTACTCAATAGGTTAATTCAGAAGAAAAACCGCGAACGAGGCGCTTAACTCAAACGGCTAATAACGGGGCGTTTTGAAATAACGTGCCGTTTATACTTTTATTTTCTACCTCAAGGGTGTGTGGTTACCAAACCGCCGCTGGTTAGCTTTGCCGTTCTGTTTAAAAAAAACCGATCAAAATCGCCTTGACATAGCGTACGTTTTGGCGTACTTTATATGAAAAGCGAGGTGAAATATGCCGACACTATCAGCAACTGAAGCAAGAACTAAATTATATCGTCTCATTGACCAAACTTCCCTCTCCCACGAACCAATTCTAATTACTGGGAAACGGGGAAATGCCGTTTTAGTCTCAGAGGATGACTGGCGTTCAATTCAAGAGACCATTCACCTTTTAAACATTCCTGGTATGCGTGAGTCCATCCGTGAAGGCATAGAAACGCCATTGGAGGAATGCAGTGAGGAACTTGATTGGTGAACTGGCGGCTTGTTTTTACAAAACAGGCACAGAAGGATGCAAAAAAATTAGCATCCTCTGGTCTAAAACCAAAAGCCGAATCAATAATCAAGATCCTCCGGGAAAATCCTTACCAAGTTCCACCTGCCTATGAAAAGCTCGTTGGTGATCTGGCCGGTGCATGTTCACGTCGAATAAATATCCAGCATCGTATGATTTATCAGGTTTTAAACGACGAGAAAGTCGTTAAAATTATTCGTATATGGACCCACTATGAATAAGTGAGCAGAACCCATCGTTTCACAATTGATCGGCAACCAGGGGCGGCCTTTTTCCAATCGCCCTTCAGCTTTCAACGTTTCTTTTAGCATAGTCCGCATTGGGTTCCCGGCAAGTGAACTTGGCGTTGTCGGCAACAATTTCCTACTCGGAGTGGTGTATAATCCATGAATAATGATCAGCCGAATAATCCCTTGCACGGACTTACCTTAGAGAAGATGGTGACGAGATTACTCGAACATTATGGCTGGAAGCAATTGTCTCAGATAATCGACATTAACTGCTTTAAAAGTGATCCATCGATTAAATCCTCACTGAAATTTTTACGAAGGACAGAGTGGGCTAGAAATAAGGTTGAAAGCTTATATATTTCAACGTTTCATTGAATGAGCAAGGGTAAAATGTTTGCTCGTTGAAAGATAAGCGGCCATTCATATTAAGCATAACGGATAAGGATTGTGCGAAGCCGCAATCTGATCCGTTTGGCTGGAAAAGTCCGGGACCTCTCTAATATAAGGAGACATTTTTGTTTCAAGAATGGTAGGAAGTTTATCCCGAAGGAGCGCACCTTTTTCAGGGCGAGCTGGGGCCTTGGGCAAAGAAGACACGCAGTGTCTTGAAGGACCTTTTCCATTTCGCTTGATCGCAGGTTCTTTCATCAGATGGAGCGCAATACGTGTTCATCCAACGAAAAGATCAACGGATAGTCACCATCGCATGGTTGATGGCGGCCATCACCTCCTTGAATTATTTTGCCCTTTATACCTTGAACTATGAACACGCCCTTTATCGATCCCTCTTCTACCTGCCGTTGGTCCTGGGGACGTTCTGGTTTGCCCTGAAAGGCGCCATCATCGTTTCTATCTGCACTCTTCTCCTCTATCTCCCCTGTGGAATTCAAAACTGGAAGGGATTCTCCATGGACGATATTCACCTGATTTGTGAGGCCCTGGTCTATATGGCCATCACCTTTCTCTTTGGATTCCAGGTTCAAAGGGCCGAAAAAGAACGCCATGCCTTGATTACGGCGGAGCGGTTATCCGCCATCGGAAGGACGGTGGTGGAGGTGGCCCACGATATGCGGGCGCCTCTGGTGGCTATCGGCGGATTTACGGCACAAGTCTCCAGAAGTCTGGGTGACAGGGATCCGAAAAATAAGGAAAAGCTTGATATCGTGGGCAAGGAAGCGGCCCGCCTGGACGGTATGGTGCGGGAGATGCTTGATTTCGGGAAAACCGTTGAACTCTATCCGGTGGAAATCTTTCTCAACGACTTGGTCTTGGAGACCGTGGAACTGGCCCGGCAGGCCGCAACAGCTCGAGGGGTCGAACTGGGGTTGGCCCTGGCGCCGCAACTGCCGCCTCTTTCAGCGGATTACAATAAATTAAAACAAGTCATCCTGAATCTGATCACAAACGCCGTCCAGGCCTCTTCAGAAGGGGACCGGGTGAAGGTGTCCACGCATATGGCGGATCGTTGGAATATGGCCTTGGATGTGGCGGATGCGGGATGCGGTATTGAAAAGAAGGACCGGGAGAAGATATTCCTTCCCTTCTACAGCACCAAAAGCGAAGGGACCGGACTCGGCCTGCCCATCGTAAAGAAGATTGTGGAGGCTCACGGAGGGGATCTTCATTTTTATTCAAACAAGGGAAAAGGAGTTACATTTCGCGTTCAACTCCCGCTGCTTTCGGCAGGGGCCTGAATCTTCATGCGGGTTTCCACCATTGAATGGATAGACTGGCATATAAGGAGAGAGGAGATGGGCAACACGCTTCACATAACGAGCGGCGACATCGCCGGGGGAAGTCTGAAAAAGGCGGGACTCCCCGGAGAGGTGTTGGTATGGCATGATATCCTCTACGACGGCCCCCGGCATCCCGGGTGGCCGGATGATGATACGCTGAATGCCCGTGCGTTGTTTCTGGAACAGGCAACCGCCGGAGGACTGAAAAGGGCGTTCATCTTGGAAACGCTGCGGAGTCAATATGGCAAACTGGCGGAAGCCGCCCCGTATGAGCACATGGTCCTGTGGTTTGATGCATGCCTTTTCGACCAGTCCATGCTCGCCCATATCCTGACGTGCATGCTCCACAAGGGGCTCCGGCAAGCGGAACTCCTCTGTGTCGACTCGTTCCCCGGGATCGATCCATTCCACGGACTCGGTCAACTGCAACCGGAGCAACTGGCCAGCCTCTATGGAAACCGTCGTCCGGTCACGGACGAGCAATTCGGGTTTGCCGTTCTCGTGGACGAGGCCTTTGCCACCCAAGACTCGGGGTTGTTGGCTGATCTTTCACGGAGAACCCATGCACCCTTGCCTTGGGCGCCCGCCGCCGTGACGCGATGGCTGCAGGAAAAGCCCGATGCAGCAACCGGTTTAGGGCGACTTGAAAATCTTGCGCTCACGGCGGTCCGTGCGGGTTGCGAAACGCCGGGCGAGATCTTCGCGTCCGTGGCTGCCGCCGACACTGCTCCCCGGTTCTGGGGAGATGTAACTCTCTGGGCGAAGATCAATGGACTCGCGGACCACGTGCCACCGCTGCTTCGGATTGAAGGGCCCGCTGACAGGTTGCCCCAGTGGGAGAATGAGGCGCCGCTCAAGGACTTCAGGATCAAGCCGCTGGCGAACAAATAAGGATGGATAGGGAGCCTTATAAACAAATCTATGTTCGTCGGATATCCGCCTGGGCCAGTATCCGGATAGGGCATGTTTCAAAGGTTCAGGTTTGCCGACACCCTCGAAAGGGCTGCGTTTGCATCCTCCCACGGTCCATGGGTCATTGCGCCCATGTGCAAGGGTTCTATGGCGTCAAACGTCAATTCACGTACATAGCGCATGTCCTTCCAAAGAAGTTTGTACCCCTTCAGCCTGCGAAAGGGCTTTACGCGTTTTTGCCATTGTTCCTGTTCTTCTGTCGTGGCTTCTCTCCTGGTTCCGGCTCGCCCGGTAAGTCGCAATCCGGGTAGGGTAGCGAAACGGCCACGATACAGGGACTTCAACCAGTAGCCCAGTCCACCCATCACCGCCAGAACGCAAATGCGCCGATCCAGTTCCAGGTTCCGCCGCATATCCCTGGGGAACTGCTCGAAATAGATGGCTTTTCCAGGCAATCCCAAAATAAGGCTGCCGATGGGGGAAACGTTCGGGCTTCCGTCGGGATTGACCGTTGCCATGGCGCAGAAATGGCTGCTTTTGAGTGCTTGATTGACGGTTTTGCGGATGGTCTTCCAGTTTTTTTCCACTTCCATAATTGTCTCCTTGTTCGAAAAACAGCCCAACGCGGAGGGGTTGTTCTCAGAATTGTTCAAAGGGATTCCGAAAGCGGACTTTTGCTCCCATCTGCTCAAACAGGCGCAACAGTCCGTACCTGGTCCGATGAAGAAAGATGAAGTTGGTATTGAGGTCAGCGTATTTCCTGAGTTCAAAAACCTGGTGCATCAGTTTCTTCCCTTCGCGGATGAAATCAGGATTTTTTTTGAAATCAAAATATTCCTCCCGGTAGAGCTTGCCAAACCACTGACCCACTTTGTGAAATACCCCATACATGTGATCCAGAACCTCCGGCGCCAGGGATGGAGCGACGATTTCAAGGTCCTTCAAAAGACGCGCATAGTCCCCATTATCTCCGTGAAGAGCAATGCGTGGCAGTTGACCGTAAAGGGACACAAATCGGGGATCAAAGCGTTTGACGCACCCGAAGTCCACCAGACCCAGTCGACCGTCGGGGTTTATGATGAAATTTCCCGGATTGGGGTCCGCATGAATACAATGCATTTGGTAGAGCCCGAAAATGAAGAGATCCTGGAGTGTCTGGGCCACGTTAATTATTTCTTGAGAACCGGGGTTGGCGTTCAACCATTGGTTCAGGGTGATTCCCTCCACATATTGGGCGGAAAGAACCGTGTCCGTACTCAGGTGTTCAAAGGGAGTGGGCACCATGATGCGATCCATGCTCAGATGTTTCCCGAAATGGGTCATATTTTGCAGTTCCCGACGATAATCGGTTTCTTCCAGCAGCCGTGTTTCGATCTCCGAAATGGCGGGTGCGACGATCCGGTACTCAGGCAAAACCCTGAGCGCGGTTTTCAGCAATTGCACATCGCTTCGGATGGTCTCTCGAATACCGGGATACTGGATCTTCACGGCCAGGTGGATGTTGTTTCGCAGGGTGGCCCGGTGCACCTGGCCCAGACTGGCCGCGGCAAAAGCGGTCGATTCGAATTCCATAAAGATGCCCTCGGGGGGCTTTCCCAGCGCGTTTTGCAGGATTTTTCGAGCCAGGGCACGGTTGATAGGCGGCACCTGGTGGTAGGATTTCTGAAGTTCCCTCATGATTTCAGGGGGAAAGATATCCATTTCCATACTCAGGGTCTGGGCGATTTTCAAGGCTGTTCCCCTCAGCAGACTCAGACCTTCAAACAGCACCGCGGCATTTTCCCGGTTCACGGTCTCTCTTTCCCTCAGCCTTTCCTCTTCCCTGAGAAAGGGCTTTCGAACCAGGTAAGTGAGGGCCTTCCGGCCCATTCTGGCAGCTGTCTTACCCCCGCTCAACCCTCTTTGCCACTTACTGGTGGGAATGTTTTTCATCATCGCGACCCTCCATAAACCGGCCTTTCACACGGCTGCGCCACTTCCGCATTGTCTTTGATTCGGTCCAGACGGTCGATAATATGGTGTCTGAAAAGAAAGGAGGCGACGTCCAGGGCCTTGCTGAAAACATCGGCCTTGATGAAGGTCGCGGCCAGGTTCAGGCTTTTATCCAAAAGGATGCTGGTGTCCTGAAATTGGCCGGAACGGTCTCTCAGCCAGTAGAATATAAGCCCCACGTAAAAATCCCAGAAAAAATGATAGATCAACTCCAGGAAAACCGGATCCGGGATTTCACCCACCTGGACGGCGGCCTCGAACATGTCGGATATGATCCGGAAAAACCTCTTTTGAATGGATTTCAGATTCCGATAATCGTGGGTCAGGGAGAAGGTGATGCCCTTGAAGCTTATGTCCACGAATTCACGATCCGGCAGGAAAAGCTCCAATTGGGTTTCAAAAAAGGTTTGTAATTGTTCCTGCAGACTGTATTCATTGAAATCGGCGATGGCTTTCAACCGTTCCACGCTTTCATCCAGCTGTTCTTCAAAATAAGCGTATACGATCTCTTCCTTGGTGGGAAAGTAGTTGTAAATGGTGGCGTCCCCCAGCCCGGCCTTTCGGGCGATCATCTTCATGGTGGCCCCTTTCATTCCCTTCCGGGTGATCTCATCCACCGCGGACCGGATAATTTTCTTCCGGTTTTCCTGCTTTTGACCTTCACTAATTTTCATGACAACCTCATTAATTAGAAATTGCTATACATAAAATGCTTTATATTAGATATTTTTGTATATCGATTATTTAATGGCGTCAAGTGTTTTTTTTAGAGCGCCCACATTTTTTTTGTTTAGAGAAAGAAGGATCTGGACTTTGGCGGATACATTAAGTCGGAGGAAAAGACCTCGTGACGGAATGGCTTCCCGAGCCTGTATTTTGCCGCCAGAGAATCTGAATAGGATACGGTCGTTCATGCTCGCATAAAATTCGTCTACCTGTCCGCGGGGTGGATATATCTTTCCGGAACCTGCATGACATACGGCTTTCGGGAGACGCGTAGCCACAGCCCCTGGCACACCACTCCGATCACGATATTCATCACGCCCAGGACCAGAATGGGATTGGCCCATTTCAGGGATATTATAGCCATGCCGATGCTTCCCATGAAGATGCCGAAGCAGCTCATCAGAGCCGAGGCGGATCCTGTTGCCTCTTTCTGCTGCTCCAGCATTAAATTTGTTCCGGGAGTTCGCACACAGCTTGCACAGATGGTTGCCGGCAAGAGCGCCATGGTCAGTATCCAGGGCTGAAAACCGCCAAGGAATGATATGAGCAGGCCGCTGGCCGAGATTCCCGTAAAGCAGGCGATAATAATCGATCTGCGCCTGTATTTTCTGGACACGCGCATATAAAGCGTCGGGCCAAGGATCAATCCAATGGCATTCATGGCGAAATAGTAGCTGTAAACCTGGGCACTGAGCCCAAAACCGTTTATATAAATGTAGGACGACGAGGCGACGAACGCCAACACGGATACGCTCGGCAGGGAAAACAGGGCGAGCAGAGACGAAAAGCCCGGATTTCTTGTAACTTTGTAAAGTCCCCCCAGTGCCTGCGATATCGATCCCGTGTTTCGTTTGCCTATTGTCTCCTGTAATGCAATGCTTCCCGCCAAGGCCAGCAGGCCGATGAAAGCCAGGGCCAGGAAAACTCCTCTCCAGGACATGAATTTCAACAAGAGCGCGCCAAAGACCGGGGCTGCCGCCGGAGAGATCAAAACCATGGATTGAACCGTGGCCAAAATCGACTCCCTGCTCTTGCTGTCGTAAACATCCTTGATCATGGCCGTGGCCACGGCAAAGGCGGCGCTGCCTCCGATGGCCTGTAGAATGCGAAATCCTATCAACTGATAAATATCCCGGGCGTCCGCACAGGCGATGCTTGCCGCGAAATAGATGGATAACCCGATAAGCAATACAGGTTTGCGGCCGTATTTATCGCTGAGCGGTCCCCAGAAAAGCGTGCCCGCGCTGAAAAACACAAAGAACAGAATCAACGTGAGATTTGCCAGATCGGCGGATACATTGAAATACCGTGCCATTCCGGGAAGTGCGGGAAGGTAGAGGTCTATGGACAGAGGAACAAAGGCGCTGAGAAGGATTA
Organism: uncultured delta proteobacterium; assembly: GCA_963747015.1. Lineage (GTDB taxonomy): Bacteria > Desulfobacterota > DSM-4660 > Desulfatiglandales > Desulfatiglandaceae > DUZB01. The sequence continues at coordinate 14,370 of CAVVEP010000020.1, forward strand.
TCAACGCGATCAGCCCCTTTTCTCCGAGATATTTTTGTCTGTGGGCGGAACGGGGTTCGGTCATGTTTGTTTTCTTAACCGGGAGGCACAGGAAATTCCAGTGATGGCATCCTTATCAAAATCAAAGAGCCTCATGGATTCGGCTTTGTAAATCATGGTGACGGTATGACCATCCAGCACCTTCCCCACAACGGCCGCGTCAATGCCTCTTTGCTTGAACAGTTCGATAATCCGGGCTGAAAACTCCGGCTTGGCCGATAGAACAAACCCGAAACTCTGAAAGGACAGCAACCACTGGGACAGTTCCAGGGGGGCAGGGCAGGGGATAGCGTCGAGATCAATCAACGCTCCGGTCGCCCGGAGTTTTCCATCATAATGGAAAGGGTCCCCAAAAGGCCCGCATTGCTCACGTCCTTGCAGGCACAGGCCCATTCCCGTTCGGCAATGAGGGGCAGGGCCTCCAGGCGGTGAAGCAGTTCCTCGGTGGTTTTTCCGGAATTGGCATCCCAGCTGGTGACCGAGCTACAGCCCACCTGTCCGTGAAGATCCGCCGCAAAAATGAGATCGTCTCCCGCTTCAGCAAGATGGCTTCGAAGAAGTTTTGTGGCGTGTCCCAGGATGGCCACGGAAAGGGAAGGGGCGTTCGGGGGCGCATCGGGGTGGAGGTGTCCGCCCACCATGGGGACATTTAATTTTTCACAGCCTTTCTTTATGCCGTCGATGACCTTGGACCGATGGGTTTCATCTCCGCTCGCCAGCACATTGACCAGGGCGATGGGTCTTCCTCCCATGGAGTAGATATCGTTTACCGTCACCATTACCGAGGCCTTTCCCGCGGCATAGGGTTCATTTTGAAGGAGCTTCGTCATCATGCCGTCGGCCGCCAGGAGCAGGTATTCGTCCTTGAAAGGAATAACGGCTGCGTCGTCTCCGTAATTGGGAAGCTGGGGACCGGGAACGCCATGAAGGATGAGCTTATCGTAGACCTCCGCGATGGGGCGTTTACGCACAAGGCCCAGGTACTCTCGTGTATTTTTGACTACTTCAGACAGGTTCATTTTACAGGATTTCCTCTCTTGTGAGAAATCAAGAACAAATATCGAATGTATCCTATTCAGGTGTTCTGGCAGCAAAATGATGACGCATGAAAAGACCTCGTCGACTCCATTCCTGTCCAGGTTTTTTGAATAAGCATACTCATGAAATTTCAGCTTATATCAGTTTGGCTTCTTACGTCGGTTGCAAGGCTGCGCAGGATCTGTGTCGTCAAGATCGGCTTCCATCATCTGGTGGGGTGTGCCGAAATGGTCTTTAACCGGTGCTATGCCCTTCCAACCCAACTGCTCAAAAAATGCTACGTTATTCGCCTGAATGTGCGCCGTGAAGTGGTTGCAGCCCAGCTTTTTGACGATTGTCACCGCTTCCCTCACCAACAGTTCGCCTGCGCCCGATGCCCTGAAATTTTTCAGAACAGCCAATCTTCCCCCGATCCAGTCTCCATTTCCCGTTCCGGCGGGATACACCCGCACCGTTCCGATGACTCTGCCTTCCTGTTTGGCGACCAGGTGGATGCCGTCTTTGTCATTTTCATCCACGTCCGTATCTTTGAAAAGTTTCTGTTCATGCACAAAGACCGCTTTTCGTATCTCAAAGGCCTGCGCTTGCTCGTCCGCCGTTCTTGCCGGGTGACAGATCAACGATTCGGACGGCCGTTCATGGAAGGGCAGGGCGGAGCAGGCGCCGCACCGGACGCAGCCTGCCTTGCAGTCGGCGGAAGAAAGTCCTTTATTCTTCAGGATGGCGGCTACCTGCTCATAAATATTTCCCATGATTCGAGGGTCGGGAGGAAGATTGTCCTCCATCCGTGATCCCGGAATCGGTCTCAGCGGCACCACAAAGGGATACACTCCCAAGTCGGCCAGCGCCGCGCTGCCCGAAATGACGGTGTCCGGGTCTTCACCCAGACCCGCGATAATAAAGCTGCTGACCTGGTTGGGGCCGAATATTTCCACCGCCAGTTTCCATGTTTCTTTGTAACGTTTTATGCCGATGGCGGCCTTTGCCGGGGCAACCCTGATCAGGGTATCGGGGTCGAAGGTTTCCATGTGGATTCCCACTGTGTCCACACCGGCTTCCTTTAACAGGAAAAGCGCGTCGAGGAGGGGAGGAGGTTGGAACTGTACATGGACGGGGATCGGCGTCAATTTCTTGATTTCCCGTGTACATGCCGCCAAGGCCTGTATCTCCGATCCCGGAGGGGTTCCCGTGCCCGTTGTGAGGACAATATGGGTCACATGGTCATGTTCCCGGGCCGCGGCGGCAACCCGGGCAATTTGTGATGGGGTTTTAACGGGAATCGTGTTCTTATTTTTGAGGGACAGCTCAATTCCGCAGAACTTGCATCTCTGCCTGGAATTCCAGTATACGCAGGTCTGGATGACCGAGCTCGCCAGGCAGTCCCTTCCGTGGAGGAGGGCAATGCTTGTGTAGGGGATACCCTCTTCGGTGGAAAAGCCATAGAACGCAGGCGCATTGATGAGACCGACAGGGAGGATTTCCTTTCCGGCCTTGAAAAGGAAGGTTTGCCCGCCTGCTTCCTGAATGTGATAGGGCGATTCAGAAACAAAAGGGCTTGCCACGGGCACATTGACAGCTTTCCCTTTGATGATAAGGGAGCCCCCTTCCGCCGGACCCGCGCCCCCTTTCCTTTGGAGGACATTCCGGTGAATGCGTACTCCGAGGCTCTGGATTTCCGTTATGATGGTTGCGATGTTCAAAAATACTCCACTATCGTGGAAATGTCTCTTTAACCACGAATTATACGAATAGGGAAGGCTTTTGGTTCCAGGAAAAAGGGACTTGAGGCCTTCTATGACGCCAGCCGCAAGGCCAGTTCGGCGACCCTGCATCCCAGGCTTTGTACGGTCTGCAGCCCAACGGCATCTCCTTCGATCCCATCGGGTTGACCACTCCACATGCTCCCGCCAAAATGGGAACCGGGAGCGCCATCTCCCACAACGATCATATCCTGGACCAGCATGGCGGCATGCACCTGCTGGATGGCGACTCCCTGACCTCCGTTTCGGAATCCGCCCACGGCAATGACCCCGCCTACCATATTCCTGAATAAAAATCCGTTTCTCCGGAACATGACGCACCGGTCCAGAAAGGCCTTGCACTGAGAGGTTATGGCGCCAAGATAGACGGGCGTTGCCACGATCATTCCAGCCGGCGCCGGATCAGACAGGAGAGGAATGAGTTTGTTGAAATCATCGTCCTGGCTGCATTCCAGCTTTTTCATGCATTGCCCGCAGGCGATGCAACCCCCTATTTTGTTTTCCGCCAGATCGATGATTTCCGTGTTTACGTCAGGGAATTTGTCCGTAATCGCCTTCAGGCAGTGATCCAGGGCATATCTCGTGGTCTTGCCTTTTCTCGGGCTACAGCTTATTCCGATAATTTTCATGATTTTCTCCTTTCATTTCATTCTCTGCGCCTCTGTGTCTTCGGGAGAGGTTACTCATTCGCTTCCATGGTCTCCAGTATCTCCCTGCGGAGGGTATTGCATTCAAGGCTTGTGCGATCCCTCGGTCTGGGCCATGGCGCGATAAACTCGCGGATGATTCGGGCCGGTCGCTTCGAAAGCACAATGATCCGGTCACTCAGGAAAACCGCTTCGTCCACGTTGTGGGTTACAAAAAGGATGCTGACCTTCCTGGATTCCCATACTTGGAGAAGAAAGGTCTGCATGTGGTTTCGGGTTTGGCTGTCTAAAGAACCGAAGGGTTCATCCATCAAGACCACTTCCGGGTCCGTGAGGAGGGTCCTGGCAATGGCGACCCGCTGTTGCATGCCTCCCGACAATTGATTCGGGTAGCGGTTTTCAAAACCTTCCAGGCCGAAATTTCGTATATATTCCATCGCCGCCGCACGCCTCTCCGTCTTCGGCACCGACAGGATTTCGAGACCGATTTCCATGTTCTGGAGTGTTGTCCGCCACGGAAAGAGGGCATATTCCTGGAAAACCAGTCCAATCGGATTTTTGTCGTGCATGGCGCTTCTGCCGTCAACAAGGACCTGGCCCTGCGGATGGTTTCTCAAGGCCCGCGATGATTTTCAGCAGCGTTGTTTTCCCGCATCCGCTCGGACCTATGATGGAAACAAACTGCCCTTTTTCCACTTTCAGGGTGATGGGCTGAAGAACAGAAACCGTTTGACCGCGGTTTTCGTCTTCAAAGGCTTTTGTCAAACCCTGAAGTTCCAGGCTCGGGATGACTTGCTCGGTTATTGCCATCGAATAATCTTCTTTTCCAGTAATACCAGGGCCTGGTTGATCAAAAGTCCTATAATGCCGATGACCAGCATCCCCGCGATGATTTCATCGGGCCGTTGAATATCCCTGGCGGTCATGATCATATATCCCAGGCCGTACCCTGATTTCACGCCGGTAAATTCAGCGGCAACCAGGGTCATCCATCCGATTCCAACTCCAATGCGCAGGCCCACGAAGATGGAAGGGATCGATCCCGGAACCACCACCTTGAAAAAGATGTCCGCCTGTGTGGCGTTCAGGGTCCGCATGGCTTCAAAGAAGATGGGATTGATGGACAGCGCCCCGGAGATGGTATTCAGCACAACGGGGAAAAAAGCGCCTAGAAAGATAATGAAGGCCGCCGATTTAATTCCGATCCCGAACCAGAGAATGGCAATGGGTATCCAGGCCAGGGGAGGAATGGGGCGGATCATTTCGATAATGGGGCTCACCATAATCCGGAGGCGGCCGGACCAACCGATGAGCAACCCCAGAGGGATGCCGAGAATCGCCGCGGCAGCAAAACCCAGCGTCACGCGATACAGGCTGTAAAGGATATGATACGGCAGAAGATATCCCGGAGGCATGCCGATGATCAGGAGGTCTTTCAATCCCAAAAGAATGTTCAGCGGAGAGGGAAGCAGCGTCCCTCTGATGATTCCAAGGGAGGACAATCCCTGCCACAGAACGAACAGGATGAGGAACAGAATATACCGATCGAGTCTCATTTCCCGACAGCGTTATTGAAAAGCCATAAGAGATATTGCTCTCTTGGATCGAAACTGAGAAAAGCCGTTCTTCCAGTTAGAGGCTTGTTTCACATGCATTTCGCTTTGCAATAAGTTCCCTGACCACTGGAACCAGTTCATTGGGAATTTCCATAAAAGTATGCCCAGGTTCTTCGAAGGCCGCCTCGTCTTCTGCAAGGGCTTCATATTCGGACTGGGATTCATAATGTTCTATAACGCGTTTGACGCGGGATTCATCCCACCCAGGTGGAAAGTTGCTTTTTTTCTGTATCATCTCAATTTTCTCCTCTGTCTTCGACGGTAGGCTTTGAGTGGTTTTCCTGTCAATTCATAGGCGGTGATGACAAAAACGCTTTCAGGAATTGGATCTGGAACATAAATTACACGAAGGTACTTTCCAGATTCGCTTTTTCCGATAGCTACCCGCGCGCCCTCTTTGCCGGGACGATCTTCACCAGGCCCCTCCAGAACATCACGAACCTCATTCTCCCTAATCCCATGATTATGGATGTGGGGTCGGTGTGTTTCCGGATCTACATAATAGCGGATTTTCATCTTCATTTCCCGAGGATACCTTCAAGGACCCGGGTATCTATAAACTGGTTTACAAAGGTTCCCACATCGGGGACATTAATATATTTGAGGCGGGAGAGGAAATCCACGTATTCCTTTTCTCCCTCAATGCTGAGGACATAGGTGTACTTGACGTTGTCCATGGCCAGGCGCACCGTTTTTTCGTCCATCCCCGTATATTTTACCCCGATTTTCGCTGCTTCTTCAGGAAAATCATGAATGAAATTTGTGGCTTCCACGTGAGCTTTCACCATGCCCTTCACCTGTTCGGGATGTTCGGCAATAAAAGAATTGTTCCGCGACGAGAACGCAACAGGGATGGTCTTTCCAGATTTCTCCTGACCTGAGAAGCACCTGGCCGACGCCCATGGTTTGCGCCTTGGCGGGATAGGGCTCCCAGGCGATAAAGGCATCGATCTGGCCGGTCTTGAGCGCCCCGATCATCTCCGGTGGTTTCAGGACGATGATGGAAACTTTCCGGGGGTCTACCTCGAATTTTCGAAGGGCTTTCTGCAGCAGAAAATCCTGAACGGTCGAACGACCCGGGATGGCCACGGTTTTTCCCACAAGGTCTCTCGGCGTTTTTATGGCGGATCCCTTTTTCACCATAATGGCGGATCCTTCGGTGTTCACCTGGGCCAGCACCTTAACCTTGGCTACCCCGTTTGCCACGGCCGTGGTGGCCGGCGCTTCGCCCACATATCCCATGTCCAGCGCGCCCGCGGCAAAGGCGCTCATCTCCTCCGGGCCGGCCTTGAAAATACCCGCCACATCAGCCGTCACGCCGTTTTTCTTATAAAAGCCCTTTTCCAGGGCCACCCAGCAGGCCAGTTGATGAATGTCGCTTTGAAGATATCCGATGCGAACCGGCTTTTCCTCGCCGTTGACGGCGCCCGTAATCTGCAATAAGAAAAGGAACAGAGCAGATGCCATGATCACTAATTTTTTCATGACGAACCCCTTAAAGTTGGATTACCTGTATCTTATTCAAGAATCCTGGCAGGAATGGAGTCACGAGGTCTTTTTTGCTGCCGCGTCTTGGATAAACCTTCACCGACCGTTGAGAGGCCCTTCTATGCTGGTACAACAAAACTCCTTGCGTTTCACCCTCTTGTCCGTACCAGCATGGAAGGGCCGGTGCTGCCATAGGAATCAGATGCGGCAGCAAAAAAGACCTCGTGACGGAATGGGTTTTCCGGGTCATCATTTTGCCGCCAGGAAATTTGAGTAGGATACAATTACCTCATAGTAACGATTCGGCGCCAGACCTGCAAACAAAACCGCGCCAGGGCAGGGCACGACCAGCTTTTTTTTCCATTGTGAACCGATGATATTGAAAAATTCCAGACAGGCGGAACAGATGTGGGTGGTTTTCCCCAGGGAGTAGGGGATCGGTTCTCCTTCTTTCAGATAATATTCCGGTTCGATGAAGTTGGCGTGATTGGCGCAGTGGGTGATGAAAAGTTCTTCATAGCTCTTGCCGTGGATGCCCATGACTTTCAGCCACCGGTCATTCCGATCCTTTTCTTCCTTATCAATCCTGTCCCAGGCATCCGGCTTGGCTGCCCGATAACTTTCACGATCCAGAAGGGCTATCTGCTCTGTTCTGGATGGAAATTTGCGACAGCGGAATTTGGAACTCCGAATGCGGGTTGTCTCCGTCAGTCCCCATGCAGCCAGACTTCGGGAACTGATCAGCAAGGTTTGACCGGCATAGGGAGAAGTCCCGTACCACGAGAGCTGTCTCTTGCACAGGGAATCCTTTTCCCAGGAATCGGGCGGCACATAGCCCATATCCATCTTCCCGGAAAGAGGAACGCACACGGCCTTCCTGGCCTTATGAAGAAGGTTGCCGCTCTTCACAAGACTTTCTTTCAGGTCCCTGAACGCTCCTTCCTGAACCCAGTAAATATATTTCTCGTAAACGGCGATCTATTCTTCTCCTTCCGCAGAGGCCTCGGCGTTCTCTTCGGTTCCGGCCTTTTTCTCCTGAACCCTCTTGAGTCTTTTTGCCCGTCTTTCTTCTCTTTCCCGTTTTTTGTCTTTTTCAGGTTCCTGACGCAGTTTCAGGCGTCCTGATCTATTCCGGTGTTTTCCTTTTGGGGCGCTGTCTTTTTTTCCTGCAGCCTCTTCGAGCCTCTTTTCTCGTCTCTCGTCTCTCTCGGCCTTTTTGTCTCTCTCGGGGCTTTCTGATCCGTTACCGGCGTCTCTTCCGCGGCGGTTTCCTCTTTCAGTTCGGCGTTATCTTTCTTCTCCTGCTGTCGCTTCAACCTCTTTTCTCTTCTTGCATCCCGTTCGGCCTTTCTGTCCTTTTCAGGCTCTTGAACTTTTTCGGGCTTTGCGTCTGTTTCCGGTTCTTCAGCTTTCACCGTTGCTTTTTTCTCTTCTTCTGAAGCCGATTCGCCTTTCAGCGCCTCTTCCACCAGGAAACTGATGTCTCGCATGATGAGGGGCGAATCCGTTGCCGTGATTCCCACCTGCAGGCCCTGGTAGCAGAACGGGCACGCGGACACCAGTTCCTGGGCGCCGGTTTCTTCCGCCTCCCTGATCCGCCTCTGGGACATACGGTTCTGGATGTCCGGATATCCCGATTTGAGCCCTCCGCCCGCGCCGCAGCAACGGGAATATTCGCGGTTTCGCGGCATTTCCACCAGTTCAAGCCCCGGTATGGCCTGCAAGATAAATCTGGGGTCATCAAAGACTCCGGCTGCTCTTCCAAGGTGGCATGGATCGTGGTAGGTGACCTTCTTCTCCACCCTGTTTCTGAAAACCAGTTTTCCTTCTTCGTAGAGACGGCGAAGAAATTCCACCGTGTGCATGACTTCGAAGTGGAGTTTTTCCACCCTTGGATAATCTTCCTTAATGGTCTTGAAGCAGCCGGAACAGGAGGTGATCAGCGTTTGAAAACCCGCCTCGTGAAACATTTTGATGTTGTCGGAGGCGATTCTTTCAAATTCCCGGTCTCCCATTCGGAGCATCACACTGCCGCAGCATTTTTCGTCCTTCCCGAAAACACCGTAATCAATCCCCAGCATCTCCAGGATATTGATGGTGCTTACGGCCACCTGTTTCACATTGATATCATAAGAAGCCGTACAGCCTAAAAAAAGCAACACCTTGGCGCCGGTTTTCTTCATTTCTCTTGGCAGGTCCGCAATGAGCCCTTCCTTCTTGGCCCTCCGCGCCCATTTGGTCCGGCCCGACCTGGGCTGTTGCCACGGGTTGTCGTAGGACTTTACGCTCTTTACAAGGGCTTTCTGGGATTCCAGCGGACCGTAGCCTGCCTGTACAATGAGACGACGAATATCTTCCCACAGATTTACCGTATCGATATTGGCGGGGCAAACCACGTGGCACTGGCCGCAGGTGGAGCATTCATAGAGATTCTGGGCGAAATCCCGAACATCCTGATCCGTTATTTCCCGGTAGCGGAACAGGGCCGAGAGGAGCTTTTTGAGCGCCTCGGGAGATTTGTCGCTCTTGACAATTTTTCCCACGATTCCGTGCTGAGAACGGAGTATCCTGAGAAAATCCATCACCTTGGTTCTCGGAATGATCGATTCCTTCGCGTCCTGGTCATACACGGGGCACCAGCTGAGGCACTCCCCGCATCGCGTGCACGCGTCCAGTTCAATCAGTCTCTTGATGTCAAGGTTGGAGATAAGAAGATCGACGGCCTTTGCAGGTTCGGGCTGCGTCTTTTGGAGGGACTCTTCCCGGCGACGGCTGTCTGCTTTGTGTCCTCCTCTACGGGAGGTTCGCGGCGCCGCTTCTTTCACGGTTTCTTTTTCAATCTGAGATTCGTTATCCGACATCTTTTTACCCTTGTTGAACCGCCTGATTTCCTGATGCTTTCTATTTCATCCTGTAATTCAACAGGAGGGTGAGAGGGGTATTGAAAATATGCTTCATCTTGCCGTAAGGCAGGTAGGCGACGAGCAGCGCTCCCGCAATGGCATGCGATACCACAGGACCACATAGGCGGATGACCAGTTGACAGGTGCTACGGAAAGGATCCCCGCCGTGATATGGCCCATGAAAGAGTAGATCGTTACTGTCCGCGGGGACCCCGGTCATCAAAATCCTGGCGCCTTCCAGGATGAAACCCAAAAAGACAAGTACACCGATAAGACCCACGGCAAAACCGTCCCTGAACTCGGTCAGGACGTGCGGGGGTTTAATGAACACCCTCTGGAGAAGCGTCCACAGGATGCCGATGAGAATAAACAGCCCCAGAAGATCGTTCACAAAGGCCGTAAATCCGTTATTCTTATTGATAAGGGCTTCCGCAAGGGCGCTTTCAGGGCCGATCCGATAAACAAAAAAGGTGAATACGCTCAGAGGAGAAGCGGGTGAGAATGGAAAGGTAGATGAGCGAGTGTATGGACCACCTGCGCACGCTCTCTTTGAGAAGCCTCCTTTGCAGGACAATGTCCAGAACAAAGGTTTTCAGCAGCGGAAAAAATTCCCTTGAAAAGATGGTTCCCCAGATGGAATCCGAACTGCGGGCAATTTTTTTGTGCAGGGAGGTTTCCTCGCCCTGCACGCTGCCTTTGAACCACATGCGGACCATCAGCAGTATCCCCGCGTATAAAAATCAGGAACGCTGCCCAGAAAGAGGCCCCCCCATGTCCAGGGATGCATTATGGCAGAGAATACAGAGAAAGCTTTTCGGGGGAAGGACGGACGCGGCTGCCCCCACTTTGTTTTCCGGAAAATGGCATTTGGCGCAGAACTCCTCGTTTTCGATGTTTCTCAGGGTGTGATCGGTGCGGGATAGGGGCGCTCCTTTGGCGTCCACTGATGCAAGGATAATCCGGTCCGATTTCTTTATCCAGAGTGAAAAGATCGGAGGTGAAGTGGCAGGCCTGGCAGGATACCCTCAGATGCGGGCCTCCGACAGCACCGCCTTCGCCATGAACCGGATGACATTCCGAACAGACCGCCCCCGACTCGGGAAACATGGGGGGACCGGGCTACGTCCCGATGGCACTGGATGCAGGCAACATATCGGTGTCTTCCCTGTTCGAATGGATTCGGGCTTTACCTGCAGGGAGAGGTTTGTCTTATCGATCGGTCTCACGCATTCGCTTTTGCCATGACATTCCAGGCACAGACTCTGGCATGCAAAGGCGCCTGCATCGGTATGGATGTTGGGAGACCGATGGCAATCGAGACAGGGTCGTTTCTCGCCGTTTATTGTGGCCGGCATCAGATTTTTTTCCTGGCCAAAGGCAGGGGCAAAAACCGACAGGAAGAAAACCGATGCAAGAAAAATCAGTGCCGCTGTAAGTATCCTCTGTTTCATTTCGATTCTCGATTGATCCTTTTATCTGTTGGATGATGTCTGTTCCGATGCTGCCGCAAGGGCTTTCCATTCCCCGGGATGTTCTCTCATCAATTTTTCTCTCGTGGTCCTGCCGTTAAAAATACTTTTTTCCATGGGAAAGATTTCCGGTCTCAAATGCGCGGAGGCCAGGTGAACGACAAACTTCAAGGCCACGGCGATGATGGCTTCGTAAAGATGAAGCACCTGGGCGATATTGATGAAATAGCCGGGCAGGATCGTGGAGAAGAATTCGGGAAACCAGAGAAACAGTCCCGTCAATCCCATGGTGTTCATCCCGAGAAAAATAGCCAGATAATCGAATTTTTCCCAGTAGGCAAAGCGGTTAAACTCCGGGAGCTTCGGATTTCCAAAAAAATATTTTATATGTGCTACCAGATCCCTGACATCCTTTACCGCGGGAAAAGCGTCTGTGGGCCGGTCAGACTTCCCTTTAGAACGAATTTGAAATAAAGAAGCCACAGGACGTGAACCATCACGCAGCCGTAAGTGATTACCGCGCAAAAACGGTGCAACCAGGCCAGGTGTCCCGGCCCGCCCACAAGCCACGCAAAGCCCCATGCCCACCACTGGGAACTGAACTTGAGGGAAAAGCCGGTGATGGCCAATCCTGTGAATCCCAGCATGGTGAAGAGGTGGAGAAGGCGTTGAAGCACGGAAAATCGTACGAAGGTTTCTTTTTCGGGTGGTTTGTTTCCATGTTACTTATGCCTCCTCAGCCGCTCGTGCAGTTCCCGCAGTATCCACAGAAAGGTATGTCCGTAGAAAAATCCCACTACCAGTATGGCTATGATGGCCATCAGCACCGTGATGACTCTGATGAGAGCGATGCGTTGCCTCTTCTGTTTGGCGTCCACGGCTATGTCTTTCGGGGTGACGTGAATCACAAACTCCGCAAAGCTCGGTCCCGGCCTCCGGATGGCATCTTCGACAGGCCGTGAGAGCGGCTTTTTTATCCTTGAGGGAAATGCATTGGTGTGCCCCGTGACAATCCGTACAGAATGCGGCCCTGTCATTTCCGAGATTTACGGCCGCCTTTCCATGATAATTTTCCAGATAGGATGCCTTCTGTGCCGGGTGACAGGAACCGCAGACCTCGGTCATGCGTCTGCCCGTTTCCAGCCTTGAAAGATGCGATTTGACATAGTGAGAGGAATGGCAATCGCCGCATGTGGGGGCGTTGCCGGGGGCTGCGCCTGAAAGATCCTGATTTTCCGGCTTTGATTTTTCCTTTTGAAGTGCGCGGGCGTGTTCCCCCAGGAGATATTTTTCATAGGAAGTCCGATGGCAGGTCCTGCAACGGCTGTAGTCGTAAAGTCGCGTGGCGCTTTTCATGAGCGAGGCGGCGCTCTCGGAAACCGGATGGAGTGTATCGCCTTTGTCCAAATCCGTGTGGCACTGTTCACAGGGAAATGTCCCATGGGCAGAGTTTGCGAAACGGTCAAGATTTACGAACCAGGAGGATTCCATGTCGGGAACAGCGGGAATGTCGCGCCGGGCCGTGGCCGAAACAGCCGAAGAAAAGCCGCAAAAAGACAAAAGCCATAAAACAAAAAGAATCCTTTTCATAAAGCGATCTCTTTCGAACCGTGGTTGTTTGTATCCAACCCAAAATGCCCTCAGTCTTAGCCATTAGCTTCACAAAGGCTTGCGTGATTTCCTATGGATCCCGCCCTGTCCAGTACGCAAAATGATGACTAAAGCTAACGGCTGACCGCTAATTGCATCTCTTTGTTCAGGTTCACTGTAATGTACCGCCAGGCTCCCAAAATAGATCTTAAGAAAGAGGGCGCATGCATCACTCAATTTGGTGAACATCTCCAGGCCGGAAGGGGATGTTTTTTCCGTCTGTTTTGGTTCTCGCTTTATGGCCCTCAGAATGGTCACAACATCCGCCAGGGTTTTCACCAGAATCGACTTTTCCCTTTCACTGACAAGAATTTTCTCCAGGTTTTCCAGTATCCGTATCCTCTGCCATATGGTCTCGAGAAAAACCCGGATCTTGCCGGCCTCATAGATCTTGTTCCCGATCTGCCAGGATATGGGGAGTATTTCGAGCCCCGTTGCAACAATGCGCCCGTTGCTGATCTGCCTCTTGATATCCCGGATAAACTGTTTTGCTTCACGACCCGATATTTTCATCGCTTCTGAAGGGGCGTTCTGCTCGGATAACCGCTTATGAGGCATGTCCCAGTACAGCGCCCTGATCAGAAGTTCATTTGCGATCAGAAAAATGGGGATGTTCGAAATGAGGGCCATAGAGATGCAGATGACCACGGCCCATTTCGTGCCTGATGACCGCGGCCTTGCCCAGCACGATTTCCGCCGCAAGAGATTCATCCACCAGAAATAGGGTCTTGTCCGTGAAAGCCGCATAGGTGGCCAGAATCCGCGAGGTCTCCAACGGTCATGGGAGGACCTCCATACAAGGGCGCTTCCAGATCTCGGGTTCCCCTGAAAGGCGGAAAGCCGTTGGTGCTTATTCGTATGGATTCCCTTACGGGGTGAAAAATAAAACCGCAACCGTAGGATGTGCAGAATTTTTCTTTGAAACGCCGAACTTCAGGAAGGATGCTCGTCAGGTTCGTTATTTTTGCCGGCACAAAGTTAAAGAGATTCAGATACTCTTTTGAGGAATGCAAAGGCAGGTAAGCGCCGGCGCAGGAACCAACGTACAGGCCTCCCCGTTCAATGAAAGAGCGGATATTCTCGGATCCGGGTTGACCCAGCGCTTCGGCAACGGCAAAGGTATCCCCGCCCGACATGACGAGGATATCCGTGTTGTCCAGTGCGTTTGTTCGAATGTGATCTTCTGTTAGAAAGGAAAGATCATAAAGGCCGGCGCGGTCGAAGATCTCCGCGAACCACAACCAGGAATGGGAGGCGCCTTTTCCCCTGTAAATGCCGATTCGTGGATAATACAGGGGCCGATTGCATTCGGGATCAAGGCCCGCGCGTACGGATTCGTCCAGAATTTCGTTGAGAAAAACCGGAACCTCAGAGACAAGTCTTCGATTTATTTCCCTGAATGGATTCGGTGTTTTCATGACGTACAGCCCTTCATTCCTGAATCCCTGAACTGCTATTTTCCTCGTTCCCGCGGTCCTCCGCGGGAAGGCATATCAACCCGTTGGAATTTCAATAGAGTTTCGCGATCACATCCTCCAGTCCTTCAGAGGTGAATTCCATATCCGTTGCGAGGCTTGAGAGTTCAAGAAGCTTTTCCTCCGACATTTCAGGGCTTACGAGAGCAAAGAGAGGGTGAATGCCGAAAATATAGGAAACAGCCTGCTTTCTTTCCCATCCTTTGTCTTCTTTTCCGGAGGCCGCCCACGGACTGAAAAGGCCGGAGCCGCCCAAGGCAACGGGGCCGTTCAAGTCCGGCAGGGCATCGATGATTTTTTTCGCTTCCGTGATCCCGTTCTTTTTGCATATTTCGGCAACGGCCGATCCACTCATCCCCTGTTTCGCGCAGGCTCTCAATACCGAACAGGCATCGGACGCGGAAAGGCCCAATTCTTTGAATGCTCGCAGGGCCGGCATGTCGGTTACCAGGAACCCGGGTTCCGCTAAGGCGGTTTCCTTCAGAAGGGCGGGGTCTTCGTCAAGGAAAACGAAAGAGTTGGTGGCCAGCGGCGTATTGAAACAGGCCATGTGCCGATGAACCAGTGGATCGAGCCAGGCGGAGAGATCTTCTTCCCCAAGAAAGGCGAATGTTCTGGTGATGCCTGATTGGCCTGCCCACTCGCCCTCTCTCACATCATCAAGAAGGTCCGCGCAGGCTTCAACAAATTCTTCCGGATCGGCGATTTCAAGAAGCCCCATTCCGCGGATGGCGATCAGCTTCAGCTTTTTCCCGCCGAACAGGGTTCCCAGGCCGGCGCGGTCGCCGCTCGCCCAGTAATTGATGCAAAGCTGAGCAAGATCGGAACCCTTTTCACCCGCCTGACCGATGCCTACTACCTGAATCAGGTTGTCCCCCATGATATCGCGAACATGATCGGTGACGGCCCAGGTATCTTTTCCCCAGAGCTCTTCCCCGTCCTCGATGTCAACGATACCGTCATGAATCCATAGATATACGGGTTTGTCGGAACTTCCCTTGATGACAATATAATCAAATCCGGAGTATTTCAGCTCCATGCCCGCATAAAGCGTAACAGGCGTATGGGA
The DNA here is from genome assembly GCA_963747015.1 of uncultured delta proteobacterium. Taxonomy (GTDB): domain Bacteria; phylum Desulfobacterota; class DSM-4660; order Desulfatiglandales; family Desulfatiglandaceae; genus DUZB01. The sequence continues at coordinate 29,524 of CAVVEP010000020.1, forward strand.
GATTTTTCCGGTCACCGGACTCTTGGCCGTGATGACGGAAAGGGATGAACCCGGAATGAGGGTTCCGGTGAGAAGTCCCGTGCCCAGCACAATGGGGTCCTCACTTTCAAACCGTTTATAAAGAGCGGTCGTGATTCCCACTCCCCCGATCTTTTCTTCCACCATTTGTTCCGGCAAATCCTCTTCAGTAACTTCTGAGGAAGTCAGGTCTATAATGGCGATTTTATCTGATGACAGGTATTCCATCTCAACTCTCCTTTTAATCTTCCTCTGATAAAGAGATTGCATCCACGGGGCAAAAAAGGATGCACAGCGGACCCTGGTCCATATCTTCGCATAAGTCGCAGGCTTCTCTTAACAGCATCGGTTTTGCGGAGGCATCGGCCTCTTTTTCCGGGTCCTGCTCTTCGCCGATCCGGTTGATCTCAAGACCCTCCGGGCGGGCCGCAACCAGGCTGTCTTCCTCTTTGAGAATCACTCCCATATAGTTCTTTTTCTCCAAGGCCCTGTATGGCACAATACATGAAGACAGCAGGGCAAAAGCATCGTCCCTGTGGTAGCCGCAGGCCAGTTCGCAAGCCATGCATCCCGTACACGTGAGTGCGTCAATTTTGATTCCCATATCACAAACCTCCTTAACCGTTCATGGATGCCGGGGATGGACCCCGGCGCATTATTATGACTTTATCCTTGAGAATTCATAGATGCAACTGTGGGGAACAAACGGTTTTGGGTTTCTTATACGGAATGGAATATCGAATGTCAAATGATTTTCATGATAATGATTATAATATTTTCAATAGAAAAATAAGCGCATTTAAAAGATCTGAGACAGTAACCTGTCATAATGTGGGCTCATGCCGAGAAAAAAGACACTAATGATTATAATATTTTACTTGACAGGAAGGTTCCTCTCTTGTACCATGTTTTATAAACTTATAAATATTAGTAATATCAATTTGTTAGGGAAAATGTGCGAAGATCGGCGAGGCGGAATATCTCGCTGCTTGCGGATTTCGCTCTTTCATCCAACGACTGATAGCTAAGCTAAAGGCTCATTAAAACTTCCGGGTTTCAATCCAAAAATGTTTAAAACAGTCAACAAATCGGAAAAGGTATCGGATAACATCATCGCCCAGATCAGGGATTCCATCCTGTCCGGCGCGGTCAAGCCGGGGGATCGACTGGCCTCGGAGAAGGAGCTCATGGAGCAGTTCGGGGTAAGCAAGGCCACCATGCGGGAAGCACTCCGGGTGCTGGAGGTGCTGGGGCTCATTGAGGTCCGCAAAGGCATAGCAGGCGGTGCATTTGTTGCAAAAGTGGGCATGCGGACCACGATTCACAGCCTCATCAATTTCATCCATTTCCAACCGGTTTCCATCAGGGAAATCACCATGCTTCGTTATTTGATCGAACCAACCGTGGCGCAGGTTGCCGCATCCGCAATGACGGATGAAGATGTTGTCAAACTCAAGAAAATCATCGGGGAAGGGATTGAGTCCAACGGATCCGAGCTTTCAAAAGAGATCGGATTTCATCGGTATCTGGCCAGGATGGCGGGAAACACGCTTCTTACCTTGATTATCGATTTTATAGATAATCTTCTGGAAGACATAAAGGGCCGTCTTGATCTTGGGCCCGAATTTTACAGCGAAGTCCGCGAGGCGCATCAGATTATATTAGAGTGCCTCATTCAAAAAGATTCGGTGGCCGCCGGGATTGCCATGAGCAACGATCTTTTGCACGTGGGAGAACAGTTGTGCAAGGTGGACGGCAGCATTCCTTTTGATCCGCGGGAATTGACAAAGAATGTATCCCTGAGTGATCTTCACCTGGGACTGAACTGGAAGGCGCGTGTTGTCGCCGAGACCGACCCCTGCCTGAAGGAGGACGGCGCATTGATAAAAAGGATTGGATCCGGAAAATTGTGCCTTTTTGTGGGCAGAGACGGTTCCTATTAGGCGGTCCACACGTTCCGGAGTTAGCGTAAACCACTATTTTGAATTTGAAGGAGAAAACAATGTCCGAAAAACCAAAAAAATTGAAATACTGTGTTGGTGGGCAATGGCTGGAGTCGAAAACCGAAAAATATATGGATTGTTACAACCCGTCCACCGGTGAAATTATTGCCAAAGCGCCGTGCTGCACATCGGAAGAGGTGGAATCTGCTATCGCCGCCGCCAAAGCGGCCTTTCCCGCATGGGCCGGGACGCCTGCGTCGAAACGCGTTCAGGTGCTTTACCGGATGAAGGCCCTTGTGGATAAACACCTGGAGGAGTTGACCTATCTTTTGTGCAAGGAAGAGGGAAAGAATTGGAACGAGTCCATGGGAGATGTGCTCAAGGTGAACGAGGTGGTGGAGTTTGCCTGTGGCATTCCGCACCTGATGAAAGGGGTTTCGGGCATGAATGTGAGCGTGGGGTATGACACGGTCATGTACAATGAACCGCTTGGTGTCTTTGCGGGAATCGCTCCCTGGAACTTTCCGGCCATGATCCCCCACGGCTGGATGACGCCTCTGTGTATTGCAACGGGAAACACCATCGTTTTGAAAGCAGCCAGTTTTGTTCCCCAGTCTTCCATGCGGTTGCTGGAACTCTGGCAGGAGGCGGGACTTCCCGACGGCGTGGTGAATCTGGTAACCACCAGTCGCAACGAAGCGGAGATCCTTCTGCGACATCCGGACGTTAAGGGGGTGTCGTTTGTCGGTTCCACCAAAGTCGGCAAACATATCTATGCCACGGCCGCCGCCAACGGGAAAAGGGTTCAGGCATTGACCGAGGCCAAGAACCATGCCATGGTCCTTCGGGATTGCAAGCTGGAGAGGACCGCAAGGGGCATTATCAACGCCTATTGCGGGTGCGCGGGCGCCCGATGCATGGCGTGTCCGGTGGTCGTAGTGGAAGACTGCATAGCCGATGAACTCATTGCGCTTCTTAAGAAATTCGTGGGTGAATTGAAGCTGGGGCCCGCCTACGAAAAGGAAACCGGGATGGGACCCATCATGAATGAGGGACATCTGAAGTTTATAACGGACTGGATTCAGAAGGGCGTGGATGAAGGGGCCGAACTCATCGTGGATGGACGAAATCCCGTGGTTCCGGGATATGAGAATGGGTTCTTCCTTGCGCCGACCATTTTTGATCGTGTAACGGAAGAGATGTCCGTGGGGCGGGAAGAGATTTTCGGGCCGGTACTCTGTATCAAGAGGGTGAAGGATTTTGAGGAGGGGCTGACCATTATGAACAATAGCCGATTTGCCAACGGGTCCGTAATTTATACCCAAAATGGCTATTATGCCCGTGATTTCGCCAAGAGAAGCGATGCGGGCATGGTGGGAATCAATGTGGGCATTCCCGTTCCTTTGGGGATCTTCGGATTTACGGGACACAAGGATTCTTTCTTTGGCGATCTTCACGTTATGGGAATGGACGGCGTCCGCTTTTATACCGAGCAGAAAAACGTGACCACCACCTGGTTCCCCGAAGACACGGAAGTGTGCGCCAAGGTGGATACGTGGGATGGAACGATCTCTTCCATGCCCACTGATACCAAATAGTCCGGCCAAGAGCACAAATTGAAAACAATTACGGAGGGTAATCGATGGTTGCTAAAGGAGAAGATAAGATCTTAGAAGAACTCGTTTCTATTGTTGGAAAGGAGAACGCCACCGCGGCAAAGCATATCCGTTATGCCTATTCCTACGACCTTTCCTTTGTAAAACCGAAATTGCCCGATTATGTGGTTATGGCCACCACGGTCGAGCAAATCCAGGGGATCATGAAGCTTGCAAACAGAGAAAAAATCCCTGTTGTGCCCTTCACCGCCGGCACCAACATCGGAGGGTTGTGTATTCCGGAAAGAGGGGGCATCCTCCTGGATCTGAAGCGAATGAACAAGATTATCCGGATTGATGCCGAATCCCATTACGCGGTGATCGAACCCGGCGTGTCCCATGCGCAATTGGCGACGGAGCTGTACAAGCACAACCTCAGGTGGAGTTGGCCCGTGGGACCGCCGTCGGCTTCGTCGGCCTCCTGCGCCATCAGTCACTGGCATCGGGGGATTGAGTGGCCGATATGGATTGAACAGCGAAGAAATCACCAGCATGGAAGTGGTCCTTCCCACGGGTGAACTGGTGCAGGGTGGGTTCGTGTGCCATTCAGGAAGACGCCTGGCACAGTTGCCTTCCCCTTCCCCAGTTGGACGGGCTTTTCAAGGGCTGGTTGGGCACCAGCGGCGTGGTGACCAAGATGGGATTGCGGGTGCATCCCATTCCGCCCGTCCTCAAGGTGTTTACCGTATCCACGAAAAACATGGAGGATATGGTTTCCTATATGGTGAACCTGGGCAATTATGAGATTTGCGACGACCTGACAGCCGTTTCCTGGTGGCTGGCCCAGGTACCCATTCCTTCGCCTTACATACCCAAGCCGGAAGACGCCCCCGAATGGTTCTGTTTCGGCACCACCTTTTCGTGGACGGAAAAAGAAAAGGAGGCCCGGGAAGAGATATGGCAGATGGCTTGGAGGAAGAGCAGAAAAAAGGGACATCCATTAAAGTAGCCGAGTATCCGGAAGAGGCGTTGAAGGCAAGGACCCAGCTTCCCAGCCAGATCGTGGGCTCCACGAAAAATTATACCAAGATGGCCGGCGGGGGGATTTCCTGGCCGGGCACCTTTACTCCCGTCAACAAGTGGGCGCCCGTCTACAACGAATGGAAAAAGATTCTTATTGAGCATAATCTTTCTCCTTCCGTGCGGGTGACCAAGTATCGGGGAGTTCACTACGGTATGCTCAGGGCCATGATTCCCTTCAACAAGAAGAGTCCGGAGGAACGGAAAACGCGAGAAAAGCCATCGTCGAATGTCTGAAAGTGGACCTGGATGCAGGAGGGATTCCCTACAAACCCCCGGTGGATTTTGCGGAGGAGATCAATAAGCGGGCGCATCCCGGATATCTGTCGCTATTAAACAGGTGAAGAAGATGCTGGATCCCAACGACATCATGAACTCCGGCAAACTGGGAATATGACGCTTTAATTTTAGATTTTGATGGAGGTCAGTATGGAATGGGACATATCCACCCTTGAAGAATTGGAAGATAAGATATGGCGGTGCACGGCCTGTGGGAACTGCAAGACGGCCTACAAGTTCGGCCCGCCTCCGCAATTTGGAGAAATCTGCCCTGCCGGAGTGGAGTTCGGGTTTGACGGCATGATGGCATCCAAGGGAAAGATCGCTTTTGCAAGAGGCATTCTGGACGGAGAACTGGAATGGACCGACGAATTTTTGGACGCCATTTATAAATGCACGGTATGCGGGGGCTGTCAGAACCAGTGCGAACTGGATCACAAGCCCTTTATTCCTGAAATCATCGAGGCCATGCGTCGAAAGGCCGTAAAGGACGGCGTCGGGTCCCATGCCGTCCCAGAAAAAAATCATTCAGTCTTTGAGCGGGTACAACAATCCCTATCAGGGTCCGAGGCGGGTGCAGGACGGATTGGACGCAGACCCTTCAAAAAGGCCAAGAAATCCCATCAAGAACATCAACAAGGAACCCGCTGAAATTCTCTATTATGTGGGTTGTACGGGGGCCTTCAATCTGCCCGCGCAGGGGCGTGCCCACGGCTACGGCGTCCATCTTCCAGAAGTTGGGGCTCGATTTCGGCATTCTGGGAGAAAATGAGATCTGCTGCGGCTCCACCGCCATGCGGATAGGCGATGCGGAGGAATTCAAAAGGGTGGCGGAAGCCAATCTGGAGATGTTCAAACGCCTTCATGACGAGAAAGGGGTGAACACTATTGTTACGTCCTGCGCCGGCTGTTACCGGGCCATCAAGAAGGATTATATCCTGTCTTCCGATTACGATAAGATGATGGAGGGGATCAAGGTGGTGCACACGACGGACCTCCTCCATGATCTTTTCAAGGCGGGCAAACTGGAATTCACCGGGGAACTGCCCCTGAAGGTAACTTACCATGACCCATGCCATACCGGAAGGCACCTGAACAAATTCGAGGTGGACGAGGATGGAACCAAGCTCTGGAAAGGGGCCTATGTCGGGGTAAACGAGGAAGAATGCCTCTACGACATTCCGCGCGAACTGCTTCAGGCCATCCCCGGCATCGAGTTAACGGAAATGGAAAGGATTCGGGACAACTCTTACTGCTGCGGTGGTGGTGGGGGCGTTATGACCGGATATGGCGACTGGGCTGCAAAAAACGCCTCCAAACGGATTCAAGAGGGGATGCAAACCGGGGCTGACAAGATGGTTTCCATCTGCCCGTTCTGTCATTACAATCTGAACGAAGGGGCCAGGAGAATAGGCAGCGATATGAAGCTTGTGGATCTGGTGGAACTGATCGATCAGGTCATGTAACAAGGCGCAAGGGGCAAAGCGCTTGGCGTTTTTTGCCATGCGCTATTCCCGATGCGCTATGCGATAAACAATGAAAGGACGAGGAGGTGATAGACAAAAGGGTTTGGTTGAAATCATGTTGTTCATAATGTTGACTTTTGGGTAAGAGGAGGATGAAAGATGAAGAAGGCTTTGAAAATTGGTCTTTTGGGGGTCATTGCTGGAATTCTTTTGTATTCACCTATAAACGCGACCGCTCAGGATCCGGTGAAAATCGGAGTGCTTGTTCCCCTCTCAGGCATCGTCGCCCAGGGTGGTGAAGAAATGAAGATGGGGATCCAGATGGCCGCTGAAGAAAAAAAGACGGTCCTTGGACGTCCCATTGAGCTCATCGTTGAAGATACCCGTGTGAAACCCCCTGTAGCCGTGAGCAAAGCGGAAAAACTTGTTTACAAGGATGGGTGCAAGGCCCTGATCGGTGTTTTTTCCAGCGGTGTAGGGCTCGCCCTTGCCAAGAATATCAACAAATTGAATGTTCCGTTTGTATCCACCCATGTCATGACAACCGCATTTTACGGCCTGAATCCCCTGGTATTCAGGAGCGGGCAGCTCGCTAATGACCAGACCGCGGTCGGGAATGTGAAAGGCATCCTGGCAACTCCCGATCTCAAAAACAGAAGCTATTATGTCTTGGTGCATGATTATGCATGGGGGCATGACGCCGCGAAACGTTTTATCGCACTGGCCAAGGAAAACGGAATCAAGGTGGTTAACGAAGATTTCGACAAGGCCCCCATCGCCACCAAGGACTGGTCTTCGTACATCAGCAAAATCAAGGCCTCCGGCGCCGACGGTGTGTATATCGCCCTGATTACCAATGTTATCCCGATGTTCGCCAAACAGGCCTACGATTTCGGCATTCAGAAATATGCAAGGATCGTTTCAGGCGCGGCTCCCGGTCCGGTTGAACTGGAAGCGGGCGGAAAGGCCTGTATCGGCATTTTCGGAACTTCCGACTGGTGTTGGGATATAAACACGCCCAAGTCGGATGAGTGGGAAGGCAACTTCTGGAAAAGATTTAACACCATTCCTTCCGATGCCGCCTGCCACAGCTATGTGGGCGCCATGAATCTTTTTAATGCCATTGAAAAAGCGGGTAGCACCGACCCTCAGAAAATCGCGGATGCCCTGAGAGGCATCAGCTTTGATGGACCATACGGGGTCGTGCGCATTTCAGCCAAAGACAACTGCATGAGAAATGATGCCGTTCTTACGGAAACAACCCTTGCTCCGGGAAATCCCTATGGAGCAAAAATCTTCATGAAAGTCATCCATACCTTTACGGCAAAAGAATTGGGGCCTCCTGAATAGGAACCATTGTCCCCTTGTTATCAGCGGCCCCATGTTTTGCAAAGGGGTATTGCGAAGGGGTCGCTGATAAGCCATCTGACCTTAGATTCTTCCGAACGCAAACATAATTTTGAGGAAAAAATATGAGCGGGGCAGTAGGGACTTCCGTAGACATCATACTCAACAGCCTTGTTCTGGGCGGTGTGTTTCTGATCGTTGCCATCGGCCTGAACATCATCTATGGGCTAAGCCGCGTGATGAACCTGGCCCACGGTTCTCTCTACGCGCTTGGCGCCTATGCCGGGTACACCCTCGTATCTTCGGGACTCAACTTTTTTGTCGCTTTGCTGGTGGCGCCGGTGATCATTGCCGTTGTGGGCATTGTTGTTGAAAGAATCATTATCGCTCCCGTACGAAAAAGATCGATTGTATACACCTTGATTCTTACCTACGGGCTCATGTTTTTTCTCGATGGCCTCATTAAATATTTCTGGGGAAATGAGCCCCGTTTCATCGAACTTCCCGGCTTTTTACGACAAACCGTTCCCATTGCCGGGACCCACTATCCCGTTTTCAGACTGGCTACCCTTTTCATTACCGCCCTTACCATGATCGGATTGATGCTGTTCCTTAGCAAAACAAAGGTCGGGATCATTCTGCGGGCGGCGAGCAGCATCCCTGAAATGGTTTCGTGTCTTGGCATCAACATGACCTATGTTCATGTGGGCGCTTTTGCACTGGGATGTTTTTTAGCCGGTATCGCAGGCGTCATCGCCGGTCCTCTTTATACGATCGATCCCATTATGGGCCATGAGATGCTTCTGAGTTCTTTCGTGGTGATCGTCATCGGAGGGCTGGGCAGTCTCAGGGGAGCTGTCCTGGCGGCCCTGCTCATCGGCGTCGTGCAGACCCTGACGGAGTTTTTTATCACGGATCTTGCCATGGTTATCGTTTACATGATGATGGCGGTCATTTTAGCGTTTATGCCTCGAGGACTCCTTGGAGAAGGAAGGTTTGAATAATATGGATGATCGCATGCTTGCCCTGGATGCGGGGGCAAAAGGCAAACGTTTTGTGGGGATTGCCGCATTTCTTGTGGTGGTTGCGTGTCTCGTGCTATTCCCCTTCGTTGTGACCAACCGGTTCTACATCAGTCTCGTAAACGAGATGTTGATCTACGGGCTTCTGGCCATAAGCCTTGATGTGCTGCTGGGATATACGGGACTTCTTTCTTTCATGCACAATGCCTATCTGGGAATAGGGGCATATGTCGTAGGGCTGTTTCTTATTCATGTGTCGCCCTCCTCTATCTGGCTGGCAGGTCTTGTGGGCATCGTCGTGACCATGCTGCTCGCTCTGCCCGTGGGCTGGGTGCAGGTGCGAACAGGCGGCCTGGCGTTTGCGTTGCTGACCCTTGCGTTCGGGATGATGTTCTATACCATCGTATGGAAGTGGTACAGCGTGACCGGAGGCGACGATGGTCTTACGGGAGTTCCCCAGCCTGATATTTCGTTGGGGGGCATCTCCCTGGGCAGCTCGGGAGATCCCACAACCATGTATCTATTTACCCTGGCCATAGTCGTGATCGCTTTTCTGATTACGTGGCGCATCATCCATTCCCCCTTCGGCGCTGTTCTTGAGGCCATCCGGGAAAATGAGGATCGGGCATCTTTTGTGGGCATCAATGTGAGGCGGTACAAGTTGTACGGATGGATGTATGCCTGCATGCTGGCCAGTGTGAGTGGAGGGCTCTTTATCCTCTACAGGGGATATATCGGCCCCTCAACCATGAGCGCCTTTGCTGGAGCCGGGGTCCTGATGATGGTGCTTCTGGGAGGCATGGGATCGCTCTGGGGACCTGTAATCGGGGCAGGCATCTTTCTTTTCATGCAGGACTACATCAGCACGATGACGGAAAACTGGGAGCTTTTCGTAGGATTGGTGGTCATCCTTTTAGTCCTGTTCATGCCGCGTGGTTTCGTAGGCCTTGGCGATTATCTGATACGTTTCAAAAAGGAATAGGAGAGATCATCCATGACCACGTTGCTCAGTACGGAAAGCCTCCGCAAACAGTTTGGGGGGGTGCTGGCCGTAAACGATGTGAATGCCCGGTTTAACGCAAACCGCCTGAAATCGATTATCGGACCCAACGGGGCTGGAAAGACGACTTTGATCAATCTGATTACCGGTCGACTGCCATCCACTTCAGGCGCCGTGCTCTTCCAGGACAGGGAGATTACCAACAAACCGGCCCATAAACTGGTGAAGATGGGGATCTGCCGAACGTTTCAGATAACGAGCATCTTTCTGGGACTGACGGTCTTTGAAAATGTTCGAATCTCCAAACAGATTCAGATGGGAGGCTCCTTCAAGCTCTTCTCCTCCAAACATGGTTTGACGAAGGTGAATGATGCGACCTGGGAAATTCTGGAGAGTCTGGAACTGCAGGATGTGGCGAATGTTCCGGCCACGAATCTCGCCCATGGGGATCAGCGTCTTCTTGAAGTGGCCATGGCGCTGGCCGGCGAACCGAAAATCCTTTTTCTGGACGAACCTACGGCAGGGATGTCTCCCACGGAAACAGATCATATTGCCCGTCTCATCAAGAAGTTGTCGGAAAATGTCGCGGTTGTCCTGGTGGAGCACGATATGGATGTGGTGATGTCGATCTCCGACGAAATTACCGTTTTGAACCAGGGAACGATTATCGCGGATGGGACCCCTGAGGAAATCAAAGGGAATGCTTTGGTGAAGGAGGCATACCTCGGCCATGACGAATGAAACAGAAAAGAAAATCCTTGATATATCCGATCTCCAGACCTATTACGGACGAAGTCACATTATTCAAGGGCTGTCCATGTATATCAGGGAGCATGAAGCCGTATCGATCCTCGGAAGAAATGGTGTGGGAAAAACAACCACTCTTCGTTCCATTATGGGATTAACGCCGCCCAGGTCCGGAAAAATCATGGTGGATGGGGAAAACACGGCAAAATGGCCGCCGCACAGGCTTTTCAAGAAGCGGGTCTCCTATGTGCCCGCCGAGAGGCACATTTTTCCCGGCCTGAGCGTGGAGGAAAACCTGAAATTGTCGGCGACATCGGCCAGAGAAAACAGCGACTGGACAATGGAAAAGATATATGAACATTTTCCTATTCTTAAACGAAGACACAAACAGGATGGATCCACACTGAGCGGGGGCGAGCAGCAGATGCTTGCCATCGGCCGCGCGCTCATGGGAAACCCCATTCTGATGCTCCTGGATGAGCCATCCCAGGGGCTTGCGCCCCTGCTTGTCACGGGGGTAATCGAGCCTATCCTGATTTTTTGCGTGAAATACGGACTGACGCTCCTCGTTGTAGAGCAGAACTACCGGATGGCCCTGAAAATTGCCTCGCGTCACTATCTGATGGGCACAAAAGGAAAGATAGGAGGGACAGCCACGTCGGAGGAACTCAATGCCGACGATGCGATTATACGGGAACATCTTTCCGTGTAGGGTTAATAGATGCCGCTAAACGTCAACCGTCAATTGATAACCGGAAACCAAACAGAATTTCACAGGATGTAATTTTCATATGATTTTTCCGGTATTCCCGGAATGAAAAGGAGTGTTGAAATGGCGCAGATGAGTTTGAAAGAAAGGTTCTGGAACCGTTTTACGGGCAAGGACGTGGATATGACTCCCTCTGGCAGCACAACGTCGTACGGTGTGGAAGCGTTCATGGACAAGTGCGGGTACGCGAGGCCCCTTGCGGACACCGACCCGGTAGCCATGACGGAACTCGCCTATGCCGGACACAAATATGGAGAGTTTGAGTGGGTCAAGGCCATGGGATGGGATATCGTCGGACTTAGCGAGGCCTTCGGCTGTAAACTGGGAACTCCGCAGAAAGGCATTCAGTATTCCATCCACGGTCATCCCTATGCGGAGGGTATAGAAAATCTCGAGTTTCCTTCCGATTTTCTGGAAAGAGGGCGATTCCCCATGTTCAAGGAGCATTTTCGTCTGCTTAAAGAAAAGACGGGAGGCGATCTGATTATTTTCGGGGAGACGGAGGGGCCTTTTACCTGCGCTGCAAACCTGGTGGGTACGGAACAGTATATGAAGTGGATCTACAAGAAGCCGGATCAGGTCCACAAGGTCCTGGAAGTAACCAAGGAAGCGGCTGTGGCCGCCGAGAACTTTGCTTTTGAAAATGGGGCCGACTATTATGTTTTTGCCGAACCCACGGCGGGACCCGCGCTTTTGCGGCCCAAGTTTTTTGAAAAATTCGTGCAACCCGTATTGAAAGAGGTGGTTTCCAGGGCAAAAGGACCTGTCGTTCTTCATATCTGCGCAAACACTGATTCTATCATAGATCTGATGTGTGATACAGGCGTTGCGGGCATCAGCATCGAGGAAAAAGCCAATATGAAAGCCGCGGTGGAAATCGCCCACAAGAAAGGGGTGAAGGTTTTCGGGAATGTGGCTACCGCCACCACACTTTTCAGCGGCACCCCGGAGGCTGTCTACAAGGAAGCTATCCAGGCCTTGGATAATGGGACCGATTTCTTGTGCCCGGGTTGCGGAGTTGCGCCGCCGACCCCCCTTGAAAATATCCTTCAGATCAAGAAGGCCAGGGACGACTATTTTAAGTAGGTAATTTACCCTCCTCTCCGCCGACGGGAAACCTCCCGGAGGTTTCCCGGCCGGAATTCCCTTGCTCCTTCCTTTGCGGCTTATAGCTCCTCTCTTACTTCAATCGCTGCGGTGGAAAAACTTTTCATATTCTCCGGCTCCGAATTTGGGGTTCCCGAAATCCATTCCGTCACAAGGTTCTTTTTGTTGCCGCATCTGATTCTTCTGGAGTCACCGGAGTTGTGAGACACCGGAAATTGGATCATAAACACAAAAGCTGTGGCTCAAAGAATGCAATAGTATTCTTGCGTTGTGAATTTCTAAATTTTCGGTTAGAGTCTGAGCGGAAATCGGTGTGAAATGATTCAAAGGGACGAAAAGATTGTGCCTGGTTGCGACACACGCGCATTTCACATGGAAGATGAGTAAATTGGAGAAATGGCATTTCGATGCCGGCTTGCAGGGGCAGGTTTGAAACAACCTGGAGGTGCTTTGCTTGGACCCATGGTGTGGATGTCAAGACCGGGGCTCTCGGGTGTTTCTCCGGCCACCCGGGAACCCCTAACTTCAAGAAAGGAAATAGCCGTTTATGAGCGAAACCCAATTAGAACACAAAATGCAGGAATTCGACGGATATGAAGACGAAATTCAATTGATGGATTATCTGGAGGTCCTTTGGAAATGGAAGTACCTCATCCTCATTGTCACGCTCCTGTGTGCGGGCATCGGTGCCTTCGTCAGCTTTCAAATGAAAAAGATTTACCGGGTGAGCACGGTGCTTGAGCCAGGGATCGTTCACCTTGATCAGAATGGAAGGGTCGTCCGCACATGCAGAGGAGACGAGCTCAGGAGTCTCATCGACACGGGGGCCTTGAATGGGCGTGTTCTGGCGGATTTAAAGTCGAAAGGGGTGCCTGATTTGCCGCTGGCACTGGGTTTTGACGTGGAACAACCCAAGAAATCAGATATCGTGGAGGTCACCTATGACACTCCGAATTCCGAAATGGGCGTTCAGGTGCTGGCGGGATTGAACGAAGCCGTTCTCAAGAATTTTTCAGGGCTGGTCAACCGATGGAAGCAGCAATACGCCACACAATTAACCGCAAAGAGAGGTGCTAGTTCTGCGCTCGTACAGAGAATTGTAAGGAGGAAAAACAGCATTTCTTCGGCCAAAGTCGAAAACGCCATAAAGGCCTCACAGATAGAAGCGAAGATTAGCATGAGCGAAACCCGTATTGCGAAACTGGAAAGTGAAAAAAAGGCGCAGTTGGGTCGAAAAGACAACGATATACGCATATCCCATACTGAGATGGAAACCAAAAAAAAAGAAATAGTAAGCCTGGAAGAGAGAATGCACGATGTGAAAGAGGAAATCCAACGGATCGGTGAAAATACGGACCGATTAATTAAGGAAAGAGACAAATTCTTATCCAACAAAGGAGGAGACCAGGGAAATTTTGCCTCCGTAATGTATGTCACGACCGTTCAGCAGAACATGGCATATGCCAACGATCTCAGGTCAACCATAAACGACTTGAACCAGCAAGCGTTTCAAAAAGCACTGGGGATTGAACAGCTGAAGAAGCAAATCCAGGATATTGAGTTGGAAAAGGGAAAGCTTGAAGAAAATACCGAGTACAATATTAAAGACTTGAAAATGGATATCAGGGATAATCAGAATGAAATGAACAGCCTCAAAAAGGGGCTTGAAATTGAGATTGGAAATATGGAATCAGAGATCAAAGCCTTGGAGAGTGAAAGAGATTCCGTAAATGAAGAAATCAAGCAGTTGGAGCTCAAACGCAGCGACACGGAAAACATTCAAATTCGCAAACGCCCGACCGCCGACGTTAATCCGGTCAAGCCAAAAATACTGCTAAATATTCTCCTGAGTTTGGTTATCGGCCTTTTCTTGAGTCTGTTTGTGGCTTTTTTTCTGGAAGCACTGTCCAAGCGCAAAAGCGGGAAAGACCAGTAAATGGAAAGCCTCCTGTTTCCTCTGGCGCCTGCAAATAAGCTCCTTCTGGACTGCCTTCATCAGGACGAGGCCCGTCGAAAGGCCATTTGCGAAACATCCTTGAATGGCGTGCAATGGCACGTGTTTCTTCACACCGCGAGGCGACACAGCGTCTCCGCCCTGGTCTTTTACCGCCTGAAAACCTCGGATAAATTGTCCCTTTTGGCCGAACCGGTCCAGAAGGCCCTTTTTGATCGCTACATGGAAAATTCCGCACGGAATATGCGAATTTTCTTCTGCCTGAAAAAGATCCTGGAAGCCTTCCAAGCTGAAAACATACCGGTCATTGCGCTCAAGGGCGCCCATCTCGCTCACACGGTTTACCCCAACGTATCCGTTCGAGAGATGAGCGACATCGATTTGATGGTTCCGCCGGATAAACCGAAAAAGGCGGACAGGGTCCTCCAGGATATGGGGTATATCCCGGACAGCCCCTGTGACATCGATTTCGAAATGACTCACTATCATCACCTCCCCCAATATAACCAACCCGGCTGTCCGGCCATTGAGGTCCACTGGGCCATTACCGAACCAAGGCCGCCCTACTGTTTTGACATTACGGAATTCTGGCAGCACACAGAACAATTTCAGATTGGAGGCATTGATGTTCAAGGTCTGTCGCCCGAATTGCTATTGGTCCACATCTGTACGCACATTTCTCATCACCATGGCTTCATCAATTCCGGCTTGCGGGGCTATTGTGATATCGCGGAAGTCCTTGATCGGCATGGTGCGACTTTGAACTGGCAGCTCTTTGAAGACGTCACCATTCGTTCAGGTGTGAAACGGGGTGTGTTCCTCTCTCTCTTTCTGGCAAAAGAACTTCTGGGTGCGAAAGTGCCCGGTGAAACCCTTAAGACCCTTGAGCCTTCAACCATGAGTGACCAGATCCTGGGAATAGTACTGAATCAGTTTCTGTCGGATAAGCCAATGAACAATATCAGCCAAACTGTTGCCGGGATTCTGCAAAATAAAGACATCTGGCGTAAAACAAAGGGGATGGTGCAACGCCTCTTTTTGCCCAGAAAAATTACATTAAACACTAGCTCTGCTGGTGAGAACTACGAGGTTCGACCGGCCCCGGGTGCATTAGTGAAAAATTGATGATAGGTTCTTCCCCAGGAAAGCCCCAATGGAGAAGAGGTAAAGGAGGAAGAACCAGTGGAAAATTGGCAAAGTTTATCACACGTAAAATGGGACTGCAAATATCATATTGTTATTGTTTCGAAATATCGAAATCGATCTATATATGGTGAACTTAAGAAAAAGGTCGGTGAGATTTATAAGGGATCTGTGTCGTCAAAAAGGGATAGAAATACACGAAGGGCACGCAATGCCTGACCATATCCATCTCTTGTTAAGTATCCCACCGAAATATAGCGTTTCGAACACAATAGGCTTCATAAAAGGCAAGAGTGCAATAAGGATACATCGTGATCTTTTGAAAACAAAAAAGATGACAGGCTTGCATTTCTGGGCACGAGGCTATTGTGTGAGCACAATCGGTTTAGACGAAGAAAAGATCAAAAAATATATCAGAGAACAAGATAAGAAAAGTTAATACCTAATAGCCCCTTTAGGGGCTTTCCTACAACAATGCCCCCTTCGAGGGGGCTTCATCATACCACCAGCTCTGCTGGTGTATTGCACTGAAGTATGGCCTGAATCCCAATGCCTGGTATTTCTTTATCTTTTATCCGGTTCGTTTAAAGGACCTCATTCGTAGCCATAAACAGACCCTCTGGAACCATGCAAGACGAGACAAACATACCACATCCGCGGTACAAAGCGTTTCACTTCTTCAAGACTGGCTCTCGGGAAAATAATGCTATGATGAATGTTCTGTTGAAACTACCGTGTTGGAAACCATTTTTTCAGGAATTGCCCGTGGAGAATAATTGGATGATCGGTTGGCTGATACCCTGGACGGCAGGGCCACCAAGCTTCGGGTAAAGGGTTATGTGGACTGCTATGCAGCGGAGCGCTGAAGCTTCGGCGAATGCCTCTCCTATTTTGCCTTGACACACAATCCTCATTAGAACTATGCTCAATAGAATCCTTTGAGGCCATCCATATCGACGTAAAATTCAGGGACACACATGACCGAACCCACGATTGAAATTACTCTTAAATCTTTGATAACACGTAACCCTTGTAGAATTCTTCGCGAGGAGAATGACGGCAGTGCAATATTATTGGACCGCGAGACCGGCGATGCGCTTCGGCTGAACCAGACCGCGGCTGAGATTTGGAAACTCCTGGACGTGAGTCGCACGCTTGGCCAGGTCATGGAAAAGTTGAAAAATAAGTACGTCGACATGGAAATCCGGGCGGAGAAAGAGGTCTTGGAACTGGCCAATGACCTCTATGGACTGGGAGCCATCGGCCTGCGGAAAAACGGTGAAGTAATTATGGTGAGGATGAACCGCATCAACGTTATGCCCGTGCCCAGGGAACTGGACCTTGAGGTCACCAGCCGTTGCAACGCCCGATGCAGTTACTGTTACTATCTTAACAACGAAGGGGTGGTATACGAGGACCTGCCCACCTCCCGATGGCTGCAGTTATTTGAGGAAATGGGCCGGGCCAAGGTGGAGAAGGTGTGCCTCTCGGGAGGTGAAGCTCTCATCCGGGAAGACATCTTTGAGTTGATTGAAGGAGTTGTTAAGAACGGGATGCATTTTCGGTTACTGACCAATGGCCGTTTGGTCACGCCCGAAGTGGCCCGGCGTTTTCGGGAGACGGAACACTGCAGTATTGTACAAGTATCTCTGGATGGTTCTCGGGCCGAAGTTCACGAATCCCAGCGCGGCAAAGGCTCGTTCGAGCCGGCCCTGAATGCGATCCGTGTTCTGAAGGATGCGGGCGTGCCGACGACCGTCCGTGTTACCATTCATGCACAGAATATTGAGGACCTCCCTAACATCGCAAGGTTACTGTTGGAGGAGATAAACCTGCCCGCTTTCGGCACCAATGCGGCCTCGTCCCTGGGCACCCGGGAGAAATATGGGGATTCAATCCTCCTCACGCCCACTCAACGACTCCGGGCTATGAAGGTCATGGCAAACCTTGACGAGCAATACCCGGGCCGAATTCAAGCCGCCGCAGGCCCCCTTGCCGAATGGAAGGGATTCCATGAAATGGAGAATGCGCGTCTGAACGGCACGCCCATTGCCGGTAGAGGGCGCCTGGTGGGCTGCGGCTGCATCTTTTCCAAGATGACGGTCCGGGCCGACGGCGCTTTCGTGCCGTGTGTGATGCTTCCGCAAATGGTCATGGGGTATATGGGGAAGGACCGGATTGAGGAGATCTGGCGGAATTCGCCTGTACTTGAATCCTTGCGCCAACGTGTCACCATACCGCTTGAAAAATTTTCGGAATGTAACGGTTGCGAGTACCTTCAATCCTGCACCGGCAGCTGCCCGGGTGGCGCCCTATCGCTCATGGGGGAACCGAATCGGCCCAGCCCGGACGCCTGTCTTCGTCGGTTCAAGAAGGAAATTGAGGCAGTAGGGCTCGCCTTATGGTAAGGACTTCTGGAGACGAATGCGGACTTTGGGGGCGATCTCACGCAATCTATTCTTGACAAGCTGATGATAAATGTGGTATATTAAAATTTGAATGAAGAGAGCCAGGGTATGTAGTCCCGAATAGGGGATGCACCCCATTGACCTGACCTTGGCTATCTACTATAAGAAGAAAAAAAATATTTCAAGAAGATACATAATTTTCAAAAACAAGGGGGAGTGAGAATGAAGAAGCGCGATCTACCTGGCGAGGAAAAGGCGGTTCAAAATGCAGGGCTTCAATGGCAGAAACCTTGTATCCTGGGCATTGACGGTGTCGGGGATGTCTTGGCGGACTGCGTTAGCGGTTCAACCGCCTCTGGCCCTGCTGTGATCTAACTGTAATACGGGTACAGGCGAATACGCTTCTAGTGGATGCTCTGTGGGAGGTACTCCTGATACAACAGAGACCCCGTTAGGATGCCATTACGGAGACGATACAGGAGGGACTACGTGTGGTGGTGGGGTCAGCCCAGGAAGCCACGCGTGTTATGCCGGTGGCGATAGATGAAGTGCAAATACGTTACTCCGCGATGAGCCGTTTTTTTATACGCTTCAGGGCTGGGTGGCGACGCAGCAGCTTAACAACGGTCGTTCGGCAGACCGAAAGCCTCCATTGCAATACGGGTACTGCAGCAACGCCCCCATCCAAATGATAAGGGCTATGGATCCTCTATTTGGGGGGCGTTCATTCACTCTATGAAGCTCCAGAAGTTTCCCCGGAGATCGAGACTAAGAGACGACATGGGGACTTTCCTGGCTACGGCGCAGGACAGTCGGAAGATTTGGTGAGGATACACGTATTGCATCCCTAAAATCCACGGCTTCGGGGAAAACGCCAGGTAGAGTTTCCGTGCGGCGTCCACAGGCGGAATTTCCACCAGAAGCAATATGGTCGGCCTTTACCAAAAAGAAACTCCTCTCTACCTCGACGATCTTAGCAAATTCCCACTTCGACATTTTAATCAAGGGTTTCATATCCTGTCTGAGGCTTCCCGTAGCGGGCAGGGGACTGGCTACGAAAACGCCATTCGCTGTCGGCCAGACAAGGACCGTATCGTCCGTCAACATCTCCCAAGGGCTTGGGAGCCGTGAGACCGTGGTCGTTTTTCCACCTCCGGAAGGGGCGCTGAAAAGGTACCCGCGTTTGTGAAGGACAGCGAGACCTGCGTGCATCATCCCCCCACTCCGTGAAATAATATCTTCCACGAGGGTAGGCCAGGGAAGCCAGAAAAGAGGGTTGGGCATGTCTCCCCCTGGTGTTCCCAGTGTCCAAAAGCCATGAGCAGAGCACGTATGCGTCCAATACAAACACCCGAAATCATCAGGCAGCAGCCCCCAATCGGATCGGGGCAAATGAGAAGGCAGCAGTTGTGACAAACGATCCGGAAGCGTATTTCCCTTCTTTTCTCCAATGTGGAGGTTGTCTTCACCGGTTATGGGATACTCCAAAAGGTGGAAAACCCGATGAGCGGGACCCGTAAATTCTGCCTCGAACCACATGTTTGCGCAATCGGGAAATCGCATCCCTGCCCCACGCATCCCCGGCCACGAGTTCATAACGCAAAGGTCCGCATTGCAGTTTCATGGAAGTAATGTTTAACACGGTCTTCCTCTCCGGCAACAAAAATACTATTCAGATTCGGCGGAAATTAAAATACCCGTCTCCCGCCATTCCTTTACAAGCCCCTTTATTTCAAGCGCGACCTCTTCATGATCCAAATCATATTGTTCCATGATCATCTTTATTAAATCCGCCTCTGAAAATCCGGCCTCGCCGAAGATGCTCATGATCAGTTCCAAGAGCTTTGCAACCGGCTGATTGACCGTTATAAAAGTATCTTGAGCAACAAGAAAAATGAGGGCCTCTTGCCCTAAATATTCCAGCGCCAGTTGCGGAGCAACCACCAACTTTGATGAACCAGATGTCTCGATCATTAACAAATCTCAGAAAAAAGGGAACGTTATCCGATGCCATGAGGGCAGTTGAAAATCTTCAAGAAATCGTTAAGCCAGATCATGTTCGTAGCCCGCCAGGCCTCTTCTGAGGAGGTCATCTATGAACCCGCTGACAGAATCCTCGGCATCTTCCGGCGTATCTCGAACACTTCGGCCCGCAGCTCTTTCATGATATCCTCAAACGTGTGTTTGCCGTCGAGGCGCTCGAAAATAAAGACGCTGATCGGATTAAGGCAAACTGACTTATTTGAGTCCGGATCGAGAAGAGAATCGCCCAGTTATCGAGCTCCTTTCTTATCAACAGCACGGGATTGGCTATCGCGCATTTACTATTTTCCATTATCGACCACCTCTCTTATCAAAATATCAAAGTGAAAAATTAACCTTCTCTTTTCTCGGCAAGTTGTCTGTATCACATTTCTTTGCGTCTTGGCAAGACCACGGGACTATAAAACAGCGGGAGGCCGGCACTATGCAGGAATTAGATGCAGCAGCAAAAAAGACCCTGTTGCGGAATGGCTTTGCTGACTCAAAACTTAGTGCCGGGGAATTTGAATAGGATACGGTAGAATCATATGTAAATGTATATTCGTGTGTCAATAGTCTTTATCTCGGGCCGGATATAATTCAGAATGGAATGAATAGCCACAAAAAAAGAGCTTGAATTTGAGATTGGAAAGAGGATCGTATGGCGCCCACGTCAATGTTGAATGGCGCCGAGTGTGGGTGTTTGGATGCATTCGACAATGTCGAAGTTCCCTCTTTTAGCTTGACTTGCCAGTCTCATTCAGGGATTATGCTCCATACTATCTGATCAAAATCTGAAAAGAAATAGTCCATGACAAATATGATGAAACTAATGAAAACCCCCAAATCGGTGGATCTCGAAATCACCAACCGATGCAATCTCAGGTGTCGTTATTGCAGCCATTTTACCAGTAAGGGCGATGTGGGTCTTGACCTGGCAACGGAAGAATGGCTTCGGTTTTTTGAAGAGTTGGGCCGCTGCGCGGTCATGGACGTCTGTCTTCAAGGAGGTGAACCCTTCATCCGCGAAGACTTAAAAGACCTGGTGGAAGGCATCGTGCGAAACCGCATGCGGTTTTCGATCCTGAGCAACGGCACCCTCATTACCGATGATATGGCGGCATTTCTGGCGGCCACCGGAAGGTGCGATTCGGTCCAGGTCTCCATCGACGGATCCGTGGAAACCACCCATGATGCCTTTCGAGGACAAGGAAACTTCCACCGGGCGTTGTCCGGACTCAAGCATCTTATGAAACACAATCTACCCGCCACGGTGCGGGTCACCATTCACCGGAAAAATGTTCGTGACCTGGACGCCATTGCTCATCTCCTGCTGGAAGAAATCGGGCTACCCAGTTTTTCCACCAATTCCGCATCCCATCTGGGTCTCTGCCGTCAAAACGCCGAACAGGTGCAGCTCACCGCCGAAGAGCGGACGTTAGCCATGGAAACCCTGCTGCGGCTGACGCGGAAATACAACGGTCGTATTAGCGCCCAGGCCGGGCCTTTGGCCGAGGCGCAAGGGTGGCTTGGAATGGTCCAGGCAAAAGAAAAGGGGCTTGAACGTTTATCAAATCATGGCTTTCTGACCGGTTGCGGCGGTTTCATGACCAAAATGGCCGTTCGGGCCGATGGCGTGATGGTTCCCTGCAACCTGATTCCCGGAATGGAACTGGGCCGCATCAACAGGGACGACCTTGGGGATGTATGGCGAAACCATCCGGAACTCAATCGCTTCCGCAACCGTACCAGTATCCCTCTGAGTGATTTTGAAACGTGCCGGGACTGCGACTACATCAACTATTGCACCGGAAGCTGCCCGGCGCTGGCCTTTACCCTTCTGAACGATCCCTACCAGCCCAGTCCGGACGCCTGTCTGAAGCGATACCTGGACGATGGGGGACGCCTGCCTTCGGTTCCGGGAGGTGAGCTGCGTCCCAGTTGTTAGGGTGAATGCCTTCCTGAAAGACCCCGCGTGCCCGTATTCAATGGTCTAATCCACGCCGCCGTGAAGGAAGCAATGCAGAACTGACAATGATATCAACCTGTAAATTGGAAACCTTACAATTGAAACCTCCTTATTCTGAAGAAGGCACAAGACAGATGACTGAAAAGCAAGAAAATATCAAGATACCGCTACCGGAATGCGGACGTTATCTGAACCAGATCTATTTTTATCTTAGCCAGGGATGCAATCTCAAATGCCGTCACTGCTGGATCGCCCCCAAATATCAGACCGAAGAGGCTATCTGGCCTTCTCTGGATTTTGAATTGTTTAAAGATGTTCTGCGTCAAGGCATGGATCTGGGGCTTTCGGGCGTCAAGCTGACCGGTGGAGAACCGCTGATTCACCCGGATATTGAACGAATCCTGGATCATATTAAGGAGACCGGCCTGCGTCTGACCATCGAAACCAACGGGGTCAAGTGTACGCCCCGGATCGCCGAAAAAATCGTCCAAAATAAAAACCCCTTTGTATCCGTGAGCCTGGACGCGCCCGATGCCGAGACCCACGAGTGGGTGAAAGGGGTTCCCGGGGTGCTATGAAGCCGCGCTTGAGGGGGTTCGGAATCTGGTGAAGGCGGGGTTGCGGCCCCAGATCATCATGTCGGTGATGAAGCGAAATGCCCATCAGCTGGAGGCCCTGGTGAGACTGGCCGAAAAGGAAAACGCCGAGTCCGTCAAATTCAATCTGGTCACTCCCACGGCTCGGGGGAAGCAGATGGCAAAATCCGGCGAAACCCTCTCCATCCAGGAACTGATCGATTTGGGGAATTGGGTTGAAAACACACTTGAACCCTCCTCCCCCTTACGTATCGTCTATTCCCATCCCACGGCCTTTCGGCCCCTGAGCCGGCTTTTCAGCAAGCCCGACGGACGCTGCGGTATTTTCGGCATTATCGGGGTCCTGGGGAATGGAAAATATGCACTGTGCGGGATTGGCGAGACCGTACCCGAGCTCATTTTCGGCCATGCGGAAACCGACCGCCTGGCGGATGTATGGAATAACAATCGGGTGTTGAGGGATATTCGAAAAGGATTGCCTGAAGATTTGGAGGGGATATGTGCCGACTGCCTCATGAAAAAGATGTGCCTGGGGTCTTGTGTGGCCATGAACTACTATCGCAGCAAAAATCTTTTTGCCCCCCACTGGTACTGTGAGTTGGCGCATGGGGCGGGTTTGTTCCCATCCGCGCGTATTCGACCGGGGAGTATGTCGGAATACAGGAATGCGGAAGTCTGAGGACGATCTTTATAATCAGCACAAACACCACATACCCTCTGTTGCTCCGACACTGCCTGTTTCAGGGGAATGACTGAGGATGGAAAAGGGCTGATCCCTTATAAAGAGATTTCTAAGGCACCCCCTCCGTCCGCGCAGAGGCTGTTTGTGGCAGGCGTCCCACCGGTGCTGAAATAAGGTTGGGCGTTTACTGCAATTTCTTCATTCCTGTACGGCTCCTTTCCATGTCGTCTGAGGTGATAAGATTTTCGCTTTTGCCGGGGAAGACCAAAAAAAAACCGAAGTGAAGGTCAAGAGCTACATTATAGCCCTCTGTTTTGAGACAAACCAGGCAGGTGGGGTGGGCTGCCGTCAGCTAAAAAACAAGCCATCACGGATTCGGCAATTATATTTCTGTCAAGCATGAGGGATTTGTGCAAGGGTGAAGCAGCATCGTTACCCCCACAGCGGTTGCTATGCATGCCCGGTTCCCACATCACATTTGCTTCCGGCCGCGGCACCCGCGAGACAGCGGCTGGATGCTGCCGCTCCGGAGGCGCATCCCCCGGTCCCTCCGGCTTCCGGCCCGGCGGCGCAGGATGGCGGCGTCGAGGCTTTGTCACCATTTGCACAGGCCGCATCGGCTGTCTCGAGGGGAAACATTCTGTAAAGTTCGGGTATTTGATATTTCATGACGGATCTATTCCTGTTTTCTTAAGTCTTTGTTTGTTCACAAATAGTTTGTAGGGAAACCGGATCTGCCACTCCCCGGATCCGGCTTCCTGCTCTCCGATGGGCCGATTCCCTGAAATCAGAATGCGTCTGCGTTCCTGATTTTTCTTAAATCTGGACGATTTTAAGGTCCAAAGTACCATGAAAAACATGCAGCACTCCCCAGTTGGCCATCCCGTTTGATACCGTGCGGAATGGTAGAAGCGCCCAGGGAAGGACATATTTCCTGAAGAGCATCAATTTGTGAATCAAAAAGCCGGTCCTGCCGCCCCGAATGGAAATGAGGCGGGTGCGCCGCCTGGCGGCAATGACTTTGCCTATGATATCCTTAAACTTTATGGTGTAGGGATCGATCTTGTTGTTATTGTCTCCCCGCGTGAGCACCCCTTCAGGATTAATCCCGATAATACGATGTACCACGTCCACCGTACCTTTGGGATGAGGGTAGACGATCACGTCTCCCACCCTTATCTCCGTCGGATTCTTATAGGTGTATAGTTCGATTCCATCCCCCGGTTGGAGGGTCGGGTACATGCTGGGGCCGATACAGGTGCTGTATTTGGATTTCATTTTTTCCATGGGGCCGATTCTTTCGCGAGATTCAGGTAACAGCTCAAAAGTATTTGCCAGTATACGATTTTCGTAGGCAGGAGGCAATTATTATGGCAGCCTCATCTGATTGTCCTGACAAGATCGGGCAATCGTGAGAACGATAAACAATACGCCTTTGCCGGTATAAAGAACTTTCTTCCGGCAGATGTCCGACCCAAAAGCGAAATGAAAATTGTTCCCGTGTTCATCTTTGGTTACAACTCCAGCAAATCATTCGGAGAAAATCCGGGAGGAATTTCTGCTGATGGCCTGGTGGCCATGTACGGTCCTGTTTGTCGAGGCCGCCTCGTGTCGTCTCAATCCAATAATCTCAGAGCTCACTTTGCACATCAGACTGTCGAAACAACAAAGTCTACCTCAGGCGGATGATTTTTCTTAATATGGAAAACTTGAAGTTATAAAGGCAGGGGAAAAGATGGGAAAATTTCGCGGTGGCCAATCGCTTTAACGGTATGTGAAAGGGCGGTGACCCGAGAGAACGCCAACATCTTCCGGTAAGTCGAACGAAAAGCCTATGGTGCTGTATTGGAGCCACTTGCACATTGTGATTCAGGAAAAGCGATGTCTCCAAACTGGCATTGTTCATAGGCATGTGTGTTGCCAAGACCTCCATCGCAGACGGCACTTTCATCAACCTGGTTTCCATGACCACAATAAATGGCCGGCAAGTCGCCATCCGGTCTTTTGGTAGCTCCTGAACCGGTGCGACAATCTGAATAGCAGTATTCAAATGTTTTTACTGATGGTATGGTGTACTTCATGTTCCTTTTCTCATTGTAACGAACTTCTTCCCAAAATACTGCATCTTGCTACAACAAACATGATGTGATGTCAATTGTAAAAAACCGATCCTTTTTTGAAAATCACCATTCTGTATAAAAAATGATGAACACATTCAATCGTGCAGAGAGGAAGAAATGAAAAATGCCCAATGGCATTCAGGTCCTTCCTGCTCTTCCTGACTTTCCACTTGAAGTGATTGCTCCTTTTCATTATGATGCGTCCAATTCAAAAGATCTTGATTGTTCATATAGACACAAAAAGAGGAGATTATCATGACCGACACGGAAAGACCCGTGGCCAATCCTATGGTGGTGCTGCGGGAAGAATTTGACGATTGGGCCGTACTGTTTGATCCGGATTCCGGTGAAGCCTATGGGCTGGACCCGGTTTCGATATTTATCTGGCGACTGCTGGACGGGAAACATACGCAGGGAGAGATTCTGGAAAAACTCGGGAAAGCCTGCGAGGATGGCATGCCCGGAGAAGCCCCGGAGCACCTGAACGCCTTTCTTGAAGATCTGACATCCAAAGGCCTCGTGGGGTATGCGGAAGCCGCATAGGGGGCCGACATCGGTTTGCATCTATTTTTCCGAAGAAAGCATGATCCCTTGAATCCGGAACGAAAGACGCCTTCCTCGGAGAGTTGGCTTTCCTATCTGAAACGGGGGTTTGCCCGGGAGCTGCCCAAGGACCAAATTGGGGATACCGCGAAATACAGGTCCGTTCGGGAGAGCCTGAAGCCGTTTATCCCTATGATTCTCAGTCACTGGAAGATGGGAGTTGTGGCAGGGGCCTTTCTTCTGGCTGGATCGCTTCTTACCTTTCCGCAACCCATGATCAGTCGGTTTCTCATGGACCACGTGCTGATTGAAAGGCGGCTGCCGCTATTGGCGCCGGTAATTGCCCTCATGACCGGAGTTGCCCTGGCGCAGGGACTATCGGGGATGCTCCAGGGTTTTTTTACTACACGGTTTCAGCAGAGCGTTACGCTGGACATTCAGAAGGAGCTTCTCGAACGGACCTTGAGCCTTCCTAAGGCCTTTTTCGACGGAGCCCGGACCGGCTACCTCATTTCAAGAATCCAGAACGGTGCAAGCGGCGTGCAGTGGTTCTTTTCGGGAACCGTTGTCCAGTTACTAACCCAGTCCATTCGATTCATCGGCGGTCTGATTTTTCTTTTTTATCTGGAATGGCGCATCGCAGTGCCCGTGATCCTGACCCTTCCGATTACCTGGTTCGTTGCCCGGTACATGTCTAAAAGGTCCTATATCCTGAGCCATCACTCCATGGAGTGTGGTTCGGAATTGAGCGGACGTTTCCAGGAGGCATTCTCCTCCGTACCGCTCATCAAGGCCTTCTCCAGGGAACGCCACACCATCCGGCATCTGATTGACGGCCTGAAGAATTCATTCGGCATCGCCCTTGAACAGCAGTCCATGGGTTTTGTCAACGGTCTGGCTATTCAGGCCCTGCCCAAACTGGCCCGGTTTTTCGTCCTGGTCTTCGGCTCATACTGGGTCATCAAGGGGGACTGGACCGTGGGATCGCTCCTGGCCTTTCAGGCGTACCTGGGTTATGTCTACGGGCCGGCCCAGTTTCTGGTTAATATGAACTATCAGTTTCAGAATTCAAAGGCCTCCCTGGAACGGGTTTCGGTCCTGTTCGACGCCATGCCCGAGGACAATGTGGGGATCGGTGAAAAAATTGACGGGCCCCTGGGCGATATCACCTTCAAAGACGTGGCCTTTTCCTATGACGGCCGGGAACAGGTGCTGAAAGGCGTCAATTTCCGGGTGAGGGCGGGTCAAAAGGTGGCCATCGTGGGTCCCAGTGGGGCTGGAAAAACCACGCTCATCAGCCTTCTGCTGCGTTTTTACCGTCCAAGTTCCGGGCAGATCTATTACGGCGAACGGCTTGCTTCCAATCTGGAGGTTCGCGCGCTCCGAAGGCGATTCGGATATGTACCACAAGAAACCACCCTTCTTTCCGGCTCCGTTATGGAGAACCTTCGATACGGCAATACGGATGCCACCGAGGCGGAGGTAAGGCGGGCGGCCCGGGCAGCGGGAATCGACGATTTCATTACCGGGCTTTCCGAGGGATACGATACCCTTATAGGGGAGCGGGGTGTCAGGCTCTCCGAGGGGCAGAAACAACGCATCTCCATCGCCAGGGCCCTGGTTCGCGATCCGGATGTACTGATTATGGACGAACCATCCTCTGCCTTGGACGCCCGGACGGAAGCCTCTATATTCGGTTCACTGCCCGAATTGTTCGGCCGAAAAACGGTCTTTATCATCTCACATCGGCCGGCGCCCATCCAGACGGCGGATCTGGTGATCAGGCTGGACGGCAAAGGAGAGGCTGTGGCGGATGCTTAGGGCGGAGTATATGAGAAGACTCTTTACGATGAATGACTAATGAGAGACCAATGAGCAAGAGGAAACGGGAACCTGACAAGAATGAACGGCTACAACCTTGAACTGGCGGATGGCACCGTATGGGGACTGAATGGTGGTGAAGCGGTAAGCAACTGGCTTAATGAACTTGCCCGCATTATGGGATTGCCCCGTGCCCTAAAAGCGCCGACACACGCCATCTATTTTCATCGGGTGAAAGACCTGGCCTTATCCGTTTCCCCGAAGCCGCATTTTTGCCCCTCCGGTCAAAACGGATGGAAACCTTTCACAAACGGCGGGATTCACCGGATATGGCGACACGACTATCTCCCAGAAATCCACATGGAACTTAACGAAGCCTTTCTGGATCACGAAGAAATTCGCTATATCAACATGTGGTCGGTGCTTCGCGAGCTGCATCGGCATGCGCTTTCAAAAGGCGGAACCCCCATACATGCCACCCTGGCGAGCCTGGAGGGGAGAGGTGTTCTTATCGCGGGCGCGGGGGGAACCGGAAAGTCCACCTGCTATGCCCGGTTGCCGGATTACTGGGAGAGGCTTTGCGACGATCAGGCCCTGGTACTGCATATAGGTGATGGAAATTTCCGGGTGCATCCGTTCCCCACCTGGAGCGATTATCTTTGGCGGGAATCGAAGAAACAGTGGCATGTGGAAAGATCCGTTCCCTTGCAGGCCGTATTTTTTTTGGAGCAGGCTCAAAGAGATGAGGTGGTTCCCCTCACCGAACCGTCCGAGGCGGTTTTGAAATGGCTTGAAGCGGCAAAACAGGTGTGGCAACCCATCTGGTCCAAGATGGAGCGGAAAGAGAAAAACGTCCAATCCACCCTGCTGTTCGACAATGTCACCCGAATGGCCCGTGCTGTTCCCGCATACCGACTCCGCGCCACATTGGGTGGGGAATTCTGGAAGGTGATGCAAAGGTCGTGCTTTGATGATGGCGAGGACCCGTAACGGTTGCCCTTGGACAAAAGCATTCAACCTCCGGGCGGATCAAGGCGTTGTACAGTATACCATTTGATGCAGAAAGGTTAGGGCTGGCGGGACCATGTCCGCCGAAGGGAAATCGACCCCCTGCACAGCTTCTTGAGCATCTCAACAAAGCCTGGACCAACTGGTTTCCATCCATAAATCGGATTTAGGTGTTGTTTATTCCGCCAACTCCGCACATATTTCCAGCTTGACCAGATCCAGTTTCACACCACACAACTGCATTAGAAGCACCATCAGCACAGCCAGGGTATGTTTCGGTATTTCCCGTTCCTGTGTCACAAGTATAGGAGGCACTTCCTCCAACGGTACAATCCGTGGCGGGATATATTGATCCGGGTGCAGTAGCTGCACTGCCATTTTCGCATTGCGCATGGTTTCTTGATGATATGCATAATAATTCCGGTTTTTTGTATTTCATAAAATCTCCTCTTGTGAATATTTTGAAGAAATGCGTCGTCGTCTTTCCGTAACCTTTTTTTTGAAGGTCATTTGAATATTCATCCGCAAATCAGCCACACCCGGTTCAGGTTACACGGGCAGAGCGCGTACTTTAACTAGAGGCGATTAGAACTATATAAGGAAGGCCATTTCGTGTCAAGCTAAATAACCCAAGGTAAGCTGTTTAAACTGAAGATTCACGGTAATTGCTCATTGTTTTTCACGCGGCCATGCGCAGCAGCGCGGACACGAAAGATTTTCGTGAGAGTTTCTCTTGTTTATGGCAAACGGCATCGAAATCGTCGTTCAGAGCAGTGTTTGCAATGATGTGCCTTAGGTCTGAGAATGCAAAACTATTACGGCCTTTGACTTTGTGCCGACGTTCCGGTGTATTCTCAAGCCGGGTGCCATAGATCCAGGTAATAGTGGCGGCCATCGTAGAAAAGTTGATATGGTTGATGACAGCATGTGCATTGCGGGTTTGGCTTTTGCTGCTGCCGATATCCTGCTTGATTTCCTTGAAACCTGATTCGATTTTCCATCTGGCGCCATAGTATTCAATGATTTGCTCAATAGACAGATCCATATCCGTAGAGAAGAGAGCAACCCACTGTGTTTTTCGAAAGACCCAGACAACCCGAACGGAACACTTGAGTGTTTTGAGCATGACCGTCTTTGAAAAAGCGTTGACGTCTCTGTATTTCCCATAAAGGAATACGCGATGGATTGATGCATGGGATATGAACCTGGCAGCCATTTCAGCGCAGGAGCCAAGTCTGAGTCCATACTTTCGGGGCCTTCCTCGTTTTTTCGATGTTTTGTTCCGGGGCATAGTGTATAGGACGGAATTGGAACGTAATCTGGAGAGCAAATGGACTGAATTTCCGAGATGTTTGCGTAGGGGTTTGAATAAGCCGTTATTGCCGAACCAGCTGTCGCAAACGACCATCAGAGGAACACCGACAAAATGATGGGCCAGTTGAATCAACATTTCAACCGCCTGATCCAATTTAGTTTGAAAAGACAATTCGTTGCCGGGAATCATCATATTATCCAATTTTGCCTCGACAGCCTTTTTAGGCAAATAGAATCGGTGAGCCATGGGAAGGCAGGCCCATCGTCCTTTAATGCGCTTCAGGAGTCCAACGAGAACCACATTCTGAGCCCAGGGATATTTGGACTGATTCGCTTTAGCGGCATGGTCGAAGACGGATGAACAACCGAAGATCTTTCTGCCCGTTTTGGGGTTGATGAAATCATCCAAGGCAACCAATAAGCGCCCATCTGACAGGGGATCTGGGATCATGCTCCACAAAGTCCGCCACAGTTTATCCCATGGAAGTTTGTTGGATGCCATAAATGCATAGAATCGACGTCGGTTCACGCGGAGTCCGAAAAGCGTATTGATGCAGCGAAAGATGTTCGAAGAAATGGAAGAAGTAAAAGGAATAATGAATGCCAAAATAGTATAAGTGAACCATTGGCGACGTTCGCTACCAAGATTGGTGGATGAAAACGCATTCTGAAGAGGCGTAAAAATATCGTTTAGAATAAACATTTTAAATTACTCCTTTCCTTTAGGATATCAATTATTTATGTGGATATCCTATCATGAAAAGGAATGGGGTGCAAGTAAAAAAGCACAGTAAGTCATTGAAATAGTTGGCATAAAAATTGAAAAATTTTCAAATTCCGTGCCAAGTTTTTGCGCTTCGTGAAAGATAATCAAGCGGAACTTAGCGGTAGAATCTGAAAGACTTCAAAAACGGTGAAACTTCAGCTGTTTAAACATTAGGATAAATAAATTAAAATCCCGCTTTTTCGGGCTTAAAATGGCATTTTGATGCTGATCGGTGAGCGCGGCACCAGACTCTCCGAGGCGGTTTTGAAATGCCTTGAACCGGCAAAACAGGTGTGGCAACCCATCTGGTCAAAGGTGGAAAGGGAAGAGAAAAGCGCTCAATCAGCAATGCTGTTCGACAATGTCGTCCGACTGGCACGAAATGTTCCCGCGTTCCAACTCCTAACCTCACTTAACGGGGGGTTCTGGGCCGAAATTGAGAAGGTTTTTTTAATCCGTTATGATTCATCAGGTCCCGGAAAGTTTCCGGAGGCTTCCCAGACGGAATCGTGACTGTCTAACAAATGATTGCAGTAACGGGCCAGAACAAACAGGTAGTCCGACAACCGATTCAGGTATTTGAGGATGTTTCCCAGGTGTCTCGGTGTGTTTCCCACGGGAAGCTGCACCGAGAGTCGGACCACATGTCTTTCGGCGCGGCGACAGATGGTCCTTGCAAGGTGGGACCAGGCGCCGGCTATGTTGCCGTTTGGTAGAATGAATCCTTTAAGAGGAGGCAGCAGGGAATCCATGCGATCGATCGCTGATTCAAGGAAAGCGATCTTTTGATCGTCGATTCCGTTCAGCAGCTGCATGGAGGGCGAAGTTCGCGGAGTTGCCACCCATGCGCCCATATGAAAGAGATCGGATTGGATGGCCCGGATCTCTTCCAGTGTCCCCTTTTCCGTCTCGGGAAAAACAGCCTGAAGGACGCCGAGGGCGGAATTCAACTCGTCTATGTCGCCGACCGCCTCCACTTGAGGATCGCTTTTGATGATCCGTGTTCCATTGAGGAGACCCGCGGTTCCGGTGTCTCCCTTTCCAGTATATATCTTCATTGTTCCCTCTTTTTTAAGGTATTTTCACAAGAGCGCCTCTATTTCGTCAACCCGGCAGTGCTCTTCAAAATGATCCGCAAGTTTATCGTATTCCAGAAATCGTGCCATCCTGCCTTTTTTAGGGACCCTTTCGTGTAAACCTTTCTTACGCCTCATGCGATTGAGAAAATCTCCCTTGAAGGCAGGGGAATCCAGGATGCCATGCACATAGGAGCCTGCGATCCTGCCGTTTTCCAGCGACCATCCGTCGTGCCATGACCGACGTTTCCCGGGTTCGTGGATGCGCAGAAAAGGAGCGCCTTTTTCGCTTAACGGCCGGCTTCGTCCCATGTGAATTTCATACCCGTTGATCTTCTTCCGGTTTGTGAGGCAGATGCCGGTTACTTTTCGCACCACCTTGTCCGCCTCAAGAACGGTTTCCATGGGGAGAATGCCGATCCCTTGAACTTCCTTTCTGTCGGATTCCACACCCAGTGGATCTCTGATCACCCGACCCAGGATCTGATATCCCCCGCAGATTCCCAAAATCTTTCGGCCCGATTCCGCGAATCGCCTGATTTCCTTTTTCCATCCCGACCGCGAAAGCCACCGGGCGTCTTCCATCGCATTTTTTGTGCCGGGAAGGATGAGGCCGTCATATTCGCGGGAGAGGTCTTCGGGGCGGAAAAGGTAATGGATGGTTACATC
The DNA here is from genome assembly GCA_963747015.1 of uncultured delta proteobacterium. Classification (GTDB taxonomy): domain Bacteria; phylum Desulfobacterota; class DSM-4660; order Desulfatiglandales; family Desulfatiglandaceae; genus DUZB01. The sequence continues at coordinate 61,988 of CAVVEP010000020.1, forward strand.
GGGCTCGTCCGCAAGCGCTTCCATATCCGTAAAATTGGAGATGGCGGGGAATTTCAACACCGCAAGGTTGACGGTTTCTTGGCTGAGCGGACGCCGCTTGTATTTGTCTTCCTGGAGAACGACGGAGTCTTCCGAATCGATGCGGATATCCGTATAGAAAGGCACCAGACCAAAACCGGGCTTACCCGTCTTTTCTTCCAGGTAATCCATGCCCGATTCGAAGAGTTTCGGATCTCCACGGAATTTGTTGATGAGGAATCCGCCGGTAATGTCCCGTTCTTCTGGGGTCATAAGATGAAAACTGCCGATGATCTGCGCGAAAATCCCGCCTCGGTCAATGTCCCCGATCAAAATGCAGGAGGCCTTGGCCCTCCGGGCCATGGGGAAGTTGACCAGATCATTTTCCTTAAGATTCATCTCACAACAACTTCCGGCGCCTTCCATGACAATCAGATCATAATCCCGCGCCAACTCTTCGTACGATTCCATGACGGTCTTCTGGAGCACCGGTTTCAGGTCGTAGTAATGGGCGGCATCCATGCTTCCGAAAACTTTGCCCTGGAGGATGATCTGGGAACCCTTCTCGGACGAAGGTTTGAGAAGGATGGGGTTCATGTGTACGGAAGGAAGAAGACCGGCGGCTTCGGCCTGAACAACCTGGGCGCGGCCAATCTCCCCTCCTTCCACCGTGACGAATGAATTGTTGGACATGTTCTGGGCTTTGAAAGGCGCCACTTTGTAGCCCTTGCGCTTAAAAATGCGGCAGAATGCGGCGGAGACAATAGACTTTCCCACATCGCTTCCCGTACCCAAAAACATGATTGCTTTCGCCATATTCTATTTATCCAATCAGTATCAGAAATATCACAGGGACCGAAACAGCAAGCCACGCGCTCCGGATCAGCAGGGAGGCCGTCCGCCTGATCTGCGATGGCTCGGGGTCCGGGTTTCCTTCTCCAAGCCAGGGTTTTTCTTTTCTTCCGGTTGGATATACCGTGGGCCCTCCCAACCGGATATGCAGGGCGCCCGCCACAAAACTCTCCGCGTGGGCGCTGTTGGGAGAGGCGTGTTTCAACCGGTCTTTCATGGCGGTTTGTATCCCTGCTTTTGCGTTCAGGTTGCTTACCCACGCGCCTAGAAAGAGGACAACCAGGGACAGACGCGCCGGGATAAAATTCATGATATCATCCGTCCTCGCCCCAGCCCATCCAAACTCCAGAAACGATGCGTCCTTATATCCTACCATGGAATCCAATGTGCTTGCCACCTTAAAGGCGATCATGAAACCCAGTGCCACGGGGACCGCCGAGAACCCCGAAAGATGTCCCGACATTCCGCCGGCCACGTACCAGAAGAGCGGGGAGAGAAAACCATCCACGAAATTTTCCGACAGAGTTTCTATGGCGGCCCTGCGATGCCCTTTTCATCCAGGAATTGCACATCCCGGCCGACCACCATGGCAACGCTTGCCCTTGCGTCCGGCATGTTTCCCCGTTCAAGAGCACGGGTTACCAGTTCCGTGTGCGTTACCAGATCTTTTAGGGCAAGACAGGAATAGCAGACAAACAGGTCGAATGCGTTGGCCGCGAAAGGGAGGAGTCCATAAAGAAGGCGATGAATGACCGAATAAGCCCCGATAAAAATAAGCCCCGTCATCGCGGCGAGGAGTATCCCTCCCCCCCTTCCTCCCAACCCCACGCGTTTCAGCACGCGCGTGAAGAACTCGATACACAAACCCATGAGCCTTATGGGGTGAAGGCGGTAGCGGGGATCTCCAAGGATCAGGTCCAGAAGAAAAGCGAGGAGAATGATAATTGCCAATTCAAGCATGAACGGGGATCCTTTCCGGATCAGGGAAAAGAAGATATGAGGGAAAGAAACCGGTCATTCTCTTCGGGTTTTTTCAGACCAATGCGAAAGAAATTTTCTTGAAGCCCCGGAAAGTTTCTGCAATCCCTGAGGTATAGGCCATTGAGAAAGGAGATGCTTGAGCAGGTCGTCCAGATTCGGGCTTTTTGTCCATTGACACAGGATGTAATTGGCGGAGGGAGAAAACGGTGTGATCCCATCCAGACGTTCCAGAATTTGAAATACGCGCCGCGCTCCTTTTTGACAAGAGACCGGGTCTGGCGTCATAGTCGCCGCACCGGACGAGGAGGGCGGCAACCCGATCCGCGATTCCGTTGACGGCCCATGGTTCCTTCGCGTTCCTCAGACGTGAGATTACGGCCTCATCCCCCACAATCCCTCCCAGCCGCAGGCCTGCGATGGAATAAAATTTGGTCAAGGAGTTCAAAACGAGAATATTGGGCCTGGGTTTATCCATGAGGAGACTGTCGTTTTTCCAATGATCCAGAAATTGGATAAAAGCTTCATCCACAACAAACCATTTCTCGGGGAATCGATCGGCAAAATCCAGAATGAGATCCTTTGAAAAAAGGTTTCCCGTGGGGTTGTTTGGACGGGCGATCCAGAAGGCATCCACGTCCTTGAGAGTCTTGGCTATCCGGTCTGCCGTAGGAAATGCGAAATGATCGTTGCGGGAAAGGGGAAGTTTGACAACCTCCGCCCCGGCCAGGAGCGAGGCGCGTTCATAATCGTGAAAAGACGGGGCCATGACCGCCGCACGTTTGAATTTGAGCGCTCTGGGCGTCAGGTAGATTAATTCGGTGGAGCCGTTTCCGGCCAGGAAATTTTTCGGGGCGATTCCGCAGGCGGATTCGTAATAGGCGGCGACCCCATCCCCTTCCACACTGGGATAGTGCTCGATGCATTGAATAAGATCCGGCCAGTTTTCCCTGATGATGGCAGGAGGCCCAAGGGGGTTCAGGTTTACGCTGAAGTCCAGAACAGGCCCGGCGGACACACCCAGCCGGATCATGTCTAATTGCGGGGTCCCCCCGTGTTTATATTTTAAATCGTTCTTCATAATTTCTCCAAATTTGATGACCTGTTAGAGATCCCGTTGACCATGGCATTCAGGGTCATTCGCAACACGGGCGGCAGGTCATTGCCGGCCAGGAGATCTTTCATCTTATCGATCTTGGTTCCTGCGATGGTTTCCGCCAGGTTCTTGCAGTTTCTCTCATGAGCGCTCAGATCCGTTAACAGACCTTTTTCGTAATCATCGCTCACGGCAAACGAGGCCTCTAAAAAGGAGGCGTAGACGGGCTCCAGGAAGAGCTCTTCAAGGGATGCGGAAAGATCGATACTTTTATTGTTGGGAACCATTTCATTTTTAAAACCCAGATCATGAATGCGTATGCCGCGCTCCATCAGTCTACGGAAAACATTGCGTTTTTCCGTCAGGCCGTTCTGTTTGTAGACCGCTTCCTTTACGCCTGCATAGACGGCCTTTGCGATCAATTCCCCCAACTTGGAATGGCCGCCCGCGTTGTCAAGGGGTGTGCCTGTTCCCTGAACAACCAGGATGTTGTCCGTTCCGGTCCCCGTGGCCTGGTTCACGAGAGGGGTGTAGCTGCTGCGGACATCCAGATCCTGCAGGGCGGCCGTCTTGGCTTCCGTGGCACTGATGATGGCCCTTGTCATGGCCCTGGCGCTCAGTTGCATATTGGGCAGAAGGAGGATATTGATGGTTCCCGGTTCATAAAAGTTTCCGGTATCCCGGGACATGCGCACGGCGTTGCCCGAAACGCCCGCGGTTACGAGGGCATAGACCTCCATTTCCCTGAAATGTTCTTTCTTAATGGCCAGGTTATCCATATCCGCGCCCGTAAAAAGAAACGCCGAGGTTTTTTCGGATGTTCCCAGAACCCCATATACGCGATCCCTCTCCCCTTTCAAACCGGACTTGTGGGTGAGACCCCAGCAGGGGGGAGGGGAGAAATGATTTCCCACGGTCATGATCCCTGTTCGTTCGCCCTCAAGGGTTGAAACGATATTCAGCGGTTCCTTGAATTGGATGATCAAGCGTCTTGTTTTCAAAATCGTGAATCCAGCTATAGGAAATACGGACATCTTTGACATAGGCAAGATCCAGGTGCAGTTCGCGCGATCGGAAAATCCCTTCGGGGAGAATCTGGTCCGCTTTTTTCGAAAAGGTCTCCCCGTAAACGGCGGCCGAGAGCCAGGAAACAAAAAGCCCCGTCCCCGTGGAAAGTTGATTGGCCAGGCCGCAGGGAAAATAAAAGATACGTCCTTCTCTTATTGCGTCCACGTCATTCCATCCGGAAAGCCGGCGGAGGCCCGCGACGAATTTTCTGTCTTCGCCGCAACCATAGATGACCTGAGGGTTGAATACGATCCACTCCTCTTTCGTAATGGGTACCGCCTCTCCGTTTCGGCCCGGGTGCGGAGGGATGCCTCCCGCCGCGACGATCAGTTCATTTTGGAAAGAATCATCGCCCGGGACCATGATTCGCTCCTGTCCCACCACGCTCTCCCGCCCGATGATGCGAATAACCCTTTTCCTTTCCGTATCGGGGATTTTCTCGACCTTCCGGTGGATTATTTCAAGCCGGGAACGGATTCGCTCCTTAATCTTTTCGGCTTGTTCCTGCTTTCCGAAAACCGATCCAAGCAGGTCTATGTGGTCATACAGGTCCTGGATGGTCCTGATGTCCACAAGGGTCAGCCGGCATTCTCCGTTATTGAAGCGTTCTCGGACACTTTGTTGGAAGGGGGCTAAAAAGATCAGGTCCGGTTCCAAGGCTGCGATGGTTTTCAGGGAAGGGGAAGAAACACTTCCTACATCAGTGATCCTCTCTGTTCCGGGGGAACGCATACTCTGATAGGGAATCCCCTTTAGCCGATCACCCGCGCCCATGGCAAGGATGATCTCCGTGGTTGCCGGTACGAGAGATACCACCCTCGAAGGCGTTTCCTTTCCATAGCCGTGTTGCGAAAAGACGAAAAAAGCCAGGATCATTAGTGTGATCGCAATTTTTTTCATGGGATGCTCTCTTTCGGTGTCCTTGAATCGGGCAAAAAAAACCCGGACGGAAAAATTCCGATCCGGGGATATCCCTTTTTTATCCTCAGGATGGTGCTGGTCCCCACTGTCCGCGAAGGGCGCCTTCTGTCTCTTCAGGCAGGTCTTCTGACTCTCGGATCATCCTCTTCCGTTAAAAAGTTTCTTAAAACTCTAAACGGAATCTGCCGCGCCTTCCCATTCCCTTCCATTGGAACAGTGACATGTTGCGGCATTTGTCCCCGATCACAGCGGCGGGCCCGTCCCGTTTTTACGGCGTTCCCTATTAAGCCGAATAAGGCACCTGAATTTTCACACTTTATCAAAAGGATGATAAAAGTCAATCGTAATTTGTGCACGGATGGAAATGCGCATCAGGTAAGGGTGTCTTTTAGCAGGCGCCGCAAGCCGGTGAACCGTCGGATGGTCTGATCCGTGAGGACTGTTCCGATACATCTTCTATGGGAGTTCATTTTTGGCCGGTAGATCATCTTTCTGTTTGACAGAGAGACGAACCACGTATAAAAAGAAATAACTTTCTAAGGTTGTAGCGGTGCGTTCTTCGGGTTCATCACTCCGCCTTCGTTTCCGGCTATGAAAACATGTCCGAACACAAATGGAAAGCTAGACTTTTTGGGCAGTCTGGAATAAGGCTGTTTCTCATCGCTATCCCGGGAGTGTTTGCGCTTGCGGTTGCTCTTCAATCCCTTCCCTTGACAATGCTTGTTTTCGGCCGTCAGACTGAATCTTTGCATTTCCCGGCATGGCGGACGGCTTCTCACGTGTCTGCCGGCCCGATTACGGGAGAATCCCTCCCGGACCGAGAAGTTCATCGATGCCCCGAGCGCCTCGCCATACCCGGCAAAGCTGTGGTGGCCGCATGGGAGTGGGGAAAACGCCCCGGGAAGCGGACGGACTATTTCAATGATGAAATTCTTTATATCAATTCTCCTGAAAGTCAAACATATTTCGCCAGGTTAGCCGAATGCGGCATTAACAGGCTTTATCTTCATGTGGGACTTGAAGGGGAGAGATTGGCGTACAAGGAATCCTATCTTGCGGGATTCCTGAGCCGGGCTAAAGAGGAAGGCATCGAAATCTTCGCCCTTTTTGGAGATCCCTCTTTCGCAAGAATCGAGAATCACAGGAAGGCAAATGCGATTGTGAAGGCGATCCTTCGTTACAATGAAGCCCACCCCGATACCACCTTCGCGGGGATACAGAGCGACATTGAGCCTTATTTTGAGTTCCTTGCATCCGGCACTACGCGCCGTACGGATTTGAGGGTGATGGGACCTCAATATGTCGCCGGAATCGGAAAACAACGTGAACTTGTGGACGACTATAAAAAAAGGACGGGACGGGGACTTAAACTGGAGGCGGCCATTCCGTTCTGGTACAACATCCCCGCAAAGAAGCGTCGCAGCGGAAGGAAGCCGGTTACGCTGATCCTTGATGGATTCGAGGGTACGATTACCGACCATGTCATCCGTTTTACCGACAGCGTTGCGGTCATGGCTTACCGGAATAACGATGAAGGGGAAGACGGCGTAAGCGGAGTGGCGCGTTACGTTATTGATGCGGCAAGTCGCTATAACAGGGAATATGGAAGCAGAAAAAAGGTGATTATCGGTCTGGAGACAAAGAAACCCGGGTCAATGGGTGTTATTCCGAAAATCACTGTTCGTAAGATGAACCGGGAGAGGCTGTGGGCCAAGATCCTGAAGCCCCTGGGGCAGAAGTACAGGGAAAAGCCCACTGTGCAAGGGGTTGCCTACCACCACACGGTATCCCTTTTTAAAATGCAGAAGACATGGGCGGAAGAGCAGAAATGATGGGGCAATTCAACGGCAAAACCGCGAAGAATCCGTCCCGTAAAAGAGGGCGCCAAAGATTCAGAGTAGAAATGATGATAAGGTTCATTGTTATTTTTTGCATGTATGGAAGTGCTGGAGCAATTGAGCCCGGCCTTTTGAACGACAAAGCCTTGTCCGGATAATCTGTGTGATATTGAAGAACCTTTTACCAGGAATGAATGACGAACAATGCATAATGAGAAGCAAAGGCACGTGGTCTTTTTCGGCTGTCCACTGGATTGTGATGAACGGGATGAGTCCATTCGGGAAAAAATCACCTGTATGGAAAGGGGGGAGAATAATTTCGATCCCTACGATTGCGTCATGGCCTTTATTCGTGGGGAAGTCCCAGCCGAATTGTGGGAGGAAATGGGTTCCCTCGATGTTCCCGAGTGGCTTCGCCCCGTTCCCGCGGCCGATCAAAAAACGTTCATGAATCCCGATAATTTTGTTTCCTTTGTGGATGGGGGGGGCTGCGATACTTTCGCCAATATGTTGCGCGATCATGTGATTGAGCGGATTCATCCACGGGTTCCATGCATGATTACGGTTGATCATTCCCTGTCGGGCGGAATGTTTCGGAAGTTGGCGGAGATTTACGGACCTGACAATCTGAGCCTGATTGTCCTGGACAGCCACACGGATGCCCTTCCCGTTTCCATCATGTCCGGCGCCGTGGAATATGACATGGAAACCAACCGGAATTCCGTTTATGCCGCTGATGACCCTTTTTTGAAGAATCGCCCTGATTCCTTTAATGCCAGTTCGTTTATTCATTATCTTCTTGAAGAAGAAACTTTAAGGCACCGTAATCTGACCATTATTGGCCCTGGTGATTTACCATCAAAACGGTCGATCAGGGTAAAGGATGAGCGCATCAGGAGATATGTATCCATATTTTCCGATTTACGAAAAAAAGGCGTCAGCATTCTGACCAAGAAAGATTTGATCAGCAGTCCCTCCAAACTGAAGAGTGTTCTGAACGGTATCCACACGCCCTATGTGTATATCTCCATTGATATGGATGTTGGAGCGGGCAATGCTCTCGATGGGGTCCGGTTCAAAAACCGACAGGGATTGAATGAAAAACAGATAAACAATATCGCCTCCCGGTTGCGGGCCCTCCTTTCAAGCGGATGCGAACTGGCGGGAATGGATATCACGGAGATAAATACCCGAAATGCAAGGAAAGGCGATCGTACATGCCGCATAGCCGCGAATCTGATAAAGAGACTCTGTTTTGATCTGGAATGAGAATTTCGACCGGATTTCCGCTGATTTTTGAGATCTCACACAAGTCTTGCGTGAAGAAAATATTTGTGTTTCGAGTTTCTTTTAAATAGGATATTAATTGAGTTATTAGGGGCGCGATAGGACTATTTTTCCTTGTCATCCCTGTTCTAATTTTTTATAGTCACGCCCCATTATTCTGAACGTTTTTTAACCTTTTTTAAGGAGGAAACCATGGAGAGAATCGATGCAGTTGCCGCGCGCGAGATCCTGGATTCGAGAGGCAATCCTACTGTGGAAGTGGAAGTAGGTTTGAGAGATGGAAGTTTTGGCAGAGCGGCAGTGCCTTCCGGCGCATCCACCGGAAAGTATGAGGCCATCGAGTTACGCGATAAGACAAAAAAACGCTACGGAGGAAAGGGCGTGGAGAAGGCCGTGGACAATGTGAACAACATCATTGCTCCTGCAATTATGGACATGGATGCCACGGATCAAAGGCTTATCGACAAGATGCTCATCGATCTGGACGGTACGAAAAACAAGGCTAATCTCGGCGCTAACGCCATTTTGGGGGTTTCACTGGCGGTGGCCAGAGCGGCCGCCGACTGTCTCATGTTGCCCCTTTATAGATATATTGGCGGCGTCAATGCCTGTCGTCTGCCCATGCCCATGATGAACATCCTAAACGGTGGGGCCCATGCGGCAAACAGCGTGGATATGCAGGAATTCATGATTATGCCAGTTGGGGGGAAAACTTTCAGGGACGCCCTGCGAATGGGCGCGGAAGTTTTTCACGCCCTTGCCGGCGTATTGAAAGCCAAAGGATTATCCACGGCGGTCGGGGATGAGGGCGGGTTTGCTCCCAATTTGAAATCCGATGAGGAAGCCATTGAGGTGATCCTGGAGGGGATAAAGGCTGCCGGGTATGAGCCGGGCAAGGATGTGGCCCTGGCATTGGACCCCGCATCCTCCGAATTTTACAGGAACGGAAAATATGTCTTTCACAAGTCGGATCAGTCTGTTCGCACCGGAGAAGAAATGGTGGCATTCTATACAGACTGGGTAAATCGTTTTCCCATTCTTTCCATTGAGGACGGTCTTGATGAAAACGACTGGAAGACCTGGAAGAAAATGACCGAGAAGCTGGGGAGTCGCCTTCAGATCGTAGGGGATGATCTGTTCGTTACCAACACGAAACGAATTGCGAGGGGGATCAAAGAAAAATCGGCAAACGCGGTATTGATCAAACTGAACCAGATCGGGACCCTGACCGAGACCCTCGATGCCGTATCCATGGCGCGCGGTGTGGGTTGGAATGCGGTCATTTCCCACCGGTCCGGGGAGACGGAAGACTCTTTTATCGCGGACCTTGCCGTTGCAACCGGTACGGGACAGATCAAGACGGGATCTTTGTGCCGATCTGAGAGAATCTGCAAATACAATCAACTCTTGAGGATAGAAGAGGAGCTGGGGGATGCGGCTGTTTTTGGCTGGAATGCCATCGGATAATTGATGAATTGTTAAACCGCGGGCTGCGGAATTTGTGCATAATGGAGAGATGAAGAATGGCGTATGATGCAAGCAAGGATAAGGTGTTGGTCGGTTGGGAGAATCAGGAAACCGGTCTGCAGTTGTCCATTAATCAGTATGGGGATGGAGAGCCGAAACTGCAGATAGGTCCGAGGGCCTATACCAAAAAGGACGGGAGCCGAAGCGCAACCAAGGCGGGCAGATTGGGGATTGATGATGTCATCTGGATAAGTGAGATAATCGAAGAGGTAAGAGACCGGATGAAGGATTTGTTTCTTGACGAAAGTTAGCCCCGGCCGGCCTTTCATCCGGTCCAGGATTATCCCAGAGCCGCGGTTACCTGGTCGGCGATCAGTCGGCAGTACTTTTCCGTGACTTCCACCGAAGGGCCTTCCACCATCACCCTGCATACATTCTGGGTTCCTGAGTAGCGCACGAGGACGCGCCCTTCGGAACCCAGTTTCTTTTCCACGGATTGAATAGCGTCCTGCACCGGAAGCACCGTGGAGAGGGCGGGCTTTCCGTTAACGGGCACGTTTATGAGTTTCTGGGGATAAACATCCATCAGGGAGGCCAGTTCGGAAAGGGGCGCTCCTTTTCTGACCATGGCTGCCATCACCTGGAGTGCGGTAATCATGCCGTCACTTGTGGTATGATGATCCAGCAGGATGATATGCCCCGATTCCTCACCGCCTGCAACGGCCCCGAGACGCAACATATCCTGGAGGATGCGTCGATCGCCCACACGGGAGGCATGCCTCTCAATGCCCAGTCTTTTGCATGCCATGGTGAGCCCTATGTTGCTCATGACGGAGCTTACAATCAGGTTGTTTTTCAATCGGCCCTGTTCCTTGAGCGCCGCCGCGCAAATGAATAGGATCTGATCTCCGGTGATCTCGTTTCCCTTTTCATCCACTGCAATCAAACGGTCTCCATCGCCGTCAAAAGCAATCCCCAGTTGAGCGCCGCTCTCTCTTACCCGCTTTTGAAGGTCCAGGGTGTGCTGAGAGCCGCAGTTTCGATTGATATTCATGCCGTCAGGATGATTATGGATGACTTCCGACCGGGCGCCCAATCGGGAAAGAAGAAGCGGGGCAGCCTCGGCTGTTGCCCCATTGGCCGTATCCAAAACGATTTTCATCCCTTTGATGGAAATGTCTTCCGGAATGGTCCCTGCGATAAAGGTGACATATCGGTCCATCACCTGTTCTATTTTTTCAATTTGTCCCACGCCGCTTGAAAGGGGGGCTCCTTCCGCCAGCCTGCCTTCCAGTATCAGATCCTCTATGGACTCTTCCTCGCTGTCGGTCAGCTTTAATCCGTTTCCCGCAAAAAACTTTATGCCGTTATCCTGGTAAGGGTTGTGGGAGGCGGAAATCACAATACCGGCGTCCGCCTTCAAAAGTCCGGCCATATAGGCTATTCCCGGCGTGGGCAGTACTCCCACGGGGCAGGGCGCGCCTCCCATGGACATAATCCCCGATGCAAGGGCATGTTCCAACATCTCTCCCGTGATGCGTGTATCTCTGCCGATGATGATCCGTACTCTTTTGTCGTCCTTTTTCAGAAATCGCGTAATAGCCTGGCCTACGACGAAGGCAGTCGGTCCATCCAGGGGATAGCGGTTTGCTTCTCCCCGGATTCCGTCGGTCCCGAATAATTTACCCATGTGCTATTCTCCTTGTTTCTTGAAAAGGCCCATGGAAGGCACAAGCCCCGAGGCCTTTCCGCAAAGATCCTGAATGATTTGTTCCAGCCAGGCGGTTCCGTGCGAGACAGTGGCAGGCGGAAGGCCCTGAATTACCCGGATGTAGTTCCCACCCGTACCTGCTTTGTGGATTTCCTCTATAAGCTGATCGCGCTCGTTCAGTCCTGTTTTGCTGATATTCTCCGGATCGAACACTTGACAGAGTTCGGTGATTTTTTCGAAAAATTCAACGCGTCCCGGATTCGATGAGGCGCCTTCGCTTTCTCCCGGGGGATGGCACAGTTTTTCCGCCATGGACATAAGCCGCTTCTTCCTTTCGTCCTTTGCGAGGAAGAGATTGTTCAGCGCGCCTTGAAAGATCAGATTGCCCAATTCCCGGGATTCCAGAAAGGGTTTTCTCACATGCTTGTACCATTGTTCCAGGGCCATCAAATTGCCAAGATAAAGGATATTGTTCTCGATGATCCGTTTCAGCCCCGAGTACATTCCCGGAACAAAGGGAACTTCCCCTCCACGATGGGTTTTTCCGATGATAATGCGGCCTGTCTCCAGCACGTCCTTGCGAAGGATGGTACCTGCCGCTGTGACGTTTCCATAACCCAACCGCAATGGCCCCACCGAGCCCCCCTGGCCACCTAAGAAGATGGGGGGCCGATTTAGCATGACTCCCCCGGGCACATCGCCGAAAAGGGAAGGGGTGGTTTTATCTCCATCCGCGGTAAAATTAAAATGGATGTAGGAGCTTCCTACTTCGCTGTGGTTCTTCCGGCTCGTTCCCCCGGCCATAAGGCAGTCACAGAAATTAATGAGGCTGCCAAGAGTAACGAATGGAAAGAGGATGGTTTGTTTCAGGCCTACGCAATGGGCGCCGCTTGCCTGCTCTTCGAGAATAGTTCCTTCCCGCACATGGGCGCCCAACCCCATGGCCGCGCCTTCAAGGAATACGGCTCCGCGAAAATACCCGCCCTTCAATGCCACCTCTGGTCCCAACCGGCAGTTGTCCAGCGTGACAGGTCCTTCCTCGCCTAATCTTGATCCTTCCGAAATGACGGTCTCATCTCCGTAGATACGACAACCAGGGTAGATCTTAACCGATTTTCCGGAGATCCGTTCAACGGATACCTCATCGCCGATATCCAGTGTGAGGGGGTTTGGAATATCCACGCCTTTTTCCAGAAGCATGGAGATTTTTTGATGGCTTCTTGGTGTGAGTTGCAATATTTTCTCCTCTTTTTTCGAATCGTTCCAGAAGTTTTGCAATGCAAAGGACGAAGTAGCCTCTTGTGATGGGCGATCAGCCTTGAGCACACGGATGGCAGGAAAATATCAGATTCGGGGTATAAAGGCAATAATCATTCGTGCATGGGGCGCCATCCGCCTTTGGCCGGAGAATGCCAGGAGACCGGATACATCTCCTTTTCCCCGATCTTCACAACCTCCGCGGCAAGTTCTTTTCCATCGTAGGCCAGGCCTGCCACGAAATAATCTTCACCCACTCCGAGATCCGTCAGATCGATCACCAGGAGTTGCAACCGCTCTGGGTGAAATGCATCCGCGGCGGGAACGACAAAGCGGAGCATCCCCTTGGCCCAGGTTCCGGCGCTGACAGCCACATAGCCGACATCCGGGGAGGGCAGGGGAGGTGGGGCAAGTTGCCGAATGGAGAGTTGATTGATATTTCGAAACCGTTCCGGGGAATCGGGTGTGGGTTCAAAAGGAACAAACTCCAGAATGGTCTGTCCATTTTGAACGATGCCGATTTCGAAAATGCCTATTCCTTCTTTTCCGCTCCCGAAGCCCAACAGGGAGCATAGATCATTTATCTCTCGGTACGTCTTCCACGGACGCTCGCCATCCCCCATCAGGCTCCTCATGATCTCATCGTCGAAATACCACATCCGCTGAATTTGATCCGAACTGACGTAATGGGGGGAGGTTTTCAACAACCATTCCGGAATCCGGCTTGCCTCCCTGTTCTCGATGAGATAGCCCGTAAAGGCCTCCTTGAAAGCGATGGGAATGGTCCCGCAGAACAGTTCACTGACGTAGCCGCTGACCTCAAGGTGAAAACCCCTGCTCTCAACCATGTTGGCCCCCTGTTTTCATTTGAAGGCTGTTGAGGAGAGAACAGAGGACCGGCACCACTACAAGCGTGAGCAAGGTGGCCACGGCGAGACCGAAGATGACGGCTACGGCCATGGGGCCCCACCACTGGGAAGACTCGCTGCCGATTTCCAACGCCAGGTCACGGAAGTTGAAGCTCACTCCGGTCGCCATGGGCAGAAGGCCCAGGATGGTGGTGATGGCGGTTAGCATCACCGGCCGGAAGCGTGTAAGGCCGGCCTTTATCAAGGCCTCCGTGGAAGGAATACCCCTTTCCAGGAGTTGATGATAGTAGTCGATGAGCACAATGGCGTTATTGACAACCACCCCGGCCAGACTGATAACGCCGATTCCGGTCATGATCACGCCGAAAGCGGTATCGGTGACAAGGAGCCCCAAGAAGACGCCGATAAGGGAGAGGATCACGGAAGTGAGGATGATGAAAGGGGTCATGAAAGAATTAAACTGGGTTACCAGGATGAGGAATATGATGAAAATAGTTGCAATAAAAGCCTTTTCCAGGAAAGCCGTCGCCTTTGCCTGCTCCTGCTGTTCCCCCGTAAAACGGAAACCGTATCCTCTTGGCCAGTCGATCTTTGTTTCCAACCGGCTGCCGATCTCCGCGATCACATCATTGGCCAGGCGCCCGGAGACATCGCCGGATATGGTAACGACCCTCTTCTGATCCAGACGCATAATAGCCCCGAGACCGCTGGTAAGAGAAATTTCCGCCAGGGAAGTGAGCGGAATGGGCTCTCCTTTGGGACCGGAGACCGTCAGCCGCTTGATGTTTTCCATGGTATGCCGGTCCCGGTCCGGAAGGCGGGCGATGATGTCGTACTCATCCTTTCCCTCCCGATACACACCCACCTTTACACCGTTGATGGCGGCCTTTACCGTATAGGCGATGGTGTAGGTATCCAGTCCCATCAGGGCCGCCTTTTCCTTATCCACCCGGACCCGGATTTCGGGTTTTCCTTTCACGAAATTGTCCTTGAGGTCCACCAGACCGGAAACATCCTTGATTTCCTTCCTGATTTTTGCGGCCAGATCTCCCGAGGACTTGGATATCCTTTCCCGAAATTTCCAGGTTCACCGGGGCGCCGGTGGGAGGGCCTTCTTTTTCTTTTTCCACCTGGACTTCAGCGCCTTTGATGGTCGACAGGGTCACTTTTCTGATTTCGTCCACTATCAGAGAGGAGGGGGTGGAGCGGTCATGAAAATCCCTGAAATCGAGCGCCACCCGGTTGATATGGGTTCCCGTGCCCCCTTGGGAAAAGGGATCCCCCCTTCCGAACCGATATTGCTGATCACGTAGCGGATATCCCTATATTTGGAGACGATATTTTCTACCAGAGAAACCAGTTTGTCGGAGGTGTCCAGGTTCGTCCCTTCCGGCGCCTTTACGTGAATGTAGGCTCTTTTTGGTTCCGTATCCGGCATGAATTCGCTCCCCTTTCCAAAGGCGCCGTAGAGGAATGCGGAGATCACAAACAGAAGAAAGGAAAAAAGAACAACCAACAGGCGGTGTTTCAGGGACCACGTGAGAATGGCCAAATAGATCCTTTTGATGCTGGGCTCTTTTGTTTGATTGGTTTCGTCCAACAGAAGCGGTTTCACGGTCTGATAGCGAGCAGAGAGTACCGGGTTGATGACCAGGGCCACAAACAGGGAGGAGGTAAGCGCCATAATCAGGGTTTCCGGGAGGTAGCCCATAAACTCCCCCATGATTCCCGGCCAGAAGAGCATGGGAAGAAAGGCCCCCAGGGTGGTCAGGGTGGATGTAATCACCGGCCAGGCGACCTGGTTTGTTCCCACAAGAGCGGCTTCCTGCCGCGGCATTCCCTGTTGGATGTGCCGGTAAATGTTTTCGACGATTACGATTCCGTTATCCACCAGCATCCCCAGTGCCAGGATGAGAGAAAAAAGGACCACCATGTTCAGAGTCACCCCGAAAGCCGCCAGGAGTATGAAGGTAATGAACATGGAATAGGGGATGGCGAGGGCTACAAAAATAGCGGAACGCCCGCCGATGAACAGGAGGATGACGGCCACCACGAGGATCAGCCCCGAGAGGATATTGTTTTCCAGATCGGACACCATCAAACGAACGTCGTTGGACATGTCGGAAGTCAGATCGATCTTGAGTGTGGGTGGAAAGAGAGGCCGCATTTCCTTGACGATCTTTTTGACCTGATCGGTCACCTCCACGATATTTTCTCCGCTCCGCTTCTGGATCGCCAGCGTGACGCTCTTTTCTCCGTTGATTCTGCTTCTTGTCAGGGGATCTTTGTTGCTGTCGCGAATAAAAGCCACATCACGCAGGTAAACCGGCTTTCCATCCCGGACAAAGGCCACGATGGAAAAGATTTCGGAAGGATCTTTGAAATCTTCCGGCACACGCACAAGATACTTGGCCTGGCCGATATCCATGCTTCCTCCGGGCATGTTGACATTGCTTTTGGTGACCGCGCTGATCAGCGAAGAAAAAGGGACACGGTAGGCCCCCACCCGGTCCAGATCGAATTCCACGTGAATCTCCCGTTCCAGTCCGCCGCTGAGCCTGGCGTCCAAGACTCCGGGAATTGATTCAATGCTGTCTTCCATATCCTCCGCGAACTTCTGGAGGCGCTTGAGGCTGAAAGGCCCGGAAAGGACCACCCGAATAACCGGGAGATCCGAGAAATTCACCTCCTGAATGACCGGATCATCGTGCAATTCGGCCGGCAGGTCCTTTTTGGCCTGATCCACTTTATCCCGCACCTTCTGAACGGCGTCGTCGATATCCACCTTGGGCAGGAATTTGACGGCCACGGTGGAAATTCCTTCGGCCGAAGTGGAACGGATCTCCTCCACGTCCGAGATGCCTTTGAGTTTCCGCTCAATGGGGATGGTGATCAATTTTTCCATGTCTTCGGGCGCCACCCCTTCGTAGGTGGTGGTTACAAAAACATAGGGGATGGTGATGTCGGGAAAATTTTCACGAGGCAGGGTGATATAGCAGTAGATCCCGGCAATCAGGAGAAACCCCATGAGGGTCAGCACGGTAACCTGACGTTTGAGCGCGGCTTGATTAAGGATCATTGGACCTGGACCTTCATCCCTTCTTCCACTTCTCTTTGGCCGGTCACGATCAGGCGGTCCCCGATCTCAAGTCCGCTGGTAATCTGGACCCGATCCCCTTCGATGACGCCGACGGAAACGGTCCGCGCCCTTGCGGTTCCATCCTTTTCCACAAAGAGAATGCGTTCTCCCCCTTTGTCCATGAGGGCAAAGAGAGGCGCCACCAGCGCGTCCGGAATGCTGCGGCGCTGGAAAATGGCCCGGGCAATCATTCCGGGCCTGATGGCATGTTTTGCATTGTCCACCAAAATCCTCACGAGGAAAGTCTTTGTAGCGGGGTCGGCCTTGTAGGAAACGAAGTCCACGATTCCGGGAAGGGAGCTGTCGGGAAGGGCGTCGACTTTTACCATCACCTTTTGTCCACGTTTAAGATAGCGGACATCGAGTTCCGGAACATTCACGTTGATTTTAATCTTGTCCACATTCACAAGATCCACCAGAGGCTGGCCGCGATTGAGAAACTCGCCCTCGTCCACATAAAGATGGTTCACCGTGCCGTTGATGGGAGAGAGCGGGAAGCCTCGATCATATTCCACCCTGGCCTTCAGGAGATCGCTTTCGGCCAGCGCCTTGTCCGTGAGCGCCTTTTCCAGTGCTTCCTGGTGAACGATGCCGCGGTCGAAAAGCGTTTTACGACGTTGATAGAGGTCGTCGGTCAGATTCAGTGTGGCCTCCGCCCGATCGATTGTCGCTTTGAGGGCGGATACGTCAATACGGGCAAGGAGCTCCCCTTTTTTTACCCGATCCCCTTCACGTGGACCGATCCAATCGATGCGACCACTCTTGTCGGCGGAAACGAGTACGTCGTGCCAGGCTTCCGTCTCTCCCGGGAGGATCAGGATGTCGTGGATAGCGGTCGGTTTTACTTCAAGGACTCCGACATTGACGGCTTTTATGATTTCCTGCTTGTTTTCAGGCTGGGCGTTGCTTTCCGATCCACGGCACCCGGAAAGGAAATTTGGAAAAGCAGGAGCGACAACAGAATTGGCGACAGTCTGAAAGCATACTTCATAATAATCCTCTCTCAAATACCATGTTGCTAAAGGTTCCCTAAAAGCAGTCGTTAGCCTTCAACCATTCGCTCTCGGGAAAGAAAATCCCGAACTCTCAAGCCGGCTTGATTCCTTGAAACGCCAGGCGCAAGAGCCGTTCCGGCCTTCCCGGATCGGATGACTCGGGATGCACATGACCCCAGTGAAAACAAAAATCGAGTACGCTTAGAAAGAGCATCGCCACTTCCTCGGGATCTGCTTCGATTACTTCGCCATTTTCCGCGGCTTTCAGGTAGATGGTCTGTATTGCTCCGATCATTGTGCGGTGATAGGCATCGAAATCGTAATCGGGAACGCCCTGAGGCGGGCCGAAAATGAGCATGTGAATCATTTTGAACAGGTCATGGTTTTCCATGACTGTATGGTAAGCCTGCCGGGAGAGATGGATGAGTCGTTCCAGCATGGAGCCGGGGTTTTTCATGACCGAATTCAGGACTTCTTCCTGAAGCTGGACGGCCCATTCGAGGATGGCGCGAAAAAGCCCCTCCTTGTTTTTAAAATAGTAGTAGAGGACCGGCTTGGTGACTCCCGCAAGTTCCACAATTTCCCTGACGGATGAACTTGCATAGCCTTTTTCAGCAAAGAGTGCCGTGGCCGCCTTTAGTATCCTTTCCCGTGCATTGCTTTCTGTTTCCATGTCTTTGTTTCGACCTTTCCCCATAATCCTCTGGGTTCGTTCGACGTCTCCTATCACAGGGAGAAACCGTGGTCAACAGAAATTGTACTTACCGGTAGGTAAATATGCTTCCATATTTCGTCACCGGGAAACATTTCATCTCTACGGTGTTCCCCGTTCCAACCTATAGGAAATGGCTCGCGGTAAAAAATCGTTGACAATGAAACATTTGTTTCATACAAACGTTTGTATTGGATTGTTGTTCGATTATCTTGAATGTGAGCTTTACACGATAAATACGATAGTATTGAAAAGGAAAGTTTTTCCTTCCGAGGTCGTTATGATGACATCACCAGAAAAACGCCAGATCCCGAGAGATCGGATATTGGATGAGGCCGAAATACTTTTTGCTGAAAAGGGCTTTCACGCCGTTACGGTGCGGGAAATTACCCATTCAGCCCAGTGCAATCTGGCGGCTGTGAATTACCATTTCGGCAATAAAGAAAATCTGTACCTGGAGGTGTTCAGGGAGCGCTGGATTCCAAGGGCAACGCGGGTTCGGGCGGCTTTTCAGGAGAGCGGTTTCCAATGGCAATGGAAAAAATATTGCTGAAATCGTCCATGCCCTGGCCCGGGTCTTTATTCAGGGGCCGCTTACGGATGAAGAGCGGTTGCGGCATTCCCAACTCATGATTCGGGAAATGGCCATGCCCACCGCTGCCCTGGACCTGCTGGTTGAAGAGGTGTTTGCCCCGTTCTTGGGGGATGTGGCTAAGAAGCTGCATCCCTTGATGGAAGAGGGAATGGAAAGGGAATGTTTGATGCTGCATATTATCAGTGTATTTTCCATGGTGATCTATTTCAATTTTGCCAGACTCCCGGTGCGGCGTGCCACCGGACAGGAATATGACGAAACATTCAAGGAAAGGTTGATAGAACATATCGTGAAATTTTCCGTTACCGGTTTCGGCAACTATGTTGAGGCGAAGGCATGAGGAAGGGTTTTTCATATGGGTCGTTCATTGTCCTCACAGTG
The DNA here is from genome assembly GCA_963747015.1 of uncultured delta proteobacterium. Lineage (GTDB taxonomy): Bacteria > Desulfobacterota > DSM-4660 > Desulfatiglandales > Desulfatiglandaceae > DUZB01. The sequence continues at coordinate 81,172 of CAVVEP010000020.1, forward strand.
GGCCTCCTGCTATCCGGATGCATCAAATTGGGGCCTGATTTTAAGGCGCCGGCCTCGCCGGTTCAGGAGCCCGTGACCTTTCAACATGCATCGACGCCTTCTACCGGTTGGGAAACCCAAGACCACTGGTGGGAGATATTCGGGGATGCCTCGCTTGACCGTATTGTGGAAGATGTCCTGGCGCATAATCTGGACATCCTGGCGGCATCGGCGGGTATTTTGGCGTTGAAGTACCAGGTGATTCAGACCAGGTCCGCCCGTTTTCCCACAGTTGGCATTCAGGGGACGGCTCAGCGACAGCGTACTCCCGAAACGACGGTCTTTCCGGGAGTAACCACCGGCGGAGAATCGGATGCCTATAGCCTTACCATTCCCGCCTCTTTTGAACTGGATCTTTGGGGCAAGCTGGCGCGCGCGGAAGAGGCGACGAGAGCGGAGCTCCTGAAGGCCGAGGAAAATCGCAAAACACTGGCCCAGAGCCTGGTGTCGGAAGCGATCGGTCTGTATCTGAAGCTGGAATCGATTGAAAGGAGAATCCAGATTACGGAACACAGTCTTGTTAGTTATCGCGAAGCCGTTGACTTTGTGGAAAAGCGTTATAAACGCGGGCTCACCTCTATTCTTGACCTGAGACAGGCGCGCAGAACGCTGGCCCAGGCCATGAGCGCCCTGCCGGTGCTTCGGCAGGACCTGGGAGCAACGCAGCAGGCCCTGGCCGTACTCATGGGCAAATATCCCAAGACCGAGCCGCCGAGAGAGCAGCCCGAGAAATATTACAAACAGCTTGAACCGGTTCCACCAGGGCTTCCCAGTGAGCTCCTGCTTCGCAGACCCGACATCAGAGCGTCTCTGGCCGGTCTGGAGTCGTTGAACGCTCAGGTGGGAGTCCGAAAGGCAAGCCGCTTTCCGAGTATTACGTTGACCGGCAGTTATGGATATTCAAGCCCGGAATTGGGAAGTCTTTTTTTCGGCCCGGAGGGGTTGGTGTGGAGTATTGCGGGAGGCATCGTTCAACCGCTTTTTGATGCCGGCAGACTCAAGGCCGCCCAAAGAGGGATGGAGGCACAATACGAACAGGCTGTGTCGCAATACGGCAAAACCGTTCTGACCGCTTTTTCGGAAGTGGAAAATGCTCTATTGACGAGGAAAGAGCAACTGGAACGGAGAAAAGAAGTCTTGAGTTTTCTGGTGGAAGCAAGAGCTACCCAACGGGTGGCGGAAGCCCGTTACCTGCGTGGCTTGGTGGATTATCTGACGGTGCTTAACGCCCAACAGACCCGTTACAAGGCCGAAGATGATCTGGTATTAGTGGACCTTGCCATTTTCAGCAACCGTGTATCCCTTCATCGGGCATTGGGCGGGGGATGGGCTCAGCTCCCACCCGTGGAAGGGAAAGAAACCGAAGGGATTGCCTCCTACTGGAGCTGGTGATCGGGAGTCGAATATCATGGGAAAAAGAAAAAAGAGAATCGTTCAACTGCTCCTAACGTTGATAATTATTGCCATTGGCGCGTTGGGTATGATCAAGCTCACGGAGAGCAAGCCGCGGATTGAGAAAAAAACGCCCCCGGTTCCCCTTCCCGTTGTCAGGACCGCGGTGGTAACGACCGGGTCGCAAGCCATTGTCATTCAGGGAGAGGGGACTGTGAGTCCTGTGCAGGAGATGGTTCTGGTGCCGCAGGTGGATGGGAAAATCGTGTTTATTTCGCCTTCTCTCATGAACGGGGGCACGTTCAAGAAAGGGGAGACGCTTCTGAGAATTGAACCGGAAGATTACCGGCTGGCGGTGACGCTTGCGGAATCCAAGGTGAAAAGCGCCCAAAGTCTTCTGAGCCTTGCGGAAGAAGAGGCCGCCGCGGCAAAAGAGGAATGGTATCAGCTTTATCAGAATGACAAAAACAGGGGAGAAAAACCTCCTCCCCTGGTGCTTAAAGAGCCCCAACTGGCCGCTGCAAAAGCGAAACTGGCAGCCGATAAAGCGGATTTGAGAAACGCCATGCTGGATCTGGAGCGAACGGAACTCAAGGCGCCCTTCAGCGGAAGGGTGGAGGCGGAAAGCGTGGATCTCGGACAATACGTAAGGCCGGGAGAGAAGCTGGCATCCCTCTTTTCCACGGATGCCGCCGAAGTGGTGGTGCCGCTGGAGAACGAAAGTCTGCTGTGGTTTCATGTCCCGGGGTTCACTCCGGGAAAAGGTCCCGGCGCCGCGGTAAAGGTCATGGCCCGCGTTGCCGGCAGAGATCTTGAATGGGAGGGCCGTGTGGTTCGGTCCGAGGGGAAAATCGATGAGCGAACCCGGATGATCCGGGTGGTTGTGCGCGTGGATAAGCCCTACGAAAAGAAACCTCCGCTTGCCATCGGTCTGTTTGTGCGTGTGGAGATTCAAGGTCGCACCCTGTCTGATCTGGCGGTGATTCCACGGAGCGCCCTGCGTCAGGGAGATCTTGTGTGGGTGGTTTCAAAAGATGATCGACTCCGGTTTCGAAAGGTGAAAGTGGCCAGAATAGACAGGGAAACAGTTCAGATTCAAGGGGGACTCAAGGACGGCGAAAGGGTTGTTGTCTCGAGCCTCAAGGCTGTTACCGACGGCATGCTCGTGCGCTTTGTGGCGGTGGAGCAGGAGAATCAGGGATGAAAGGGATTATCGGCTGGTTTGCGGGGAACCATGTCGCCGCAAATCTCCTCATGGTGTTCGTGATCCTGGCGGGCATTGTCACCGGAATGACCATGAAGGTGGAGATCATGCCCGAGTTCTCTTTGGATATGATTACGGTGACCACGGAGTATCCTGGCGCTTCTCCCGCCGAGGTGGAAGAGGCCATTGTCCGGAGAATTGAGGAGAGAGTCGCCGGTCTGGCCGGGATAAAAAGGATCGATTCCACCTCTTCGGAAGGTTTCGGCACTGTCATCATAGAAGTCATGGAGGGCTGGGAACTTAAGAAGCTGCTGGATGAAGTAAAGGCCGAGGTGGATGGCATCACCACCTTTCCCAATGAAGCGGAAAGACCCATCGTACGGGAAGTCACCAGGCGAAACCAGGTTATCAGCCTTGCCGTTTACGGAGATGTTTCCGAAGGAACCATCAAGAATCTGGCCGAGACCATTAAGGACGAGATCATCACTCTGCCGGGCATTACCCAGGCGGATCTTTTCGGCATTAGAAAAGGGGAAATCCATATTGAAATTTCCGAGGAAACCTTGCGGCGCTACGGGCTTACCTTGGGCATGGTTGCGGATGCGGTCAGAACCGGGAGTCTTGATCTTCCCGCCGGGCGTATTAAGACCGAAGCGGGGGAAATCCTGATCCGCACGAAGGGAAGGCGCTATTATGCCGCGGAATACAGCGACGTGCCCGTCGTCACCAATCCGGACGGATCCAAGGTTACCCTGGGACAGATCGCCCATTTGAGCGACGGATTTGAAGATGTGGATCTTGCCGCGCGCTTTCAGGGAAAACGCGCGGCGGTGATTCAGGTGTACCGGGTGGCCGACCAGAACGCTTTGGAAGTGGCTGAAACGGTCAAGAAATATGCGGAAAAAGTGCGGCCGACGCTCCCGGAAGGGGTGAGTATCGCCTTTTATAACGACCGATCCACCATGCTCAAGAGCCGTATCCGCCTTCTGGTCAGGAATATGGCCATGGGCCTGATCCTGGTGAGCATCATGCTGGGACTGTTTCTGGATTTGAAGCTTGCCTTCTGGGTGACGCTGGGAATCCCCATCTCATTTCTCACAGGGCTGTGGCTGTTGCCGCGGTTTGACGTGTCCATCAATATGATTTCGCTTTTCGGTTTTATCATGGTGCTGGGTATCGTGGTGGACGATGCCATTATCGTGGGAGAGAATGTCTTTCGAAAATATGAAGGGGGCGAGACGGGGCTGAAGGGATCCATAGCTGGAACCGTGGAAGTGGGCAAACCGGTGATTTTTGCGGTCTTGACAACGGTTGCCGCCTTTCTGCCTCTCTTGTCGGGAAGCGGCATCATGGGAAAAATCATGCGCAATATTCCCATTGTCGTGATTCTGGTGTTGCTGGGTTCCCTTGCGGAATCTCTTTTGATTCTCCCCTCGCATCTGGCTCGAAGCAGAGAAAGGACGGCTCGAAAAGCAAAGAAGACACGAAAAGAGAAATTTGCATCGAGGGCGCTTAAGCGGTTTATCAGCGGGCCCTATGCGAAACTGGTCAGGTTCTGCCTGCGCTGGCGCTACGCGACGGTTGCGATCGGGATTGCGGTGCTCCTTCTTTCCGTGGGCGTGTGGAAAGGCGGCTGGATTCGCTTTACATTCTTTCCAAAGGTGGAAGGGGATGTGCTGACCTGCACGGTGACCATGCCCGCCGGAACGCCCATCGCGCGTACGGAAAAACTCGTGGCATATCTGGAAAAAGCGGCTAAAGAGGCTGTGAATGAAAGCGAGAAGGGACGGCCCGAAGGGGCGCCTCCGCTTTTTGAACATACGGTGTCTCTTGTGGGAATGCAGACAGGCGGGCATGGTCCGAACGCCGGCGGTGCACAATCCGGGGGGCACCTGGCCCAGATTTTCGTACAGCTTCTGGATGGCGAAAAGCGGGAAGTGAGTTCCATGGAGCTGGTGAAAGCCTGGAGAAAGAAGGCGGGTCCCATTCCCGATGCGGACACCATCACTTTTCAGAGCGAGCTTTTCAGCGCCGGAAATCCGGTAGAAATTCATCTCTCCCTGGATGATCACGACCGGCTCCTTGAGGCGGCCGATGAACTGAAAGCGGAACTGGGACAATATCCCGGCGTCTTTGACGTGAGCGACAGTTTCCTTCCGGGAAAAGAGGAAATGCAGCTCAAACTCAAGTCCACGGCCAGAAGCCTGGGGTTGACCCTGAACGATCTGGCCAGGCAGGTGCGACATGCGTTTTATGGAGCGGAAGCCCTTCGACTGCAGCGGGATCAGGATGAGGTGAAAGTGCTTGTGCGGTATCCCGAAAAAGAGCGAAAATCTCTTGGCGATGTGAATGCCTTGCGCGTTCGAACGCTCGATGGAAAGGAAGCCCCTTTCAACCAGGTTGCGGAGGTGGACATGGAGCAGGGATACGCCACCATAGAGCGCGCCCAACGACTTCGGGTAGTGAAGGTTACGGCCGATGTGGATGAGACCGTTGCCAACGCCAACGAGGTGAGAATGGATGTGGAGTCCCGCGTTCTTCCGGATTTGCAGTTCAAATATCCAGGCCTGAGATACAGCATGGAAGGGGAGGGGAAAGAACAGAAGGATTCGCTATCCGATGTGATTCGAGGTTTTGTCATCGCTCTTTTCTGTATTTACGCGCTCCTGGCCATCCCTTTCAAATCTTTCACGCAACCGTTGATCGTCATGTCCGCCATCCCTTTCGGGATCGTGGGCGCTATTGCTGGACATCTTCTGATGGGCTTGAATCTGAGTTTGGTGAGCCTTTTCGGCATGGTGGGGCTTGCAGGAGTCGTGGTTAACGACTCGCTGGTGTTGATTGATGCAACCAATACTCTGCGCAAGGATGGAATAGGCGCCAAAGAGGCTGTGGCACTCGCCGGGGAACTTCGTTTCCGTGCTATCCTTCTCACCTCATTGACCACCTTTGCTGGGCTTACGCCCATGATTCTTGAAAAGAGCATGCAGGCCCAGTTTCTCATTCCCATGGCGGTGAGTCTGGGGTACGGCGTCCTTTTTGCGACGGGGATTACGCTCCTTCTGGTTCCGTGCGGGTACGGCATCCTGGATGATTTTCAAAATCTGATGGCCCGTGAAAAGTCTCAAGTTTCCGATGATGCGACTTCCCCGGAAATCGTGAAAAAAGATGTTCTTGAAGCATAAAACAGACGAAAAGATTCCGTGCACTTCTGCAACGGTTCTATATTAGATCCTCCTCATTTTCCCATGAAGCAATCTTTCTATCCTTGAATCGACGGTTAAGACCGATTGCATATCACTTATAAATAGCTAATTTCTAATCTGAATATTTTTCTTGGTTGTTTACATTGCAAAACCATGATAATATGATTAAAAGTGCTAAATTAGGCTTTTTTTGTATGTAGCCTCTCATTAAACATCTTAAATGTGGATCGCTACTGTTGGATAATATGTTGAAAATACTTCTAATCGATAACAATTCAGAGTGGCTGAGCTCCGTTAAGAACGCTATTGAGCCTGCCTATAAGCTCACTCATTGCTCTCCCGACAAAGACTTATCTTCACGTTTGACTCAAGAAAACTACGCGATCATTTTGCTCTCTATTTCGAGGATCGAAAAACAAAACGGCCTTAATCTGCTGAAACGGATCAAACTCACAATCCCGTTTACACCGGTTATCGTGATAAGCGAAGTCGAGGGACCGGGTCTTGTCGTCAGAACTATCAAGGAAGGAGCTTTTGATTTTATCGTTGCCCCCCCTCAGACAGAAGAAATCATCCTATCAATTGAAAGGGCATTAGAAAATGTGCACTTGAGAAATGAAATTGACTACCTGAGACGCAGTCAGGATATTATTTACGATTTTGACGCGATTATCGCCAATAGTTCGGTCATGAAGAAAACCATTGCCACACTAAGGAAATTTTCCAAAACTGATTCAACTATCCTGCTCACGGGGGAGACGGGAACAGGAAAGAGCTTTTTGGCCGGCGCCGTTCATTTCAACAGCTGCAGACGGAAGAAACCTTTTATCAAGATCAATTGTGCGAATATACCTGAGAGCCTTCTCGAAAGCGAACTTTTCGGCCACGAAAGAGGGGCCTTCACAGGCGCCAACAAGACCCGTATTGGAAGGTTGGAACAGGGGGATGGCGGAACCGTATTTTTGGACGAGATCGGTGAAATGAGTCAGGGCCTGCAGGCTAAGCTTTTGAGAGTATTGGAAGAGAAATCATTTGAACGTGTGGGCGGCAATAAAACCATTTATTCCGATGTGAGAACCATTTGCGCCACAAACAGGAACATTGAAGAACAGATAGAAGAAGGTAAATTCAGAGAAGATCTTTATTACCGCATTAACGTTCTAAGGGTACATCTTCCTCCGCTCAGGGATCGAAAAGATTGTATTGAGCCTCTTGCTCATTTCCTTTTAGAAAAAAGTTGCCGTGTTTTGAAAAAAAGGATTCAGGGTTTTTCGCCGCAAGCAATTGATGCCTTAAAAAGGTACTCCTGGCCGGGGAATATCCGTCAGCTATCCAACGTCATCGAACGAGCCGTCATTTTAGAGGAATCACCATTTATCCAGCAGGAGAATATCTCACCGCAGGGACCTCTCATTTCGACGGCGAAAACTGAATCACCCCCTTTACATTCTGAGCACTCAATAAAGGTACACGAAAAAGAGAGCATTTTAAAGGCATTGGAGGAATCCCAATGGGTGCAAAAGGAAGCGGCCGAATTGTTGGGCATCTCTCCTCGCGCACTCAATTATAAGATCAAGAAGTTTGGTATCAGCCACCATCGCTGGAGGAAAAACAAATAAAACTCGGTCATGTAAAACACACGAATACTGCCTGGCTGCAAATTCCCATTCAGCGAAAAAAATTCTGTAATAGCCCTATGACCCACTCATATCGATTTCAGAGCCTTTGATGCACATACTCCGTTATACTGAAGCCCATCTGTACTTCGTTTTCCAATGGGGTATTCAGACAACATCCGCCACACAAAATGAAGGAGAGCTACCCTGAACTATTGAATGTAGAATCATAGGATGTCCAGAAATGAGGGTCCCCTTCCACCTCAATCTCGATATGCCTTTTCCCCTCTTCCATATCCAAGACGTTCCGGAATATGACGTCAATGGTTCCAAAAGGAGTAAGGAAGCGCTCTTCTATTTCCCCACGCGAGTTTACCATTGTCGACAAGGCCATAAACGGTATGTTCAAATCGATGCAGTTCATCATAAATTCCTTCTAAGGCCAAGTCAGAACCAAGTGCCCCGATCTATTTCAAAATTAGACTCACCGAACGGTCGTATAGGCAAACTCGATTTCGAGTGAATCATCAGCTTTCCATAGCAATATGCAAACAATGTGCCGCATAATACTATTTCTGGATGTTTCTCGTGTCTTATTCAAAAATCCGGCATTGAATGGAGTTATGAGGTCTCTTTTACCCACTTTGTTTGATTTCCGGATAGGTCGTTACCCCGCTATTGAGATTATCGGTTTGCATAATTACGTCTTTATTACGATTATGTAATTCACGATTTTTCCTGTTTCGGCTTCAGACTGTCTTGAAAGGGGCCGTACCCTTCGGTACCGATTTGGATTTTGATAAGTGAAGTTTCTCATGAGGAAACAGAATGATAACCTGAATTCCGATCATGATCATTTTATTGTAACCGTGATCGCATGTTCGCGAACGCCGTTGTTGCCGTATCCCAGTTTGTTCCATTGTGCCGTCATTGGCTGCTGTCGGCCGAGGGCGTCTGTTGCCATCGCCAATATGTCATACCGGCCGCCTTTTTCCACGTGCCAGATGTATTCCCACTGCCGCCAGGCATATGGTTCGTCCGGTCCGATAAATTTAGCCTCCTCCCAGCGGGCGCCGTCGTCCATGGAGAGTTCGACCCTTTCCACATGGTTTTCCCCGGCATAGGCGGCGCCGCGTATGGCGATGCTTCGCGCTGAAAGGTTTTCCCCGGCCAAAGGCTGGGTGATGATCGTTTTTAGCTTGAGGCTGGTAACCACTTCACCGCTTTTTGAATCCTGATCTATCTGAAACACACGGTAGACATTGTCCATGAAAAAGCCCTCATAAGGTCTGTCCATCAGGGTAATGCGGTTGAGCCACTTGACACAATTGGCGCCCGTCCATCCCAGGGCCAGTGCCCGGAGGGGGAACCCGTGTTTGAGAGGCAGGGGATCGCCGTTCATTTCATAGGCCAGCAGCGTCGAGGCGAGCGCCTTTTCCATGGGAATGCTGCGGACAAAGTGGATGCCCTTGGAGCCCAGCGGTTGGTCCATGCCCTCAAAGGCTACATGTTTGGCGCCATCCACCGGCCCGGCCATGTCCAGTACATCCCGAAGCCAGGCGCCGCCCCATACGGCGTTGCCCACCCCGCCGATGGTCCAGGGATTGCCGCTGGCTTTTTTTTCCAACAAGGAACGACTGTTGCCGGAACACTCCAGGGTGTTGGCGACAAGGCCTTTGGGAAGGTTTATAATTTGGTCGTAGGTAACCCTCAGGGTTTGATGCACTTCACCCTCTACGGATAGAACATAATCCGCGAGGGAAACCGGTGTTTCAGGGATCTGACCCTGATTGCGGTCAAAAAAGACATCGTTGGCCGTGATCCAGGTTCGCAGCCGTTCCGTAGGAGTTTCGGCATTCAAGGGTCTTTCCGTCATCACGCGCATGGATTCGCTCATGGTGCATCCTCCTTGATCATGGGGTTGAACAGGTTTACAACGCATCATCCATGGTCCGGCAAGAATTCGGTCCCTGAAGATTACGACCGATCCTCTTTCTTCAAGGTGTGTCCGTCATTGTCCAGTTTCTTGGGACCATCGCTCTCGTGCTTTTTGTTACCTAAATTCAGTTCCGGATATAGTTTTTCAGCGCAATCAGGACAAATACCGTGACTGAATTCGGCTTCAGAGTGTTCTTTGATATAAGATTCGATTTGATTCCAATAGCCTTTGTCATCGCGAATTTTCTTACACGAAGCGCATATGGGCAAAAAACCGCTCAGCAGCTTTACCTTGTTTAAGGCATCTTGAAGCGTTTCGATGGTTTTGGACAAATTTCTTAAAAGCGGATTGGTGATATAAATAAAAACCATTGTCCCCACAAGAATGGCAATGATTCCAACAGCTCCGCTGATTAAAATGGCCCTAAAGAAAGGTGCGCGGATCTCGTCAAGATCAATTTTCGCCACAATGCCTAGATTTATTTCCTTTACGGGTTCATATGCGGCAAGCACTTTGACGCCTCTATAATCAAGCCCGACAATCGTGCCCGATTTTCCCGACAGGGCCAGCCTCATTGGTTCCGCCAATTCCGATTCAAAGGGCACCGGTTTCGGGTATTGAAGGTCGTAATGCCGATGGTTCAGCAGGAAAACGATTTTATCATCCTCCTTTCTTGAAAGCGTAAATTCCCCCGTTCTTCCGAATCCTTTATATTGATTGTGAGCATCGATAATTTGACTCAGGGTTGCGGCTCTTGATCCTCCAGGGTAATCGTTGCTGTATTGGGCATCGAACCGGGCAACTGCTTCAATCAAACGGGCTTGACTCTTGGCAGTATCGATAAGACGGTCTTTTTCCTCATGAAGCGCCGTTCGGTAAAGCATGGCAATAGTAACAACTTCGACGATTGTTGTTACAATGGCCATTATGCAAATTAATAGGAAGACTCTTTTTCTTGGACTCATTTGGCCACCCGATGAAATTTTTTCAAGTATGCGGTAAGAACCCGTGTCCCGCGGGCGGGTAGTGGATAACCAGCAAATTTTTCAAAGGTAGGACCATGTGGGCTCTCCGTGCATAAGCAGCACGGGTTTCCCATCAATGGGGCCTTCGTCAAGGTAATGAATCCTCAATGCTTGATCTTCGCTGTCCCGGATTTCTCACAAGATAAACCAGCTTTCAGGGGCTTCCCGGGGCCGGTCGTTAAAAAAAATTACGTACAGATAGAAACAATAAACCGATTCCTGAAAAAATATTCAAATATATTATTGCATTGGATATGGCAAGATTGAACTGATCGGGAGTTTTGAAAAGCATTTTATGCACCAAAAAAGGGATCACGCCTCCGATCCCGAGAATGATGCCGAGGATCAACCCCATGGTGGAATTTCTTTCGATCTCGATCAATCCATAAAAAAATATAAGGATAATCGGGATGTGGAGAAGCAGGAAACCGGTTATTTTTCCGGGCAGCTGCAGTATTTCCCACTCCCTTTCATATGCCGATTCTATTTCGTGCAATAAAAGCAGGGTGGCATTTACAATATAGAGCAACGTGATCGCTTTCATATTGGCCTCGACATTCCCGGCCTACCATTAAAGCCGTCAAGTTAATAAGGTAAGTTTCCATACATTAAACCCGGCATTTATGTGGAGTTTACCAGCGTTGTTATTTTTCAAACTGCACTGGACGCAATTTGTTGGCCCAGTCTATTGATCCGCGATATGCCTTTTCCACTTTTTCCGTGTCAAGACCCAACTGATTAACCATGGCGTCGCTTTGATCAAATTCCGCTTCTTCAAAATACCGCGCCAGCTTTAACAGCGGGACATACTCATTATTGCTTTCCATACACAGCGCTCCTTTGAGCTTGTCAGCCAGAGGAAGGTATTTTACGATCTCAGTCATGGGCTGGTTCAGCAATGCCTCCAGAAGGGAAAACATGCCCAGCAGAAAAAGCGAATCCGGTTCAAATCCCCAGAAATCATGATCCATGCCTACCTGTTCCAGAAATTTTCCCCGCTGTGCGGAAAGGAAGATGAGTTCGGAAGCATGCTTGCTTTCCGACACTTCCGATAGGAGCACAACCCTGAGCCAGTTTCTTAAATTATTCCAGCCCAGCATGGTAATCGCGTCTTTAATGGAATCGATTTTTCTGCGAAACCCGAACGAAGCGGAATTGAGATAGGAGAGCAGGCGAAAGCTGATGGCGACATCTGCCTGAATGGTGGCTGCAAGTTTTGAAAAATCAGGATCTTTCTGTTCTATTGCTTCCATAAGTTTAAATTTAGAGACTATTCCGGATAAAACTCTCTTTACAGACATGGTTTCGGGCTGTTTGAAAAAAGAGCCCTGGAACAATGAAAATCCTGCTTTGTCGCAGATATCAAAGCCGGCCTGGTTGTCCACCCGGTTGGCCAGCATCATGGAACCATAGGTCGCTGCTTTCCGGCAGGTATGGACCAGGTCGGGCAGCACCTTGGAGGAAGTATCCAGGCAGATGATATCAGCCTGATCAAAAACAGCCCGGCAGGTCTCATGATTTTCAATCCAGACGACGGCAACCTGGTAGCCATCCGCTTTCAAACTGGTTAGGGACTGAATCAAGGAATCAGAGGGCACGGAAGGATCCGTAATCTTAACCGCGGTGCGGCCCGGAGGAAGGGCATAGGGAAGATTGTCCTGGATGTTTTCCCGAGAAAAACTCACCATGATCTTTTTTTCCCTGTCTATTATCTGATCAAGCACAAGGGAAGTACCCGACATAAGATCAGCTGTGATGCCATCACCTGTCTTTGACCGGACGGTTCGCTCCACATCAGTAGACATATAGACCAGTTCATATCCCCACAGATTCTTCTTGGCGTCAAATATCGGGAGCCTGGCGAAGGTTATCGGGTCCGGCTTGCCGTCACTCGTGCGGTTATCCATGGATCCCTCCATCCGGATATGGTTTACATGATTCACGAAGCGGGGGTTGCACCCCAGATCTCTTCGGCGTATTCGAGAACCGCTCTGTCACTGGAAAACTTTCCCATGCTGGCAGTATTCAAAATTGACATCCGTGTCCATCGATCCTGCTCCTGATATATCCTTGCTACGTCCTGTTGTGCTTCTGCATACCCTGCAAAATCAGCAAGTACCAGGTAATAGTCTCCCTGATCCAGAAGAGAGTTGACGATGGGTTTAAACAGCAGGGGGTCCTCGGGAGAGAAATATCCCGAATCGATCATGTCGATAATTTGTTTAAGATCCTTGTTTTCTTCATAATACTTCCTCGGGAAATAGCCTTCTTTTCTTTTTTGTACCACTTCATCCGCTTTAAGCCCGAAAATGAAGATATTGTCATTTCCAACTTCTTCCATGATTTCCACATTGGCGCCATCCAACGTCCCGATGGTCAACGCTCCGTTCAATGCAAACTTCATGTTGCCCGTACCGGATGCTTCAAGTCCGGCCGTGGAGATCTGCTCGGAAATATCAGCCGCGGGAATAAGCTTTTCCGCCTGGGAAATGCAGTAGTTCGGCAGAAAGACGACGGCGATTTTTCCTCTGGCAAGGGGATCCTTATTGATGGTCCGGGACACCGAAGTGATCAGCTTAATGATCAGTTTTGCCTGAAAATAGGCGGGAGCCGCTTTTCCCGCAAAGAAGAAAGTGCGGCTGCAATCGCGGGTCCCGGGGTTTTCGCGGATAGAATTATACAGTCCGATCACATGGAGGATATTGAGAAGCTGGCGTTTGTACTCATGCATCCGCTTGGCATGGACATCAAACAGGGTATTGGGATTGACCCCCATTCCGGTTTTTCTTAATGTGTACCTTGCCAGGCGTTTTTTGTTTTCCAGCTTGATTTTCCGCCATTCGGATCGAAATGCGGAATCGTCGGAATAGGGAACCAGTTTCTTAAGGAGGTCAAGATTGGAAATCCAGTCGGGACCAATAACAGAGGTAATAAGTTTGGACAGTCCGGGGTTGCATTGATACAGCCAACGTCTCGGAGTGATCCCGTTGGTGACGTTTCTTATCCGGTGCGGATAAACCCGGTTGAATTCCTTGAACAGGCTGGTTTGTAAAATAGTGGAATGAAGTGCTGCAACCCCGTTTACCGAATGGCTGCCGATGATGGCCAGGTGCGCCATCCTGACCCTTTTTGGATCTCCCTCCTGAATAATCGACATCCTGGAAAGCAAATCAGGCTCATCCGGGTATTTGCTTCTTAGATTATCCAGAAAGCGTTGATTTATTTCATAGATGATCTCCATATGTCTTGGAAGAAGCCTGCCCAATAAAGAGACCGACCATGTTTCCAGTGCCTCCGGCAGCACGGTATGATTGGTGTAGGCAAAGGTTTTTTCGCAGATAGCCCAGGATTCTTCCCAGGAAAGCCCGTGCTGATCCACGAAAAGACGCATCAGTTCCGGGATGGCGATGGCCGGGTGTGTGTCGTTCAGTTGGATGGCTGCCCAGTCGGAAAAGCCGTCAAAGGATTGGTGATCGGTCTGGTATTGACGGAGTATATCCTGCAGTGTTGCTGAGACAAAAAAATACTGCTGTTTGAGCCTCAATTCCTTGCCCCGTTCCATTTCATCACTGGGATAAAGAACCTTGGAAATGGACTCGCTCAGGACCTTCGCTTCCGCGGCTCCGATATAGTCTCCCCGATTGAAGAACTCCAGATCAAACTCCCGGCTGGATGTGGCCGCCCACAACCGCATGTTGGTAACAAATTCATCGCCGATTCCCGGCACCAGGATATCACACGCCCTGGCCATAACATCCTGCGTATCTACCCAGCGGTACCGCATATTCCCGTGAATGTCCCGGCAGGGTTCGGAGCGTCCATAAAATTTGATGGTGTAGATCGTTTCAAAGCGGACAATCTCCCAGGGATTGCCGCGCCGCATCCAGTTGTCGCTCTTCTCCTGCTGATAACCATCTTTCAATACCTGGTAAAAAATGCCAAAATCATAGCGTATGCCATATCCGTAGCCCGGAAGCCTCAGCCGTGCCATCGAATCCATGTAACAGGATGCAAGACGGCCAAGTCCGCCGTTCCCCAGTCCCGGATCCCACTCCTCCTCTTCAATGACGTCGAGGTCGAAACCAAGTTCTGACAGGACATCGCTGGAAAGATCTTCCAACCCCAAGGAAATGATATAATTTTTCAGGAACCTTCCGGGCAGGAATTCCAGGGAAAGATAAAACACCCGTTTGGACAAGGTCTCCTTGCAAGACTTCTGCGTTTTGATCCATTGCTTGATCAATCTGTCTTTTACACTGAAGGCAAGTCCCATGAAGCAGGCGTACCGGTTCATTTCTTCAGGATCAAGCCCAAGGTTGAATCGGACGTTATGATAAATGTCCTGTTTTAACCGATCCGCTTCGGATACAGTCGTGAATTCTTTTTCATTTGGGATTTGATTCTGATTCATGCCGGACAACTCCATAAAAAATACCAAGGCTTTTTCGGAAAAGACCTTCCCTCGCAAATGCGCCAGGGGGCTCTTCTGGCGTCAAAAGGGAGGGGTTGGCCAACCTGTTCATATTTATTCCTGAATTTTGAATTCATTAAGAGACGGATGAACAGGTTGGTTCATTGATGACGATTTCAACGGCGTTAACTGGACAGATCGTGTAGCAATCGCCGCATACATCGCATTTAGTGTGGTCGATAATGAACTCCTCATTATCTTGATAAATCGCCTTGAAAGAACACCTTTCCAGACATTCACCGCAGGCAATGCATTCTTCTGTAATGCGGACGCCTCTGAACGGAATTTGCCTGCCGCCAAAGCAAAAGCCGGTACGCAATAATTTATGGGAACGATGTTCCATTTCAAAATCGAAATCGTACACTTCCCCCCAGGCGCTGTACAGGCAAAAAGTGGTCATGGCCGGATATCTTTCAATGTCCTTCACACCGAGCATGAACATCTCGTTAACGGTGGCTTTCTTCTTGAGTGTCTCAAGAGGGATTTCTTTGATATCTCCCGTCGCCCGAATGGTATATCCCGGTGCAAAATAGGG
The DNA here is from genome assembly GCA_963747015.1 of uncultured delta proteobacterium. GTDB lineage: Bacteria > Desulfobacterota > DSM-4660 > Desulfatiglandales > Desulfatiglandaceae > DUZB01. The sequence continues at coordinate 96,599 of CAVVEP010000020.1, forward strand.
CATTCCATTTTCATCATGGCTGACGGCGGTTTTGGGAAACATACCGCAGATGGACACCTTTTCCGTTTTTTTGAGCTGCTCATAAAAAGGCTTGGTGATCATTGTTCGAAAATACAATCCTTCATGGTCGTGAGCAAACAGATGGGCAATCCGTGTTTGGGGAATGTCTTTGTCGATAGTGGCAAAGGTGAGGCAGCCGATTTTGTCAAATTTACTGTAAATTTCAGCAATATCCATTTGTTATCATCCCTCATTGGTTTGTAATGGTTAACCGGTTAGTATCCGATTTCCGGATAAATGCAGTCCGGCTTATTTCCTTGCCGAACATATGTTTTTTCTTAGAAGTTCCTAACGGGACAACATGAACACGGAATGTTACCCGAAAAACTGGAAAAAATACTTTTTTGAAAAGCCATCCCCGAATTTGGAGGAATTTGTTGGATTCTTGATTTCTTCTTGGGTGACCTGTACGACGGGGGCAGGGGAGGGGCCTGCCTTTGAGTGATCTGTAAAGGTGAAGCATGCTGTATGGTTTTTTGCCGTGGTCATGCTTGGGCCTTACCGCGTTTCGGGTTTGGCATGGGGTTACGGGGAAACAGGTGATCAATAAACCGGATAAGTGGTTTTAATCACAAATCAAACTGGATGTCAATACTTTATGGTCGGTTTTACCACCCGCGGCGTTTTTGAACATAATGAGATCAGCCAAACGGCAGGGTTAACTGCACTGGTGGATCCATGCGTGATGTACGGTTCGAAACATCCTGGCTATAACCGTCCGTCATGTTTTGAGATGGGGACGGATTCAAGTTTTGCTCAGCAGGTTTCGAAGGTTTTGTCCCCTCCAAGATGTCCAGGAACTCCCGGATCCAATCCTCGGATACCCAGCCGAGATCTATGCGTTTGATGCTTTCCCGCAGTCGGTTTTTAAAGTGTGTGCCGGTTTCATCCATCCAGTGGACAAAGCCTTTCTTCCTGATTTCCTTCTCCATGACGGACAGGGCGGAATCCATCCGGGGACCTATTTCATGCTTTTGCTGCCAATTTTCCGCCGGCAGGATGATTTCTGATGCAACGAGAAGGCAAAGGGTTCCTGCCGCATACGGACTGTGACGTCCCAGCACCAGGGCGCGGCTTGTCGTTATCCAGTTTGCGTATCCAATCCTTTTCGAGGTCACGGCAACCGAAAACAGATCCTGGAGAGACGGGATCCGTCGCCAGATGGGTTGGGGCACGGGTCTCGCATGATGATATTCTGAAAGGCCCTGCTTTTTGAACAGCCACTGGGTCTTGACGGAATCGGACGCAGGCCAATGTTCCGGTTCTGAAACAAAAAGGAGAGACTGAAACAGTTTGCGATTAAAGGCCCTGTCGGAATCGCCTCCAAAGCCGATCCCAAGATTCAATTCGCTGTTCCCTTCGGCCCAAAAACACCATTGCTGCTCCATGGCGGAAGTCCAGAGAGGGTATGAACCGAGAGGCTCGCCCGCATAGCGCGCTATCACGAATATTTTGCAGGCCGACCTTGTTAGCAGAACATCCGTCCATGGGTTCATCGGTCGAATGCCCCCGTAGTCCTTCCGGAGCCCATACACTGTGGGAGCAGCCTCCACGACATCCTCATTCAAGGCCAGGTCGACTTCCGCGTTTACAGCCTGATACCTTCCATCGGTTCTATTAAGAAATTCCCGGATAATGCCTTGCCGTTGACAGAGACCTTTCTCTTCAAGAATTTCTCGAACGATGTCGGAGGTGGTTGTCTCGGACCAGGGTCTTTCGTAAACAAATGGAGGCTTTTCCTTTTCAGCGTCTGAACGGACCCCGGTAGCATCGGGAATCACATCATCCGTTTTGGCGAAAGGTGCATGCTCTTCGGCCGAACCCAAACCTGTCCACGTCCGCGCGCCGATTTCAAGGAATAGATGCGGCCTTGATCGCATGATGTTTTCAGCTAAATGCACGTTGAGTTGATCATCATGATATAGGGCATTGTAGTTTTCCGCAATCTGATCCAGGGGCAGGGGCGATTCTGGATATTTGTGGAGGAAGAGAAGATGGAGCCTTATGGCTCTCAGTTCAGGGGACGAAATGGGCCTTGCGGCCGCATACCCTCCATAGAAACCCGCGGTCCATGGGCTCAGGGAAAGGAGGAACCGGAGAAAAGCGACATCCACCTGCAGCTTGCTTAAAAGTCTGTTGACAAGAAGGGGCGACCTGTTTTTTCCCAGATCACGGCCAGCTGTTGAATCTTTTCCTTTACTGTTTCAGGGGAATGTTTGCTTCGAAACCAGTTGTCTTCTGCTTCAGCGGCGTTGCATTCAAGCCACTTTGCAAGGCTGCCGTAGCGGCACTTTATGGCGAGAGATATCTCTCCCGGCAGACGCCGCATGGCCATATCATAGCTTTCACTCTTTCGCATGAGGCTCCCTGCCTCCGATATTTCTTCTGAGATCTCATGCCAGATGAATAACTCCATTGCGTCCAGGGCTTGAAATAATGGGCGACACAAATCGGGCTTTCTAAGATTCCTTATCGCTTTAGTCTCCATACGGGCAATTCCGGACCCTTTGATTTCGAGTTGCTTTGATATCTTTCCGATGGATTGTCTCCTGCCATCCCGGAGCCCGTATCGAAGGATCAAAACCGTACTCAAATCCACGGGCAATGTGTCGACGGCCCTCTGCAAGAGGTCGCTCAAATTGCTTTTTCCCATTATTCCATTGTCCCGTCTATTGAAGGCTTATTTGCTGCATGAACGCTGTATAATGGGTCATGAATTTTTCAACGATCAAATTCATGTCTACCTTGTCTGCCTTGGTTTTTTCCTCAAATGCACGGAATATCTCCGTGGATATCCTTAGGTAGAAAGCTTTTTTCTTTTTCTTCCCATGGTATTCTTCAGCCCCGTCGATAAAGGATCGATCAAGACAGTAAACATAGCTCGCCAGGAACTGTTCTATCACCTTTGCCGCGCTCACATTGTCTCGCGAAACAACCTCTTTGAATGGTTCGAGAACATCCACGTGTAAGAATAAATGGCATCTCTGATATCTGGTCTGCTCAGCAACCATGGTTGGGTATTCCTTTCCGGGTCATCTGTTCATTTGGCACAAAGCGCCAGCCTCTGCTGTAAAATAATTAGATTAGCGAGCTATCCCGATAACATACCTGCCCCCAACCCATCCTCATCCCAAAACCGGATAACTGGTTTCAACCACAAATCAAAGGGGATGTCAATACGTTATGCAAGGTTGTCAACAGTAGGGGAGACCCGATAGATTCACAGGTTCCGCCTAATTTACATCTTGTTATGCCTTGTAACCTCTGCTTACCCCTGTTCGAACGCTCTTCCATAATTGAATTGAAATTATATCTGATTGATATTAAGTCTGTAATATGCCAAGAACAGGGCGGGTGGACCCTATTGTGTGAACCAAGTGATGCCCTTCAATAGTTCAATTATCGAAATCAGGACCCGGGGTCCAAGGTTGCGGGAAGCCGCAATGCCTTGTATCCGGATTAATCAAAACGACGAGTAAACGACCCATGACCCTTACCCGCCAAACTCCCAATCGCTTAATTTCCCTTGCCGCTTCCTGCATGGCCATCTTTTGGCCTGGCGTGTTTATCTTTGGATTTCCCGGCATCATGGCGCCTTACTGGCAGAAGACGTTTCATGTGGGACGTGGTGAAGTTGGAGGGACGCTCTTTTTCATGCTGGCCGCCGTCGGAACCTTTATGCTGGTATCGGGACGTCTTCAAGGGCGTGTGAGACCCCGCAACCTGGTGCTCTTCGGCTCGATTCTATGTGGATTGAGTATGTTCTTGGCGGGAATTGCCAAAGGCATGTCCATGATCTATCTGTGGGCCTTCCTGACGGGAATCTCCGTATCTTTTATCCTCATCCCGGCGCTTACCGTCGCGCAACAATGGTACCCGCAAAGACGCGGGTTTGCCTCGGGTATGGTCAATTTGTCCTTCGGGCTTTCCGCTGCCGTGATGTCGCCGTTTATCGCCTACTGGATGAATACGCTGCGTTACCCGACTACGACACAAATCCTGGGGGTTTCCGCCCTGTTGACGGGGCTTGCCACATTCCCTTTTCTGCGCCGCCCGCCCGCGGATTTGGTGTCCCTCCCCACGAAGGGAGCACCTTCTCCGGGGAGCTATCATCCCCTTACCCTGCCCGGGATTCTGCGGACCCGCGGTTTCTGGTGCATATGGCTGGTTTGGGGCTTTGCGGGTGCGGCGGGCATTGCCACCGTCACCTTGTCCACCACCTTCGGCCTTGCCAAGGGCTTAAGCATGGAAAAAGCGGTCCTGATCTTGACCGCCTTTAATATCACCAACGGCATCAGCCGGCTGATTACAGGTTATTTTTCCGATACCGTTGGTCGCCGGTTGACCATGGGGATTACTTTTGCGATTGCCGGAGCGGGGTATGGGTTGCTGCCCTATCTAACGGATCTAACCGCCTGGCTTGTCGTGGCTGCCGCGGTGGGGTTTTCTTTCGGAACGCTTTTTTCGGTTTCGGCGCCCCTGATTGTGGAATGCTTCGGGATGGAAAATTTTGGCACGGCCTTCGGTCTGGTATTCACGGCCTATGCCTTTGTGGCAGGCCCGTTGGGACCATGGTTGAGCGGCTATCTCCTGGATCTTACATCCGGGGATTTCACCCTTGTTTTTCATTACCTGGGAGTTCTCTGCCTCCTTTCCGCCTTTCTCATTCGATACGTGGCCCCGCCGGCGCCTTCAAAACAAGTTACCGCAAGGGAAGAGGTTAAACATGGATAGACAGGATGCACAGGACAGGGGACCGCAGCACGAAGAAATCACAGAGATTGTGATAGGCTGTGCCTTTGAAGTCATCAACGAACTTGGCTCGGGTTTTCTTGAATCTGTTTATGAGAAAGGTCTCCTTTTGGTGTTGCGGCAAAAAGGATTGTCGGCGGTTTCTCCGCATCCCATAAACGTGATGTTCAGAGGCCGGCGTGTCGGTGAGTTTCGTGGAGAAAAAATATCCTGTCAATTGTGTCCATCGATGTGAATAAGGGAGATATGAAAGTTGGAAAATACGTCGTATCAGAATGACATTCCTACAAAATGCCGGGGGTGCGCAAAGGCCTCCAAGCCGTCCATTCATGCCACGTGCGGTTTTTGTCAATATTCGGAGTTTCAAGAGGAACTCTTCTGTGATTTAAACCGTTCCGTAAAGAATTCGGGTTCCTTTGAATGCCATGCCTTTCAGCCGTTGCTGAAACTGGTGGGGCCATCGGGGAAGGAAATGCATTCAACCTCCGCGGTTCCGTCTAAAGAGATGGACTTTGAAAGACGGGTGGATTCAGACAGGTTGAAATATCAACGGGCCTTGGCTTTGCAGAAACTGGCCCGTAATCCGGACGAAGTGATCCTTGAGATCAAGTTCCATTTTGCCTGGAACGTGATGGGAAGAAGACCGGTCTTTGCGGACCCCGCGCCCATGATTGACTTCATCAGAGACAGCATCATGGGCTGCAGCGAGGTCGTCGGTGGTTTTGCCACGCTTCTCTGGTTGGCTCCCGACCATATCCATATTTACGTGGAATCGGACGGGGAGGTGGCTCCGGACAGTATGGCTCAACAAATGAAACGATTAACGGAAGCCGCCATCCTGGAGCGCTTTCCTGATCTCGTTACTTCTCCTGAAATGGGAAAAGGGTTGTGGGACGAGGCCTATTTTGCGGGAACGATAGGCTGAAAGAAGACCCTGTGGATGCGTCGATCTCTCCGCAAGAGCGGGCATGACTGTTCTTGAAGATCTCTGCAAGAGGGATTTTTGACAAATGGAGGTTTCTTCCTTTAGATTACAAACATGGGTAGGACGGAGAAGGAACGATGAAAGGCGAAGATCTCAGATCTCTTGGTGATGAAGCGACCTTGCTGGCCCAGACCTGGCAGCAACGGGCCAATGAACTGCTCACTTCCGAAGAAAAGGGCATTCAGGAACAGATGAAGCGCCTTCTCTCCCGGCCCATGAACCGGGTGGCGCTGACCCGCATGATCGATCAGAGCTTCCGCTCCCGGGATAGGACCAGGGTTTCGGATCAGGTGAGCAGCATCCTCCACCGCTACGGGATTCCCGATTTCTTTTCCACGTTCGACAAACTGCTGATTCAGATGTTCATGGAGGTGGGTCATCATTTCCCATCCCTGGCCATTCCAAAAATGATTGAAAGGATGCGGCAAAGCAGCAGTCGCGCCGTAATCCCCGGCGAAACGGCAGCGCTTCACGAGCACCTGAGAAAGCGGAAGAAACAGGGCGTTCGCATGAACATCAATCATTTGGGAGAAGCGGTGCTGGGGGAAAAGGAGGCACGAAGGCGACTTCTCTCTTACCAGGAGGATTTGGAGAACCCCGAGATCGAGTGCATTTCGGTCAAAATCTCGACCATTTATTCCCAGATCAACCCCCTGGCCTTCGACCATACGGTGAAGATCCTGAAGGAGCGATTGAGCGAGCTTTACAGAACCGCCGCGGAGCATGTGTTTGTTCGAGCAAAAGGTGAAAAAGTCCCCAAATTCGTCAACCTGGATATGGAGGAATATCGGGACCAGGCCATCACCCTGGCCGCCTTCATCCAAACCCTGGAGCAGGAATGCTTTTGGGACCACGGCGCGGGGATCGCGCTTCAGGCCTATCTGCCCGATGCCTTTCGCCTTCAAAATACCCTCACGACCTGGGCTCGGGAAAGGGTGGCCCGTGGGGGCGAACCCGTTCGGTTGCGCATCGTAAAAGGCGCCAATCTGGAAATGGAGAAGGTGGAATCCGCCCTCAGAAACTGGCCGCTGGCGCCCTACAACCACAAGCTACTGGTGGATGCCAATTACCGGCGTATGGTGGAATTCGGTATGCGTCCCGACAACATTTCGGCTGTTCACCTGGGAATCGCCTCCCACAATCTTTTTGAACTGGCGTTTGCCGACCGGCTGGCCGCGGAACGAAAGGTATCGGAGCACTTTCATTTCGAAATGCTGGAAGGCATGGCGGATCATGTGCGGCGCGCCATTCGCGAGGTCTCGGGGGATGTTCTTCTTTATGCGCCGGTAGCTGGAAAAGAGGAATTCATCAACGCCATCGCCTACCTCATCAGGCGTCTGGATGAGAACACGGCCCCCGAGAATTTCCTGCGTTACGCCAGCGATCTTCACACGGACTCACCGGAATGGCGGCATCTGAAGGAAAACTTTCTGCTATCCTTTTCTTTGATGGACGAACTCCATGATTCTCCCCACCGGACCCAGGACCGCTTGCGAGAATCCTTTCCGGATGGAATGGGAACCTTTCACGAGAAGGCATTCACCAATGAACCGGACACGGATTGGAGTCTTTCCGCCAATCGGTTGTGGGCCGAGGGCATTCGGGACAAATGGAGAGCGAGAATCGATCCCCATGCCGCGGATATCCCCATTGTGGCGGGTGGACGGGAAGTCTTCCGGGACCGGCCGCTCCGCGATTTTTTTGACTTGAACCGGATCGATTCCAAAACGAACCGGTTGCCTGTGGTCGGACGGTACGCCGTGGCCTCTCAAGAAGACATGGAACGGGCTATCCGGACGGCCAAAGAGGACCCTGACGGCTGGCGAACAAAGAGCCATGACGAACGGCACGAAATTCTTTCGCGGGTGGCCATGGAATTGCGCCTTGCCCGAGGCGATCTGATGGGTGCGGCCGCCGCCAACACGGGAAAGGTCTTTTCGGAGGCGGATGTGGAGGTATCCGAGGCCATCGATTTTGCGGAGTTTTATCCCTTTTCGGTCACGGATTTTGACAGACGGTGCCATATCCGATGCCGGGGCAAAGGGGTGGGCCTGGTGATCTCCCCCTGGAATTTTCCCATTGCCATTCCCTGCGGGGGCATTCATTCGGCCCTCTGGCGGCCGGCAACACCGTCATGTTCAAGCCGGCTTCGGCTGCCGTTCTTGTGGCCTGGGAACTGTGCCGGTGCTATATGGCAGGCCGGCGTTTCCGAAATACCCTGCAGTTTACTTCCCTGTTCGGGCAACGGCAGCACCGGCTCGCGCAGGATCCCCGCGATGTGGATTACGTCATCTTGACCGGCGGCACCGGACCGGCCCTGGATATTTTCGGACAAAACGCCCCGATCTGCAGCTTCTTGCCGGAAACCGGCGGCAAGAACGCCACCATCGTAACCGCCATGTCGGACCGGGACCAGGCCATCAAAAACATGGTGTATTCGGCCTTCGGCAACAGCGGCCAGAAGTGTTCGGCCACCTCGCTGCTGATTCTGGAAAAGGAGGTCTATGAGGACGAGGATTTCAAAAGCCAGTTGGTGGATGCGGCCCAAAGCTTCCAGATGGGTTCGGCCTGGGACTTTGAAAACCGCATGGGCGCCCTGATCACCCCCCCCAGGAGATCGTGCTAAAGGCCCTCATGACCCGTTGGAGACAGGGGAGTCCTGGGCCTTGAAGCCCGAAATATCCTGAGACAATCCCCACATGTGGACCCCGGGCATCAAATACGGGGTTCAGCCAGGGAGCTATCACCCACATGACGGAATTTTTCGGACCGCTGCTGGGGGTCATGCCGGCGCGGAAAACCTGGATCATGCCATCGACCTGGTCAACCAGACCGGCTACGGACTTACCTCGGGCCTGGAAAGCCTCGATCCCCGGGAGCAGAAGCACTGGAGAGAACGGATCAAGGCCGGCAACCTGTACATCAATCGGGGCACCACCGGGGCGGTCGTACTGCGCCAGCCCTTCGGCGGCATGGGAAAATCCACCCTCGGGCAGGGGCATCAAGGCCGGCGGCCCCAACTATGTGAGCCAGTTCATGGAGTTCGAAGAAAAAGGATATCCGGTGGTGGGAGACCTGAAGCACGGGCACCAACTGCTTTATCTGGCCCAGCAATGGCAACAGGAATTGAACTGGGGCCGACACCCGGAGATGGAAACGGATCTAAAAAAGACGGTTCGCGCCATCCGAAGCTATCTTTATCATTATGAACGAATATTCTCCCTGGAACACGATTATTTCCACCTGCGGGGACAGGACAACATCCTCCGGTATAGAACGATTGACCGGGTATTGGTTCGTATTCACCCGGATGACACCCTCTTTGATATCCTGGCAAGAATTGCGGCCGCAAAAATCTCAGGGTGCCGGCTGGTGGTCACCGTGCCGCGGGGTGTCCAAAGCAAGGCGATGGATTTTTTGTATGGAGTGGAAGGCAAAAAGATTCTCCAGGGAACCGGTCTCACAATCCAATCGGATGATGATCTGATCAAACCTTTTCCAAAGATCGATCGCATCCGTTACGCGGCCCCCGACCGCGTACCTCAGAAGGTATACGAGGCGGCCGCAAAACGCGGGGAACACATTTGCGCATCACCGGTGGTGATGGAAGGCCGCATCGAATTGCTCCGGTATTTCCGGGAGCAGAGCGTGTGCAATACCTATCACCGTTACGGAAACCTGGGGGAACGCGGGCTGACGGAAGATTGGGGGTAAGAGCCCTTCAGCCAAATCCCGGCAAGGGTGCACGGGATCAAGCCCATCCTCTCGATTCAGCTCGTGACTCCCGTTCCTGCAAGGATTCTTGAATAAGATTCGGAATCGCTGCGAAGAATCGTATTGCATCCCCGTTCGGATTTAATATATCCTGTCGCGGAAGGTTGGTTCACGTCCGTTTAATGGGGAGCAAAATACACAGGGGTCGCGCTGAAATGCTGTTCCGTCTCTGGAATATCCTGGTCATGTTGGGCGCCACTTCCGCATCTCTTGCCATACCGTTGCGGTTGGTCTTTCATATTTCGGAAAGCAACACGCAGTTCGAGACACATTACTGGGGGATCGCCCTGGTTTTTTTTGCGGACATGGTCATCAACTTTTTTCGCGCTGCCAGGGGCGGGAGCGGGGGCATTTCCAACAGACGCGCCAGGATCACTCACTACCTCAAGGGTTGGTTCGTGGTGGATCTTTTGCCTGCCATTCCCTTTACCGCTATTTTTGGCCTGCCCATTCTGCAAGCGCTGCGGATCTTGAAACTGGCGCGTGTTGCGCAGTTTCTCTATCAGAGGCGGCGGCGCCAGATCCATCACAGCACGGCCTTTCGATTGGCCACCTTTCTTTTCTGGCTTACCTTGACCTCCCATTGGCTGGCCTGCGGCTGGCTGTGGTTGCACAGGCCTCTTGAGGCTGGACATGCGATAGACGAGTATGTGGAGGCGCTTTATTGGTGCGTTACGACGCTCACGACCGTTGGGTACGGAGATATCATCCCAAAGACGAACCTTCAAATGGCGTACACTATGGTTGTCATGGTCCTCGGCGTCGGCGTTTATGGGTATGTCATTGGAAACGTTGCAAATTTGTTGGCCAATCTGGATATGGCGAGAGCCCATTACCTGGCCAACATGGAAAGACTCTCAGCTTTTCTACGATACCGCCATATCCCTAATTCGTTGCAACGCCGGATTTATGAGTATTATTCCTACCTGTGGGAACATCGCTTGGGCTATGATGAGTCCGCCGTGCTAAGCGGTCTTCCTCCCAGCCTCCAGGGCGAGGTTTCCCTCCTTTTGAAACGGGAATTCATCGAAAAAGTTCCCTTTCTAAAAGGAGGGGGCCTGGAACTCATACGGGACGTCGCATTTGAACTGAGACCGGCCATCTTTACACCCGGCACCTATATCTTCCGGGCCGGTGAAATCGGTCGAAATATGTACTTTATCAGCCACGGAGAAGTGGAGGTGATCTCTCCGGATGGAAAAGTCATTCTGGCAACCCTCGGGGACGGGGCCCTCTTTGGCGAGATTGCCCTCCTGTATAGTCAGCCCCGAACCGCAAGCGTTCGGGCCACGGACTATTGCGATCTGTACACCCTGGACAAAGACAACTTCGAGCGCGTTCTCAAGCATTACCCGGAGTTTGCCAAATATATCAAGGATGTGGCGGCAAAACGACGTGCGTCGGACGGTACGCCCTATCAACCCTCGGCGGACTATAGCCCTGCGTAGACCTGCCTCTGCCTTCGCGGTTGTTTTCCGCTTGGATTGCTCTGATGGATGTCGCATATCACGGAGGCTTCCGACTCCCGATGATCCGGCGGTCCATCGCCTCCGTCCTGTTTCACCGTTTTGCTGGTGGAAAAATGACTTTCCAGTCTTTCTTCATGCTGATGACAACCCAGCCTTTTTTCTTTGCCTCGTCCATCAGTGACTGTGGGAAGGCGCCGAACTTCGTGTCCGGCAGCCCGTTTGCCGGACCATAGGCATATTCACGCTTAGCGTCGTCACCTTATCGCAAAGCTAAAGGCCGCCCCTTGGAAGCGGCGGCCCTGATCCTTTGTGAGTAGTTGGTGAATCTTTGCGGATTTGCGGTTATCAATTGCCGGATGGCATCGGGAGGGAGAAGCCCTCCTTCTTCAAAGATTCCCGGACGTTCATAAAGCGTTGATACCGGTTCAGAGTGATCGGACCGGTGTAGCCTTCACTCTGCAACTTTCGCGGTGGATATTCAATGTACGTTTTCATCAAATCGCCGATCGCCTGGTTGAAAGTGACCAACGTCCAGGTGTGCTCCGTGAAGTTGTTCATGAAAAGGTCGTAGCGCTCCTGCGGGTCCTGCAACAGATCGAAGACCTGCGGCACCGTGGCGACATACTTTTCCGACCCTTTCCAGCCGAGGTTCGAGTCGACCGCAAGACCGCCGGTCGCCTGCCCGTCGTCGCCGCGCAGGTTGAAGACCGCCTTGTAGTGGCCGACGCGCGCCGCGCCGGGGGACAGTTCATTCTCAGTGAAGTAGAACCACGATTTGCGGGCACTCTTGCCTTCGCCCAACAACACGGGCGACATGTCGTAGCTGTCGAAAATGATCGGCTGTCCTTCGCGGTCTTTCTCCGGCAGTTTCAATCCCGCCACGCCTGCAAAAGTGGCCATGAAGTCGAGACCGCCAAGAATGTCGTGGTTACGCACGCCGGCTGCTATTTTTCCAGGCCACACGGCGATTGCCGGCACGCGATTCCCCCCCTCACGGACCGTGCCCTTGGTGCCGCGAAACGGTGTGTAGCCGGCGTCCGGATAGACGTCCTGCCAGGCGCCGTTGTCGGTGGTCCAGAACACCAGCGTGTTCTTATCCAGGCCGAGCGCGCGCAGTTTGTCCATGATGCGGCCGACGCGTGCGTCGAGTTCCACGAGCGAGTCGGCGTACTTGGTCTTGGAGATCGATTTGTGCTCGAATTCGGGCGCCGGGAGGTTTGGCTGGTGCACCTTCATGAAGTTAATGTTGATGAAGAACGGTTGGTCGGCGTTTTTCGCGGCGTCCTCCAGAAACCTCAAGCCCGACTGCTCCACATACTTGTCCAGGAAGGGGATCCCCACAATCCCTTTTTCCGGTGTGTCCACGTACTCGCCATTGACTTTCCAGTCCTGCTTTGGCTTCTCTCCCGCCTTGCCGGACAGCGAGCCCTTGGTCACCTTGTTGAACATCTCTCGCAGCTTCGGATCCATGTCGGGGAACCATTTCGGATCGCCATATGTGTAGGCGTTCAGGTGGTAAAGGAAGCAGTGCTCCATGACATCATAGCCCTGGGCGTTGGGCAGCGCGTAGTCGGACTCCCCCAGATGCCACTTGCCGGTGAAGTAGGTCTTGTAGCCGGCCTGTTTGAGCACGGACGCAAGCGTCCATTCAGCCGCGGGCAGGCCGCCTCCCTGGCCCTGAAAGGCTACCGTCGTCATGCCGCTGCGGTTCGGTATGCGCCCGGTCTGCATCGCCGCTCGGCCCGGAGTGCAGCTCGGCTGGGCGTAAAATGAGAAAAAGGTCATGCCTTCATCCGCCAGGCGGTCGAAGTTGGGTGTGGGCATACCGCGTCCTTCACCTCCGCCATAGGCCCCGAGGTCGCCATAGCCGGTATCGTCGGACACAATCAAAAGAATGTTGGGTTTTTTGTCAGCAGCGCCCGCTGAAAAAACCGGGTAGGCGATCAACGGCAGAACAACGAAAAACATGGCGAAAACCGTCACTATTGTGTTCTTTTTCATTTTTCCTCCTTTTCTCGATTTTGTTAGCTTGTTGGCAATAGACTTCCCCTTCCTTTGTTGGCAATCACAACGATTCTGGACAAGTAAATGATTGATTCGGAACCTTGAGGAGTGGTGTATTTCAGGAAGAGGAGTTGAACCGAAATCTCCTCTGCCAAATATTTAAAAATTATCAAAACACGAAAGTATCCGCAATAGGGTCTTGAATGTATTTTGGATACGAGGAACAAAAATATTTGGATATATGGTGCAATCATTAATTATCGGTTATTCTTGACAGCGCCCCGGTTCATCGTATATGAAAGGGACCTCAATGAGAAGCATATGAAAGAGGTTTTTTTATGTTTATGAAATTAATGGATATTGCGTCAATCGTTGCCGACAAGGGGTCCAACCTGGTGGGAACTGATTGATCATCGTTTTGCAGTATCCAAGAAAAGCTGTTCCGTTTTAAAGACGGATTTACTTCACCCAGTCTGTTCCCCCGCGGATCTCTGATCGAGAATCTACCGCTATAGTTGCGTCCTCTGTCGGCAACACCGCCTGCATCAAAATATCAAGAAATAATCAAAAGCACCGGTGGGCTCCGGGCACTGCCTTGTGCGGTTTCAGGCGCCTTTAAGAAACGGTAAAATCTTAGGCAAAGACAGAGGAAGGACGCAACAATGAGCATTAAGAAAGATACCAATAAGAGCGACAACATTCATCACCTTTCACGGATGGGATGGAGTTCCTATTTTCAGACACAATTAGATCAGTCTCCCAACGACGGTTATATCCCGGCCAGAGTGGTCGGGGTAAGAAAAAACAGCTTTCTTACAAGCAACGGCAAAAGCGAATGGCTTTCCACCCTGGCCGGAAGGATCAAACATGACTCCGACGGCATCTATCCGGTCACAGGGGACTGGGTCCTCATACGCGATTCGATGATTTACAGGGTGCTGGTACGAAAAAATGCCCTGTCCAGAGGCGCTTCCGGCGCACATAACAAACAGGATGCACAGCCTAAAAAGGAACAGGTCATCGCGGCAAACCTTGATGCCGTATTCATCGTTTCCGGCCTTGACCAGGATTTTAACCTGCGCCGCATAGAGCGGTACCTGACCCTTGTCTACAACTGCGGCCTGAATCCCGTCATCATCCTGACAAAGGCGGATCTTCACCGGGATCCGGAGCGTTTTGTCGGCGAGGTGAAGGCTGTGGCATTGGCTGTTCCCATTCACCTGGTTTCGGCATCGGATGACCGAGGTCTGATCTCTCTGGAATCCTATCTGTCCCCGGGCCGGACCACGACCATGGCGGGGTCTTCCGGTGCGGGCAAATCCACCCTGATAAACAGGCTTTACGGCGAAACCGTACAACTCACCGGTTCCATAAGCACCCGCGTGGGCAAGGGGAAGCACACCACCACCTCCAGGGATCTGATCATGATGCCCCAAGGAGGGATGGTGATCGACAACCCCGGAATTCGGGAAATCGCCTTCTGGGAAGTGGATAAGGGAATCGAAACGGCGTTTCCCGAGATTGAAAGGCTTGGTCTGGAATGCCGTTTTACAAACTGCAGCCACACCCACGAGCCCGGATGCCGGGTCCTCGAGGCGGCCAGGGAAGATGAAATATCAAAGGAGAGGCTTGAAAACTACCGGAAAATGAAACGTGAGCTGGAATATCTGTCCCATCGCCAACACAAAAGTGCCGACCGTGTGGAAAAGGAGCGATGGAAGGAGGTCGCCTTGAAAATAAAAGCCATGAAAAAAAAGAGATGAAATTCGTGTGGTATTCCTGAAAACAACAGATGATGAGATATGATCGGGCGGGGATTGGATACATCCCAATCCCCGCCGGTTATAAGGCCCTTCGCCGAATATGACGTCGCCCTTGGAGTCGTCACCATCTGGATGAAGGAATATGTATTCGCAACCAGCGCCTCCGCGCACTTCGGCCCGGCGACTGCATGAGTTGTCCGATTATACTATTCGGCGTCAGATGGTTGAGACACATTGACATCGATATCAGCCTGCCATGTGCCGTCAAATACCCCGTCGTCATTGTCGTCAACGGCAAAATGAAATTGATATTGCCCCGCCCTGAAAAGATTCCCGTTCCAAATGGCATAGGTCTCCAGCGGGAAAACGGGCAGGAGTATGGGAAAAAGCCCCTTTTGCCAGGTACAGGTGCTTACGTCGTAACTGAACGTACCATCCGGTCCCGTCCTCCAGATCCACCAGTCCACACGGTTTGCCTCGGATTGATTCACGGGATCGAGACTTACGGCAATGTTGACGGTATCTTCGGTTTTCACCGCAATATTACGCGCTCCATTTGCCGTGATCTCCGGAAATATCCTATTCTCCGGCGCAACAAGTCCTGTCAGGCCTACCGCGGAGTTGGCAAACTCCACCACATTTTGCACCTGACTGTAGGCAATACGGAAGAATCCGCCTTCTCCCCAGTCCGGACGACCTGCCCGGCCAAAAACCGTATGCCTGAAAGGCGGGTGAGTAATGGATTTGCCAGGTCGGCGGATTCATAAGTCCGGTTCCTCCGCCTCCATCCGCGTCCGTCCGCGGTTAATCAAAAATCAAGGTTTGCCTTTCATTTCTCCTTGATCCTGCTGGTTCCTTTTTCCTTGACTGAAATACGGAAACTGAATATGTTCTCGCCTGAAAAAAGAGGGAAATATGCCCGCTGGAAATGAGAAACGTTTCCACGTTGAATGAGAAAAAAAGGGATCCATATGCGACTGAGCATTGCACGAAAACTTTTCATGAGCCATCTGCTGGCGGTCCTTTTTGTTTCCGGCAGCATCGGTACCTACTTTTATCTCAATGCCGTGGGCAGCCTGATGGACAATTTGAAAAACCGGCTCAGGAGTAGTGCAGCCCTGGTGAGCCAGGCCCTCGACGCGCGGGATATCGAGCCCGTACGCACCCGAGGGGATATCTCCCAACCCGCTTATCGGAAGTATCTGGATTCGCTTCGCGGTTTCAAAAAGACCAATTCCGACTCTCTGAGGGCGTCTATTGCCTGTTTGTGCTCGGTAATGTCGCGGAAGAAGGCCGAAAAATAGGGCTTTCCCGCAAGGGTTACCGGGCTTGAGCTGATGTCCGCATGGAAGATGGATCCGTCATCGCGAACTACGGGTATCCCACCGGTGAGCGAAAGCTCGCCTATCACATGTTTCTGGTATTCCCGTTCAATGCGTTGCCACTCATCAGAGGGATGCAAGGATGCAATGGAACGGCCGGCCAGGCTCTCCGTGGAACATCCCAGCAACCTGGCCATAGCCCCGTTGCCGAAGAGGATTTTCCGCGTCTTGCCGTTGAAAAAAATTATGCCGTCATTACAGTTCTCAAAGATGCTGCGAAAGAAGATCTCTTCGCTCATAAATTACCTCAGGCTGCTATTCGTCTCCATTACGAACAGAACAAAGTCCTCTAACTACATACGGTTGTATCTTTCGTCGTCAAGCCCGAAACCCGATAAGGAACGCTGACAAGGCGTTGCTTTTGCGATAGATACAGATCATTCAATGAAGTTATCCCATGGGGAACGATTGATAGGGGTTGACTTAAAAGAAAATCGATGCTAAATAAAAATAATTATCATTTAGCCTTGAGAGGCCTCGGTTGGCGGACCATAAAAAACGATTTGAAGTCATCATCCAAAAATTAAGGGATAATGGTCACAAGATAACTCCTCAGCGGATGGCTATCGTTGAAATTCTTGCCAAGAGCGAAGGCCATCCCAGTGTTGAAAATATCCATGACCGAATAAAAAAAGACTTTCCGACGATGAGTCTTGCCACTGTCTACAGAAATATCCTGCTAATTAAGTCGCTCGGAGAAGTTCTTGAATTGGGGTTCCCGGATGGGAGCAACCGCTATGATGGGAACAAGCCCATCCCCCATCCACACGTCATCTGCGTCAAATGTAAGAAAATTGTCGATGCGGACCTGGAAAGCCTGGATGAAATGAAGAAAGAGGTCGCGTTGGAAACTAATTTTAAAATTCTGAATCATAGGTTGGACTTTTTCGGTATATGCGGCAATTGCATGGGAAAGGAAGTCTGATATATTTTTTTGCTATTGATTGATAATCATTATCATGTGATATTCCCTTTCTGCAATCAAATGGATGGGCGCAGAGCATGATATTTTCAGCAGCACGGTAATCATTTGAGAAAACGAAAGGAGGAAGCATTATGAATGAAGAGAGCAGGTGCCCGGTGACGGGCGGAGCAAAAAAACACGTTGCCGGCGGCGGCACGTCGAACCGGGACTGGTGGCCCAACCAGCTCAACCTGAAGATCCTCACCAGAACGGGCCGCAGGTCGACCCGATGGGCGAGGGCTTCGACTACGCCGAGGAGTTCAAGAAGCTCGACCTAGGCGCCGTCAAGCAGGATCTCCATGCCCTGATGACCACCTCTCAGGACTGGTGGCCAGCTGACTTCGGCCACTACGGGGGGCTGTTCATCCGCATGGCGTGGCACAGCGCGGGCACTTACCGCATGGGCGATGGCCGAGGGGGCGCGGGATCAGGCAATCAGCGCTTGGCGCCCCTGAACAGCTGGCCGGACAACGTGAACCTCGACAAGGCCCGCCGGCTGCTCTGGCCCATCAAACAGAAGTACGGCCGCAAGATCTCCTGGGGCGATCTCATGACTTTGCAGGCAACTGCGCGCTCGAGTCGATGGGCTTCACGACGTTCGGCTACGGCGGCGGGCGCGAGGACATCTGGGAGCCTGAAGAAGACGTTTACTGGGGCGGCGAGAGCGAGTGGCTGGGAGGACAAGCGGCTACTCGGGCGACCGGGACCTTGAGAACCCCCTTGCCGCAGTCCAAATGGGGTTGATCTACGTGAACCCGGAAGGCCCGAACGGCAACCCCGACCCGGTCGCCTCCGGCCGAGACGTGCGCGAGACCTTCGCGCGCATGGCGATGAACGACGAGGAGACCGTCGCACTCGTCGCGGGCGGGCACACGTTCGGCAAATGCCACGGCGCGGGAGATCCTTCGTCTGTGGGTCCGGAGCCCGAAGCCGCTCCTATCGAGCAGCAGGGTTTGGGCTGGAAGAGCAGCTTCCGCAGCGGCAAGGGCCGGGATACGATCAGCAGTGGCATCGAGGGCGCCTGGAAGCCGCATCCGACCACCTGGGACATGGGTTACCTCAAGGTGATGTTCAAGTACGACTGGGAGCTGGTGAAGAGCCCGGCCGGCGCGAACCAATGGCTGGCCAAGGACGTCGCCGATGAGGACCTGGTGGTTGACGCGTTCGACCCATCCAAGAAGGTTCGGCCGATGATGACCACGGCGGACCTCTCGCTGAAGTTCGACCCTATCTACGAGCCCATCGCGCGGCACTACCTGGAGAACCCCGAGGAATTTGCGGATGCGTTCGCACGGGCGTGGTTCAAGCTGACGCACCGCGACATGGGCCCGCGTTCCCGCTACCTTGGCTCGGAGGTTCCGGCGGAGGCGCTGATCTGGCAGGACCCGGTGCCCGCAGTCGATCACGAACTGATCGACGAGCGCGATGCCGCGGAGCTCAAGGGCAAGATCCTTGGTTCAGGACTGTCCGTCTCCCAGCTGGTTTCGACGGCGTGGGCGTCGGCATCCACCTTCCGCGGCTCCGACAAGCGCGGCGGAGCGAACGGGGCTCGCATTCGGCTCGCGCCACAGAGGGACTGGGAGGTAAACGAGCCGGCCAAGCTGCGCGCCGTGCTCAAGAGCCTCGAGGGAATCCAAGCTGAGTTCAACAGGGTGCAATCTGACGGGAAGCGAGTCTCGCTCGCCGACGTGGTCGTCTTGGGTGGATGCGCTGGCGTCGAGCAAGCGGCGAGAATGGCCGGCCATGAGGTGACCGTTCCGTTCACGCCTGGACGCACGGACGCTTCAGCCGAGCAGACCGATGCGAAGTCGTTCAGTGTCCTGGAGCCGAAAGCCGATGGCTTCCGCAACTATCAGAAGGCGAAGTACGCGGCATCGGCCGAGGAGATGCTGGTCGATCGCGCGCAGCTGCTGACGTTGACCGCTCCCGAGATGACGGTTCTGATAGGCGGGATGCGGGCTTTGAACGCCAACTTCGGGGGGTCGCAGCATGGCGTCTTCACCAAGCGGCCGGAGACGCTTTCGAATGACTTCTTCGTGAACCTGCTCGACATGGGCACGAGTGGTTCGCCACCTCACAAGACGGAGAGGTGTTTGAGGGTCGTGATCGCAAGACAGGCGAACTCAAATGGACCGGCACCCGCGTCGACCTCATCTTCGGTTCGAACTCGCAGCTGAGGGCTGTGGCCGAGGTCTACGGAAGTGAGGACTCAGAGGAGAAGTTCGTGCACGACTTCGTGGCGGCTTGGGACAAGGTCATGAGCCTCGACCGATTCGACGTCGACTGATCGATCACGGGGTAAGCGAGAGAGCTCCTGAAGCGTATTCCGAGATGCAAATGGGATGATCAGGAAGCGATAACCGCCGGGAACCGACGGCTATTCCGAACGTTCACGGAGGTTGGCGGCAATTATGTGGATGCCGTTTGGCGTTTCCTCACCTTTTCCGCCACGGCTCGATATATTTCGAATGGATCGTTGGTTTCGAGAAGCAGGGAATGTATCGCTGAAATTTCCGCTCCCCGATTGGGCGGTGTGAAGCTGACTGCCTACAAGGACACACACCCCGGCTCAACAGGCACCATCCCGAGACCTTTGGGGCGCGGGTCATGGCCCGCCTCCAAATCGAACCAGTTTCCGAAAAGTACCTTGGAAGGAACTGATGGGTCAAGAAATTTCCAGATTGGGCGATAATCCAAATAAGACCGAGATTTCAGGACGACGCCTTTCACCCATATGCTTGCTTGAAAACATGATGAATTTCAAGCTGTTTTCCTGGAACCATTCCAGAAAGGAAGTAAATTATGAAATGTGTGATTTGTGGGATAAAACCCGATTTTGTCGAAGAGCCGATTGATCCGGGATGGATCCCCTATTTCCGTGAAGCCGAAATCCATCATGGACCCGCCTGTCCTGAATGTTCGGACGTTCTACTTCAAATGGATAGTTTTGGAGAGATGGAACTGAAAGGGCGGTATCGGGGAAAAATCAGCTACAAGGAAACATCCATGGATCAAACCTCTGAAAAAGGGATTTTTATCCGGATGGCCACGCAAAGAACCATGCAAAGCATCTTAAATTGAGGTCCGTTGTATTTTATTCAAAAACCCTGGCAGGAATGCAGTCTCAAGGTCTTTTTTGCTGCTGCATCTTGGACGACCCTTCACCGACCGTTGATAGGTCCTTTTAGAGGAAAAGAATCAACGGGAAAGACTGATTCCAAGCCTTGAAATGCCCTGTTTGGCAAATGGGGTGAACAGGAGTTCATGAATAGCGAAAAGCCCATAACAATAATTCGCCTGTCCCTATATTCTCATTTTCAGCGACGCCAATCCCTGCCGGTGCGCCGCTATTTTGGAAGGGCATCAGAAACGGGGCTGGGTTAATCCCCAAAAGCCGCTCTTTGCCGAGAAAGACGGTGATAACCTGGAAGAGGGAAACAGTGCATTGGGGGCCTATATTCGAAGGAGTTGGATGAACTGGGCCGAGTCTCGGCTCTGTACAAGGCCTCCGTATTGGGGAGAGGGACGGCTGATTTTTCGGGGATGGTGAAAGAGTTGGTTGACGATGGGGAGTATGGCGTATTTTCCGAACTTCATTGAGGACCACCCTTTCCGCCGGCTTGGTGCTTGCCGGACCCACTCTATTGGTTGCGAAGGACCAGGTCCTGCCGACAATCCCGTCGAGCATTCTCTACACACCCCGTATCCGTTATCCCGGAATGAAGCGAAAAGTTAAAGGCGTTCTATCCGGCTACCGCCAGCGCAAGATAACGGTCTTTTTCGCTGAACATGAGGCGCTTTTCAACCATCATCCGGAGGAAGGGGGACATGCGGTCTTCGCCGAACCGTGGAAACCGGTCAAGGATCTCGGCCATGGATCGCTGG
>CAVVEP010000021.1:0-75859 GCA_963747015.1 uncultured delta proteobacterium
CTGTACGTGAACCTGCTGAAAAACAATTTTTTGTCAACCCCTCTATCCCAATTCATCCATGTTATTGACACGACGGCAACTCCCGGAAATATGGGACACCGTCGCAGGAGCACTGAAATCGGGCATCCCCTGTTCGAATGAGATAGGATGATGACGAAAAAGATACCGGGTTTTTCATACAGGGCCGGGAAAATGCTGGGGACACCCTGTTTGAGGTATTGAAGGGACTGAATCCGTCCCTTTAATGACTTGTTCGGCATGATGATTTTAAGAATAATGATTGAAAATAAAACAAAACCGTAAGGAGAGAAAAATGACTACCACAGATAATATTCTTAGAGAGGCATTAACGCTTAAACCCTCTGAAAAGGCACAACTCATTGATAAGTTGCTTTCTATTCTCGATAAGCCCGATAAGGAAATTGACGAACTGTGGGCAAAAGAGGCTGAGGATAGAATCAATGCCTATGAACAAGGAAAAATCAAGGCGATATCATTAGAAAAGGTTCTTCAAAAATACAGGTAGAGGAAAAATGAAGATAAATTTTCTAGAGATTGCACAAATTGAACTGGATGATGCCATCGAGTATTACAATTACGAAGTTCCGGGTCTCGGCGATGCATTTCTTACCGAGGTGTTGAATGCTCTGGATAGGATTGGCGAATTTCCTGAAGCATGGCGCCCCTGTTCAAAACGAACAAGAAGATGTTAAACTCGGCGTTTCCCATATGGAATTATCTACCAGATACGAGAAAGAGAAATCCTGGTCGTGGCAATCGCGAATCTTCACAGGAAACCGGACTATTGGAAGGGTAGGATATAAACTGCCGAACATCAGCTTGGAGAAGGATGCTCATTCCGCTGCGCTTCATTCGCACCTCTCAAGCTGGGCGTTGGCCATCTAAGATGAAATTGAACCATAATTTTGTAACAATATATGAGAACTCCCCTATTTCTTCCACGCTTGACTTTCGAGTTAACGCGATCTACACTGACTTACGATCTAAAACGTAAAGGAGGGGAAAAAGATGGCAGTAGAAGCAAAGGTCAGCCGAAAATGGCAAGTCGTTATTCCAAAAGAAATAAGAGAGCATTTGGCCCTCAGGCCGGGAGACAGAATCTCTTTCGAAGCATCCGGTTCGGCGATGACGATACAAAAAGAAACGGACTCTCCTTTTGATCGATATTTTGGCTTTCTTGGAAAGGATGTCTCAACGGATGAAGTAATCAAGGAAATGAGAGGCGACCGGTGATCTACTCCGTGGATACATGTGTGTTGTTAGATATACTCTTACCGGATCCAGTTCATGGCATCCCATCCAGGGAGGTTCTCAAAAAGGCCTCCGAGAATGGAAGACTGTCGATTTGCTCCATCGTGTATGCGGAACTTTGTCCTCAGTTTGCTTCCCGGACCGCTCTTGATGCCTTTCTGAATGAAACCGGAATAGATGTTTTTCCGCTCACAAGAGAGGTCTTATGGAAAGCGGGAAGGGAATGGAAAGACTATGTGGCAAGGGGAGGAAAACGAAAAGACAGAATCATCCCTGACTTTCTGATAGGAGCCTTTTCCAGCGTGAAGGCGGATTCGCTTATTACGAGGGATAAAGGTTTCTATAGAGAATATTTTAAGATAGATATCTTTTACAACTGATAATGGATTTTGCTTAAAATGATTCAGCGGGACGCTCTTTCAAAATTTAGTAAATCATGCTCAGGTGAATAATTGAGGCTTCTTGCGTTGGTTCTCCCCGCTGCAATGAAAATCCGATGCTGGTTAAACTCATCTCCAATTTTTTTGGCAAGCGCCGTATGAGATATATCCAATTTAAATTAAATTATAAAAGAGCGTCCCGCTGCCCCACACAGTAGCCTTTGTGAGGCACAACGTAGAGGCATCATTTGAACGAATTCCACAAAAAGGAATGCAGCGAAACCGACATCTGCGATCTGTTCATCACCCCCGCCATCAAGAGCGCCGGATGGGACCCTGTTCGGCAGATCCGGCGCGAGGTGACCCTCACCCCCGGCCCGGTTATCGTCAGGGGCAACCTGTCGAGTCGCAACAAGAAAAAGAAGAAATTCGCGGACTATGTACTCTACCGGGAACCCGGTGTCCCCATCGCCGTGGTGGAAGCCAAAGACAATCATCACACGGTCGGTCACGGCATGCAGCAGGCCCTGGGATACGCGGAAATCCTGCAAGTGCCCAGTGCTTTCAGCTTCAAAGTCGGTTCCAAATACGGTCAAGGAACTGCCCGCCCCACCGGAAACAGAGTTTTTTATGCCAGCTTGAGACCGAGGGCATGAAAACATTTGTGCAAATTATCCCCACAGTGCGTGCTCTTGAGTGTCTAAGTTATAGAGGGGGCAATAAGCTATATGATCCAGGTATTGTCTCGGAGTTTGCGTATCAGAGATGACGGCACGGGTAAAGGAAGGGAAGAAAACGGAACCTTAGCTGAATTCGAGAAGGAAGCCGCGATAATCCTCCTCGGCGACCCGGGAATGGGAAAAACAAGGCTGTTCAAAGCCGCCGCAGGAACGAATTATACTACTGTACGAAAATTCCTGATTGATCCCCGTGTGGACGCCAATGCCCCAATTTTCCTCGATGCATTCGATGAGTATAGGACTATCGCAAGCGGAAAAGACGCAAGTTCTGAAATTGCCAAAACACTTTGTTCTCTAAAGAAACCTGAATTTCGTCTATCGTGCAGAGCGGCCGATTGGTTCGGATCAACGGATCAAGAGGTATTGAGAGTCGCCAGTGCGTCCGGGCGGGTCTTGGTTCTTGAACTCTGTCCGATGTCACGTGATGAAATCTTGGATGCGGTGCAGGGAATTGTGCAAAATCCTTCTGTATTTCTGGAGGAAACTGCCTCAGCGGGGCTCGGAAAGTTGCTTGAGAATCCTCAAACCCTTGAGCTATTAGCCCGCGCTTGGGAAAGTGACAAAAAACCACGAAACAAATTCGAGGCATTCGAGATCGGTGTTTCTGAACTGAGTAAAGAAGTCAATCCAGCACATGTTGGACGTGGGGCATACAGGTCTCAGCCTGCTGATTTGCGTAAAGCGGGAAGCGCGGCTGCCTCTACTCTACTCCTCTCCAATTCTGTTGGTATTTCTCGCACAGAAACGGCGGATGAGGCTGGCTATGTTCCCCTCTCCGCAGTGCCGTATTCGAACAGAAACGATCTTGATGCTGTGTTGAAGCGGCGGCTTTTTGATTCCCCAAAAACGGATTTGTTCGAGCCTGCCCATCGAACACTCATGGAATTCTTGGCCGCAGAGGACCTGTCGAATCGTATAGCCAACGGCCTTCCGGTTGATCGAGTATTGGCACTCATATGCGCTGTTGATGGAAAACCAATTTCCTCGCTCCGAGGCCTTTTTGCTTGGCTAATGTGTAAGCTTGGACATGTCGCAGAAACTTATGTCGAACGAGATCCCTACGGCGTTGTTACTTATGGTGATCCCAGCGTCCTATCGCCAAATGCTCAATGCGCAATCTGGGCCGGTCTGAGGCAACTTCATGACCCTTGGTTTCTAACGAGGGAGGAGGATCATGGTTCGTTTAGTGGACTGGCCAATGCAAACACAGCGAAAACTCTCGAAGAGATTCTTCAAGACCCGGCGACAGGAAATCACCTGAAATTCGCAGTGCTCGAAGCAATTGCAGGCAGCACCGAACATATAGGGCTGATTGAGATTTTACGAGACATGGTTTTTGAAAAAACCAACTCTACATGGCTCAGATCAAACGCATTAAAGGCCTTATATAAATCAATCCAAAATGATCCGGTCCAATTGGAGGGTCTTGACCGTGAACTCGCCCAAGCTGTGGATGACATAGCTGCTCCGGAAATCCGAGTCGATCTACTCCGCTTGACCACGGAATCCGGGAAGTTGGCACGTCGGATACTTTCGATCCTGGAACAGGCTTCTACTGCCAAGCAGAAAGATCCTATTATCGGACGTTTCAATCCATTGATTGATCTGCCTTCCGATTCAGAATTAGATGAACTTCTCGACAGCGCTCTTTGGATGTTGATAGCTCCATGAATGGGGGGCGCCGTTTTGAATTTCAGTCTCTTTTCGAGCACTGGTTAAAGCGGCGTCTCGATAGTCCTGCTCCAATTACACCTCTGCATTTGTCCGATTGGCTAAGGAAAATGCTGGTTATTCGAGAATACCATTACGAAGACACTCTGACGTCTATGAAAGCACGATTCCAACAGGAGCCGACGCTTTTTGAAGGGGTATTCGAACTACTGTGCGATGACCCGCCAAACGAGGAACGATCCTTCTGGCTTTTCGTCGCCCACGATCTTTGGAATATGCTTCCGATGAAAGTGTGGCTCGTCCCGCAAAGCAGGTTCTTTTTGTCGAGGGCTGAAAAAGAGCACAATCCGGAGCGCGCTGCTGACCTTTTTCGTATGTATCTGTCTTGGTTTCCGGCGGAGGGAGCATCTGTAGCGCAAGCTGAAGCAGGCTTTGGATTCCTAAGAGAGCGGGATGATGTGGCAGAAGCGCTCGGAAATTGGAACTACTGCGAAATCCCAAGATGGAGAATGAAGAATTTGGAGCATCGTACAGAAGAGCTTCGCAGACGCTCTGAAAATCGCGCTCAGAATATCGCGTCCTTTTCTTCCCGTCTCACGAGCTATTAGACTGGGAAAAGAAGAAGAACTACTTGCTTGGGCGGCTGTAGGTTTATCAAGGACTCCATTACGATTTCGATGGCATTTCCGATGCTCGCGAACGTCTTGTCAGCGCAACCAATGAGGATATCGCAGATGCTTTTGTTCAAGGATTCATATGTTATGTGGAAAATCCCGAATATCCCGAAAAAATTGGCATTAATCGAGAGCTGGCTGGAAAACAAAATTTTTCCGCCCCCGCATTCTATTGACGGTGTCCGTGTTTCTGAGACACAATGCAGGCATGATTATTCCTGAAAGGGCACTGCCGAACTGCATTGCGGCAGTGGTTACGGCCATCCCCGCTGGAGCGGAAATTCCGAGATATGATGAAACATTGACAGAATGGGTCCTTGGCGAAGTGCGACGCAATCCAAGCATTGTGAAATCGGTTCTCAAGGAGATGTGGATCTTAGGAGCGGCTAAGCAAAATGAAGAAATGCCGGGATTTTCAGCGCTTGCCCGGGATTCCCACTCCCAAGAATTTTTGGCATCTTTGTCTGCCGATGTTTTGAAAACGGGGATTAGTGAGGCGTACAAAACAGTTGGAAGGCTTGTGTCGATTCTCCTACGCTACGAGCAGCAGGTTGCCATTAGGATCGGCACGGCTGAACTTGCACGGAGTGGACTGTCGCAGGAAGTGCGCGCGATCTGGAGTACAGCCCTATTTGTGGTCGACCCGACCAAATATCTGAACTCTTGGAGAACGCTTATGTCAGAAGAAAACGCCGCCTTATGGAATGCCATCGAAATTATCAGAGGTGTTGGCTACGAAGGGAAAGCAGTTGTTAGTCTCACATCCTTACAGCGTGCGGAAATAGTGTCGGTTATGGGGACACGTTTTCCGCTTGTTGCCCAACCGTCTAACGGGTGGGACGGCAGTCGAGACCCTTCGGACGCCTCAGAATTTGTAGCCAATCAGATCAGGTCATTGGCTGCTGATCGTTCGACTGATGCCGGGCGCCAACTTGGACGATTGGAAAATGACGACGCCTTAAAAAGCTATCACGATTTGATCAGACACCATCGCGCACAATACGAAAAACAACAGCGTGATTCCAGCTTTCAATTCGCATCACCTGAAAGAGTTGCAGAGGCTATTTCGAACCGAGCCCCTGCCACTCCAGGTGACCTATTGGCATTTAGTGTTGATCATCTAGAGGCGCTCTCGCAAGAGATTACGAAAACTCAAAGAGAGAGGTACCGCGCCTACTGGAACGAAAACGGAAAGAAACTCATTGAACCGAAACACGAAGAAGTTTGCTCGGGGCTGTTGGCAGAAGATTTACAGTGGAGGATACGAGCCCATGGCCTTATAGCGACAGTAGAACACCACATGGTTGCGGATAAAGAATGCGACTTAGTGGTTTTGCAGGGAATTGATCGGCTCTTGCCGATCGAGGTTAAGCACCATTTCCATGCTGAACTTTGGACAGCGTGGCGAACCCAGCTTGATCGACTGTATACACGCGATGCAATGGCTGGCGGACTCGGTATCTATCTTATCCTTTGGTCAAGTGAAGATAAAGGTAGGAAGATGCCAAAACTTCCGATTGGTGTCAAACGTCCTGACAGCGCAGACGGATTGTGCCAAGCACTGGAATCGCTCATCCCCGAAGAAGATCGTCACCGATTGCGTGTCGTTGTTGTGGACATCTCCAGGCCTTGATGCCAAAAAATAGTTCATGACTCAATGAAATGATGAATATTACACGTGGTCAGGGATGGAACGCCGTCGAGTTGCCTAGTTGAAGCGATGTTTTAGAAATGCTGATTGTGTACCACCCAAACAGATCTCGAATGTTTACCGCCGGAATCCTGCACACGTTATGGTCAGGGGCATTGGAAGAGGGAAAGCATCTCAAAGGACATGAATGCTAATTCCAACATCTTGCGAGAGCCCGCAGTTTATTGTGTTTTTTGGGGGTGCATGAACTGGGTGACCCACAAAAGAAAGAGGGATTATGAGTAGAATAGTGTTATTAGGTGCGGGGGCTTCTGTCGATGCTGAGATTCCGACAGCCGTAGGAATGACTGAGAAGATAATGAAGCATTTTGAAGACCGTCGTGTTCGTGAGGAATTGAAAGCTCTCAAGTTCGTCATAGGTGGTTTGCTTTTTAGAGCTGGTATTCAAGGCAGGAATCCTTTAAGTGGGGTCAACGTAGAGGAAGTTTTCACTGCCACCCGAGCGTTGGCCGATCGAGATGACTTAGAGATTTCTCCTTTTGTTGGCCAATGGCATCCTTTCATAAATGAACTTGAAAGAAACAGGGCCGATATAAGGAATGCCTTTCGGGGCCTCAAAGCTATTACTGACAAGTGGACAATGGAGCAATTTATTTCAGCTCTCGAAAAAGAGCTATCGAAAATCACTGATTCCTCAAAAGGCGGTATTTTTGAAAGAACGAACCTCCATATGTTGAGACTGTTGTGCAGGTTTGTGTGGATTAAAGAGGAAAGTAAGATTGCTCATTTACTCCCACTCGTAAATTTCGCTGTCACGGAACGGCTTACAATTGCAACACTAAACTATGATAACACTATTGAACTCGCCGCAAAGTTCGCTGGAGTGGGCGTTGATACTGGCTTCCAGAGATGGTTGGAAACTGGCCACTTCGGGGAAACAGACTCCGATATTGAGCTTCTAAAGATACACGGCTCGATTGACTGGAGAAGAAGAAAAAGGCATATCAGTGATCCATCCTTCTTTCATGATGCCCCCCTGGAAATGGCAACGGAAGACGAAATTGAAAAGTTTATTAACTCACCAGTTGGGACTGTTGGGTATATGAGATATGAACCTGAAATCATCTTCGGGACGGGAAACAAACTCACTGCAAAAGGACCGTTTTTGGATCTGTTTAGGGCTTTCAAGCATCGGCTGGAAAAGAGATAGCGAGTTGGCAGTGATAGGATATTCCTTTGGAGATGAACACATCAATCAAGTCATTTCCGACTGGCTCGATAGAGATGAAAA
Organism: uncultured delta proteobacterium; assembly: GCA_963747015.1. Taxonomy (GTDB): domain Bacteria; phylum Desulfobacterota; class DSM-4660; order Desulfatiglandales; family Desulfatiglandaceae; genus DUZB01. Next base: position 7,680 of record CAVVEP010000021.1, read on the forward strand.
CAGACGGATTGTGGTCATCGATAGGAAAGGTTCGAAACTTTTGCTCAATGATGGCTTTAGAAAGATCCCTGGAATTTCTACTGACCGCTGTGATCTAAAGGAAATTGGAGCAAAAGAAGGGATAAAACTGCTTTTTCCCACAAATCAATCCTAAAAATACGAACCGTCCTGACGGCCGTGTGGCTGACGGTTGAAAGCAGGGTGGAGGTAAGCCCATGTGGAGCATTAGGGTGCTTTTGTAAGGAAAGAGTGTTCTTAGGGAACACTCTTAAATCATCAAATACCTATAGATTTAGTATATCTGGCATGGTGTGTCTTAGTCTTTAATTTAATAGTTATAAATGGGAGGCTAATCAGCTTATGCAACAAGGCCTAAATAAAGGACTAACACATTCCCTTAATACTAATGGCTACAGTTTCCAATATTCCATATTGAAAGCTGGGCAGGCTTACTTTGAAGCAAGAACATCTCCTTGGATGTTTGAAGTCTCTGAATTTCCCGTCACTATTAATGATGTGCCAATTCACATAGATTTTATTCTTCAAAACAGCTTTGAGCCTTTCTTCTTTATAGGGGAGTGTAAACGTGCTAATCAGGCCTTGTCAAACTGGTGTTTTGTAAAATCCCCATATGTTAGTCGAAAAATATCTGCTGGAGAAAGAATCGTAAGGGAAAGTATACATGTGAATCAGGAGATGGTTCTTCCTTCCGTTGGGCCTAAAATCAGGTTGGACTGGGTAGCAAAATTCAGGGTATATACAGGCTGGCTTTTGAGGTAAAAAGTGGGGAGAAGGGAGACGGCAAAAATAGTAGAGGTAAAATAATGAAGCTATAACTCAGTCATTACGAGGCATGAATGGGCTAATCAATTTTTTTTGCAAACATTGCATCGCAAATGGGGCGCTTCCGATAATAAAAAACATAACAAGAATGCATCAAGATAAATGGCTTCATGCGTCTTTTATGCCTGTAATATTTACTACAGCTAAATTATGGGTAAGCGATGTTGATTTAAGCACGGCAGATTTAAAAAGCGGTAATATTGAGATTTCCAAGGTAAACCTAGAACAAAAAAATTGGGTATTTTATCATTATGCTCAGTCGCCAAATATTAAACACCACGTCATAAATTCGGAAAGAGTATGTAGTTACTCTCGGATATGTTATATTTGGATTATACAAGGACAATTCCAATAGTTAGTGCGGAGGGCCTGCAAAGTTTTTTAGCCGATTCTTTATGGAATGAGCCAGACGATTGGAATAGGCAATAGATATAGCCAACTAATTCTGATGCCTTATTTCTGCACTTCCGCCATTCTTCCGCCAGATTAGATTATTGATGGACTAAAAAAGAGGCTTGCCAGAGGAGCAGTGGCAGAGGAGCAGTGGGACGCTCTTTAAGGGAGCAGTGGGACGCTCTTTTAAAATTCAATTGAGATGAACCTAACCCAAAAAGCCAACAAGTAGTTTCTGCCGATAAAGACGGCAGAACTGCGCGTTAGAGGAATAATGATGGCAATACCCTGATTTCCAAACCATTATGCTTCCCCTCCTACAGTTCTGTGGAGATTCAAAAGAACATTCAAACCGGGACGCAATAGATCATTTAGCGAAAATATTTCATCTGTCAGAAGAGGAGCAGAAAGAACTTTTGCCAAGTGGCCGACAGGCAATATTCCACAATCGTGTGGCATGGGCGCGGGCATACATGAAGATGGCAAAACTTCTTGAAAATCCTCAACGAGGGATTTTTCGAATCACTGACCGTGGACAAAAAGTTTTGCAGAATCCGCCACAAAAAATCGACATACGGTTTTTAATGCAATTCCCAGAATTCGCGGAACGCCGGAAAGCTGAACAGAACAAATTAAAAAGAAAGAAAATTGAAGCAACTTCACCTGATGAGCCAGGTTCCAGCATAACCCCCGAAGAGCAAATAGAAGAAGCATATGAAAGTCTTAAAGAAAATCTGACAAGTGAAATTATTTCTCAACTCAAGGAGTCGTCCCCTTCGTTTTTTGAGAAAGTCGTTGTAGAAGTGTTGGTGAAAATGGGCTACGGGGGATCTCGAAAAGACGCTGGGGAGGCCATCGGCAAAAGTGGGGATGAAGGAATAGACGGTATCATCAAGGAAGATCGTCTCGGACTCGACATTATCTATATCCAAGCCAAAAAATGGGAACAGACTGTCACCCGTCCGGAAATTCAGAAATTTGCCGGAGCACTGCAAGGCAAAAGAGCAAAAAAGGGCATATTTATAACAACATCCGAGTTCTCCCAAGGATGCGAAGAATACGTAGCTGCAATTGATAGCAAGATAATGGGAGCAGTGGGACGCTCTTTTAAAATTCAATTGAGATGAACCTAACCCAAAAAGCCAACAAGCAGTTTCTGCCGATAAAGACGACAGAACTGCGTGTTAGAGAATAAGAGGAATGGGGTCAAGTCTGCTCTGAAGTCAGGGGGTAGAGTCGGGGGTAGAGTCGGAAATGGCAATTTCACTCCTCAATGGACTCAGGGATAGCGAATTGGGGAAAAAGGAAATGTCGAAAATGCTTGGAAAGCATAAGCCAAGCCGTTATCTCAATGAACTCGTAAGTAAAATGGTTTCAAATGGGCTTATCGAATTCACCATCCCCGATAAACCCACCAGCAGACTACAAAAGTACCGACTTAGGGGCTTGGCAAATGCTAAATTACCGTTTATAATGTTTTCATGTTGCCAAAAAGGAGGGACTGCGCATGAAAACATCGACGTTAGTTCGGAATGGAGTATCAGCGGAACTGGTAGACTTGATTTCGCGTTTGATCAACCTGATTCCCTGGCCTGTACGACGGCGTGCCATGGGAGATGTAACCTTGTCGTTGTTGGACGGCAAACATCGTGTTGCTGAGGATGTATTTGGCTGGGGCCGATCTGCAGTGGAAGTTGGAATCAAAGAATTTCAAACCGGTCTCGCGTGCGTGAACGATATATCCATGAGGCGCAAGCCGAAAACGGAAGAGAAGAACCCCGAGTTGCTTGCTGAGATACGCTCTATTATGGAACCATTCAGTGAATCTGAATCTCACCTGCGTACAACCTTGTTGTACACAAACATGACAGCTCAAGCAGTATACGATGCACTTGTAGAGAAAGGGTGGTCAGAAGAATCATTGCCGACCGTGCGTACGATTTCCAACGTCCTGACTCGTCAGGACTACCGATTACGCACCGTGGTCAAAACCAAGGTCCAAAAAAAACAGCGGAAACTGACGCAATCTTTGAAAACGTCCGGCAAATGAATGCGTTGGCGGATGCTGAACTTGAAACCACGAGAATCAGTATAGACACAAAGGCAACTGTCAATGTCGGTGAATACTCCAGGGGTGGCCGCTCTCGTGGTGTAGAGGCAGTTAAGGCATTGGATCATGATATGTGCCCCAAGGAAAAATTGATTCCTGGCGGCATCCTGGAGCCGGTTACCGGTAAGTCGTTTCTGTTTTTCGGCACCAGTTACAAAACTAGCGACTTCATTGTTGATGGCCTTCTTCTCTGGTGGGAGGAACGAAAGCAGGAGCTTTGCGGCCTGAAAAATCTTGTCATTAATGCGGATAACGGACCAGAATGCAGCGGGCGCCGCACCCAATTCCTGTTACGTTTGACGGAATTCGCCGACATGACCGGACTTTGTGTCCGAATCATTTACTACCCTCCCTATCACAGCAAATACAATGCAATTGAGCGGTACTGGGCAGGGTTAGAGAAGTCATGGAACGGATATCTGTTGGATACCGTCCAAACAGTCGTAAAACGAGCCGGAAATTTCTTTTGGAAGGGACTGCGGGCAGTGACGAGGCTATTGGATGCACCTTATGAGAAAGGCATTAAGGTTTGCGGGAACGAAAAATCAGACCTTGAGAAACGATTGCAGCGCTCACCCACTCTGCCTTGGTGGGATATAACAATTTCACCTAAAACGGTAAATTTGTAAGTTCTGATATCCTAACTTCAAAAAGGCCGGACTTGGCTGGATAACATGCTCCAAGGACAGGGCGGGGGCCTTCATTAATTCAATAACTTTTTCAAATCCATCTATTGGTAAATGGACATCAAAGAACTTCAAAACAAGGTGATCGAATTCAGAGACAGGCGTAAATGGGCGCAGTACCGCAACCCGAAAGATCTGGCCATATCCCTTTCCTTCGAGGCAGCCGAACTGCTTAAAATCTTTCAATGGAAAGATGCGGGGGAAGGGGAGGCTTTGGGGACACCCCTAACTTATTAACTTTAATAGTGGTTTGTACGTTAATAAGGTTTTATTGGCGCCCAGACAAGCCGCATCGACACGGCTGGCGCAGCGGTTGAGTATTTTGGGACCAAGAAATTAAGTTGAAAAGTCTGGGATGTTCCATAATGCAGTACTAAGAGAGCTCGACGGAATGACGCTCAAACCACTCAAGCCCAACTGGCCGAAGTTATAGTTGAATGGCAGGTGGTGGAATCATACTTGACATTCGCGGTTGGCGTGAAAAAGGAGGAATGAAATGACAACCCTCACTATGGAATTACCCGAAACCGTGTTTTCCGCACTCCATGCGGACCCAAAGGAATTCACCCGGCAGATGCGCATTGCCGCAGCCATCAAATGGTACGAATTAGGTCGGATCTCGCAGAACAAGGGAGCCGAGATTGCAGGCCTTTCCAGGTCTGAATTCATAGACGCGTTATCCGAGGCCAGGGTTTCACCTTTACAAATTACCCCGGAGCAACTCCGGGAGGAGTTGGCCGATGCGGATTGAAAAGGTCGTGGTGAACAGTTCGCCTCTGATTGTGCTTTTCCGGAGCGGGCAGGCCAATCTGCTGCCGCAACTCTTCCGGGAAATTGTCGTGCCGGAACAGGTATATGCTGAGGTCTTAGCGGGAGGGGCAAATGATGCAGCAAAGATCATGCTCCCCCAGACAGACTGGATTATCAGGGAAAAAGTGGAGATTACCCTCTCTGTTGCGGCTTGGAATTTGGGAAATGGAGAATCCGCGGTATTTTCTTATGCTGTTAGAACATCCGGATTCCGAGCACTCGTGGACGATCTCGCAGCACGCAGATGTGCTCGTGCCTTTGGAATTCAGACAATGGGCACCGGGGGCCTTTTGGTGCTTGCCAAACGACGGGGACTGATCGATCCGTGAAGGACCGATTGCAACTGCTCAAGGATGCTGGATTATACTTGTCTGAATCCGTCGTTCAACTGCTCATCACCGAAGCGCAAGAATGAAAGAGCAGAGGGTATTGTGTATCGAAACGTGTGTAGAGATGTGGGACGTCCTTCAGTAAGTAAATAACTAATTTAACCTTTGTAAATTACAGATGAAATAAGAGATCAATCGTCAAGACTGCTGTTGGTCTTGATTTATTTTCTTGTCAGACTAAGCCTATATCTTGAAGTGGGGATACGTGGAGTGGTGAACGTGGCTAAGTACTAAGTAGATAGGCAAATGAGAAAAATTGTGGATCAAACACTGTCAATAGGAAATATTGGCCCGTGACCAATCTACCGGATAAAGCACCCCGCTCGTATGGCCTTGGGGGCGTCCTCAAACACTCAAGTAAACTATCGCAACATAGCAATTCTACTGTTATAAACTGGTGTGAAAGGAAATTAGTGGTTTTGGGGACGCCCCTGACTTATTAACTTTAATAGTGGTTTATGCGTTTATAAGGTGGTATCGGCGCTCAGACAAGCCGCGTCGACATGGCTGGCGCAGGGCTTGAGTATTTTGGGAGCGGAAAATTAGGTCGAACAATCAGGGACGTCCCTTTAAGTCACAGATATTTGTATGAGATTGGAACCTTAGGCAGTGACGAACCTCTCCTATTTTTATCCCTGTTGACACTGTAACAATCCATGATACAATCTGAAATATGATAAAAAGCTTTAATCATAAGGGGCTCGCCGAATTGTTCGAGCGTGGCCGCTCTCGTAAGGTGCGGCAGGATTTGCAACTGCGGTCCTTGCGACGTTTAGACGCTTTAGATCAGGCGGAATTATTGACAGATCTCAATGTTCCGGGCTTCAATTTCCACGGCCTTCAAGGAATGCCGAAGCGTTACAGCATTCATGTCAATGGCCCATGGTGCATCACCTTTGAATGGAAAGCCGGTGATGCATTGAAAATCGATCTTGAACAATATCATTGAGAGGATAGCTCTATGGGAGACTATTTGGTTAAACGCCCATTAAAGAGACCACCAGTGCATCCCGGTGAGGTTTTGCGTGAGGATGTGCTTAAAGATCTTGGTCTTTCGGTTAGTGAAGCAGCGAGGCGATTAGGTGTTTCTCGTCAACAACTCCACCGTGTATTGGCCTGTACTCATCCAATCACCACCGAAATGGCTCTTAGAATTGGAAAATTTGCGGGCAATGGGCCCGGGCTTTGGTTACGCATGCAGCAGGCTTATGATTTGTGGTATGCTGAGAATCGGATGGCAATAGAACTTTCAAAAATTAAGACCGTTGAATTGGACAGGCTCGAAGCTTAGCCATTCCTTCCGACAGCATGGAAAAGACATCGTCAGGCTGTAATGAAAAGCCATTGTGAAAGGAACAAAGATCGTTTTTGTAACATCAGGGTTAGGCGTGAGAGAAAAGATATGGCGGAATACGGTGAGTGGAATCGCAAAGTGGGAGCAGTGGGACGCTCTTTTAGGAGCAGTGGGACGCTCTTTTAAAATTCAATTGAGATGAACCTAACCCAAAAAGCCAACAAGCAGTTTCTGCCGATAAAGACGACAGAACTGCGTGTTAGAGAATAAGAGGAATGGGGTCAAGTGTGCTCTGAAGTTAGGGGTAGAGTCAGGGGTATAGTCGGGGGTAGAGTCGGAAATGGCAATTTCACTCCTCAATGGACTCAGGGATAGCGAATTGGGGAAAAAGGAAATGGCGAAAATGCTTGGAAAGCATAAGCCAAGCCGTTATCTCAATGAACTCGTAAGTAAAATGGTTTCAAATGGGCTTATCGAATTCACCATCCCCGATAAACCCACCAGCAGACTACAAAAGTACCGACTTACTCAAAAAGGCCGGACTTGGCTGGATAACATGCTCCCAGGACAGGGCGGGGGCCTTCATTAATTCAATAACTTTTTCAAATCCATCTATCAGTAAATGGACGTCAAAGAACTTCAAAACAAGGTGATCGAATTCAGAGACAGGCTTAAATGGGCGCGGTACCACAACCGCAAAGACCTGGCCATATCCCTTTTCCTTGAGGCAGCCGAACTGCTTGAAATCTCTTAATGGAAAGATGCGGGGGCGATGCAGGCCGGCAAGTCGGATGAGGAAATACGGAAAAGGGGAAAGGAGGCGCTCTCGAATTCACCTTTAATTCCACCAACATTATCTTCGACAAGCTTCAAGTCAATGACGAAAAGTATCCCGCTGAAATGGTGAAAGGCACGTCTGAAAAATATACGGAAAAAGAGTCGGAAGACAGAAGACGGAATAATCAAGAATAAGGGAAATGTAGACCGGTCAACAGGGAGCGAAAAATGTGTTATATTCTCTTGTAAGGATAAGTTATGGACCGGCCCCGGGTTATAATATCCGGTGAGAAATTCCGCCGAAGATCCGGAGCCGGAAGAGATACTGGAGGTGATGCGGCATATCGTCCGGCCGGATAACATCAGAAAGAAAGGGGGAAAGACGCAATGAAAAGGGAAGATATTGTCGCATCCCTGAAACGGTTCAAGACCACGAAGGGAAAGGCGGAAGCGGGACGGGCATAAATAGATAAGTATCTTTAGAAATTGTGGGCTGGGGCTGTGATTTAGTTATGTATTTATGCCCGTCCCTCTTCCCCCGTGATCTTTTTCCTGCTCTTGGAAAACAGGTCCTCTTTGTCGATGTTGAATATCTTGCAGACGCGATCCGCAACCTCATCAAGATCATACCCCTGGCGTTTCCTTTCATAACGGCGTTCAAATCTTTCTTCCGCTTCCTCCAATACCCCTAATACAAATCCACTATCCCCACTTTCTGACAAAGGATCGATTTAAATCGATTCTGGAAAAGGGGGCCATGCCGCAGGTAACGACGTTGAAGCTGACCACATATCCGGTCAGCAGCCTTCTCATTACTTCTGATAGCCCTTGCGTTCCCGTACGGATTAAGAAATGTGCGTGGTTGGATAAAAATGCCCATGCATAGCACGAGGTCCTGGTAGCCGGCAATAGATCGGCAAGCCGATTCAATAGATTATCTCGGTCTTTATTGTCTTCAAAAATATTCCGGCGCTCAATACCTCGAATTATGACATGGTGCAGTGCGCCGGGGCGTCTAATCTCGCTAATCTTGGCATATGTCCCTGATAAATGATTCCCTTCTACATGTCACGTTAATTATCTATTTATGCCCGTCCCATATCCCTCTCCTTCAGATATTGCTTCAAGTCTCGATAGTAATTCTCGTGAGGTCCGATCATAACAAGCTCCAGATCACTGCCAACTTTTCGATAAGCGAGCAAATACTGGATGGTCTTGAGTTTGAACTTATGTACGAATACACCTCTCAGGTCGCCTTTCTTTTCTTCACCAATACTCGGGTCTTCCGCTAATCTCCTGATTTCCCGATCCATTGTGTCCTTTTCGGTTTTCGACATCTTCTTTACTTTCTTCTCGAAAGACCTTGACTGGTAGATATTCATGCCGATCTATCCAAACTTATATTCGGTTTTCTCGTTTTCATCTAACTCGTCCAGCCCAATCAGGATTTCCTTTATGAGAGAATATGGCAGGTCAGGATTCTCTTCGGCGCATTTGCCCATACGCGCCCAATGCTCAATCTGACCGGCTAAAGATCTGTGGTCAATCCGCCCGAATCTTTTTGCCTCATCCACAAGTTTTTCGGATATTCTTACTGCTGTGGCCATGATTGCTCCTCCAAATGATTATGTTGCAACATGTAGTCATTATATATCGCAACGTCGCATGGTGCAATCAAAGATTGCTTACTTATTTTGAGGATAGCGCTCGGCATCACCCGCGCGCGCTGCCCAAAAAGAAAGAAGTAGCTGGGGGTCGGGCCACAGCAAGTCGCTTATATCAAGAGAATAATTATCGGATTTCACTATTAAAACAGGCCTATATCGGGGTTTTTGGAGTCAAAAAGGCTGTTTTTCTCCGAACCTTATGGCGAGAGCAAAGCGACATTTCATTCCGGGGTACATCCGGCACGCCCCGGTTAAATAGGCTTTGCATTAAACCGGGCAGGTCACGCATCGGCGCCACAAACGAAGATTTCTCCTCAAATTTTTCAAGGATGGGTATGGGGATTGTTTGGGGTGGCATCATACGATGAGCTGAGAAACAGCCACGGGGGATGGATCGAGGAATACCCGGGAAATGGCGCCGGAATCCGCCGAGATGAATGAACGGGCAGTATCGCTATTGGCAGCCGTTGTCATTCCCACAGGTCCGCTACGCCTTGACAATTAATTTTCCTTTCGATATCGTCCTTTTGTAAGGAAAATTATGGAAATGGGGGATGAATCATGCAATCGGTCGTTACTTCAAAATACCAGACAACCATCCCGAAGAGCATCAGGTCGCAGCTCAAACTTTCGGTCAGCGATACCCTGGAGTGGAAAGTGGAAGACGGCAAGGCGATCGTGTTGCCGGTTCACAAAAGATTCCTTGAGTACAGAAACACCGTTAAGGTCGGCGAGGGCGACATTGCAGAGGATATCGATTTCGCCAGGAAGGAACGGGCCGAAAAGTACAAATGAAGAAACTGGTCATCGATACAAACGCGCTGATTTCTTTTGTCACGGATGGATTGGGGACGGGCATAAATATATAACTAAAACAACCCATCCCCCTGTATTTATGAAGTTAATTATATATTCATGCCCGTCCCCCATCTTCTCCCGAAAGAACGGAACATGAAGGAGGTAGAACGTGTCCTTATCGCCGCGTGAATACATCCTTCATATTCTGGAGGAGATCGACTACATCTTAACTCAAATTTCGGATCTGGATATCGATTCTTTTCTCAAGGATGCCACGCTAAAGGGAGCATTTGTCATGAGCCTCGAAATTATCGGTGAGGCCTCTAAAAAAGCGCCTGAAGATGCCAGGGCTATTCGGCCTGAAATAGAATGGCGTGAGATTACCGGGATGCGTGACAGGCTTATCCATGACTACATTGGCGTTGACTATTATAAGGAAACAGTATGAGCAAAAACACCGATAATGAGATGGATGATGAGCTACGCCCTGAGTATAATCTATCACAGTTACAAGGTGGAGTCAGGGGCAAATATGCATCAAGATATAGAGAAGGAACGAACTTGATTTTATTGGAACCCGATGTAGCTGCAGTTTTCAAAAACAATGAATTCGTAAATGAGGCATTGAGATTATTAATCAAAATCGCGGATTCAAAGTGTCTTAAAGCCGTTCAACCCGGTGTTCCAGCAGATTCGCAGGGTTCTGCTCCGCTCCATCCTGAAAATCATTGATTTTGTGTTTATTTCCCGCGTTTTTGAGGATGTCCTTAATCAGGGGGCAGTTTTCGCCTGCCCCTTTTCCCATTTGCAACATCAGGTTTAAGTGTCAGAGAAAAGATATGGCGGAATACGGTGAGTGGAATCGCAAAGGGGCAACCCTTAGCGACATAACGGCGAAGAAGGAATTCGGCGTGGATCGGGACTTCATTGTTAAGGGTATTCAAGCCGGTAAACTGGAGTACCGGGAAGGGGAGATATGGGGAAATCCATATCTCAGGCTTTTGAGGAGCCAACTTGAACAGTACATTGCTGAAGAGCTTGGCGCGGATTTTTTGTCGAGCGGTAAAGACCGGAAGGAACTTCGAAAAATCAAGAAAGAAATGGCCGATCTGAAGAAGAGATTGGATGAGCTTCAAGCTCGGAAAACGGAGCTTGAGAGACGAACTGGGAAATAGTGGAATGGAGATAGACCATAACGAGATCCATATCCTCGGTGCGGGAATCATGAGGCCGGAAGGCGTCACGGTCCAAAAGAACTGAACCGTGTTGTGTGGCTTCGGGGACGTCCTGAAAGCGCCGGTTAAAACCGGCATGAAGTGGGAGGTGAGGCAAAGGTTTACGCAAAGTCCTCTGCGGAGAAAGGAGTCGCGATCCACTCCGGCCCCGAGCTATGCCTCGACGACCAGTGATGGCGTGGGGAAGCGTTAGCAGGGGAGTGCACCCCGATGGCGGGATCTTCGATAGGCGCAGTACCCCAAGGGCATTTCCTCTGGGCATATTGAGCCCCAGTTAAATGCGCGTTGCTGTCACTTCATAAATTTCACCGGGCAGGTCCGAAATCACCGTTCGGGAGTGCCGACCTTGTAGGACGTGGGGGAAGGGAATATGAAGGAGTGCGTTATGCAAGTGCTCATTCGGTTCCCCGGAGTCAGAGACCTGTGGCATGTGCATACGCTTCATGAGCGGGAACCGGCCTCCGGCTCGGAGAGGAGGTCTCGGAAGGGGCTGCTGTTAGTCCCGCAAGCAGTTCGGTCGGGGAAGGTGGCGATGGACCCCTGGACAGAGAATACATATAAGATGCTCTATGCAATATTTTGCCGTGACATTCGCGACTGCAACCTACGATATATGGGCAATAATGTTTGGATCTTTCCGGATATAGAAGATGGGAAGGAAAGTATCTTTTGGCATCTGACTACTCGTGGTGTGAAAAGACAAAAAATCCCTCGCCGGAAAAGGAAATTTTATCCAGACGCACAAGCAGATGCCGAAAAAGAAAGATTGCCGGATTTGCGCCGATGTGAGCGACTGCCATGGATAAGGGCTTTGATTGAACATCCCTTGGAACCGGAAAACCTTGCGTGGGAATATAGGGAGGGCGATCGGACAATAAAGACCTATATCTGGATCAAAGAGAACGATTTTGTTGTTATTCTGAAGAAGTACCCCGATGGGAAACGGAGGCTGATTACGTCGTTCTATGTGGATAGCTCATTTAAGCGAGATGATTTTGAGAGAAAATACGTGGATCGGATCAAATAAAAAAGGTCTGCTCGGACGGCAGACCCATCTCCTTCAGCTCTTACACCTGTTAAGGATGGCCGATGAGTGTGATTAAAATATTATTATTAGCCACGATTTGTCAAGCTCTAAAGGAAAATAGTTTATAAATGGATGCGCAACATAAGTGCGCGACATAAGGTGAATCCATCAATAATTCAGCAACTTATTTAAAACCACCTATCAGCAAATGGACATCAAAGAACTTCAAAACAAGGTGATGGAATTCAGAGACAGGCTGGAATGGGCGCAGTACCGCAACCCGAAAGACCTGGTCATATCCCTTTCCCTTGAGGTAGCCGAACTGCTTGAAATCTTTCAATGGAAAGATGCGGGGGCGGTGCAGGCCGGCAAGTCGGATGAGGAAATGCGGAGAAGGGTGAAGGAGGAACTTGGGGATATACTCATCTATGCTCTCACCCTGGCCCATGAATTCGCCCTTAATCCCACCGACATTATCCTCGACAAGCTTCAAATCAATGACAAAAAGTATCCTGCTCAAATGGTGAAAGGCAGGTCCGATAAATATACGGCCTACGATAAAAAAGGCAGAAAACATAAGACAGAAGAATCAAGGGTAAGGGAAACTTAGACTGGGTGGCGGGATTTAATGGAAATAGAGGTCGCTTGATGTTGGATTTCAGAACCCGTGAGGGCTTGTTTTGAACCTGAAAGAGCTTGAAAATCTGGTAAAGGAAGGGGAGTTGGACCGTCATGAATTCAAGCGTTCAACCGGTCAACGAACCCAAGCGGCAAAGACGGTGTGCGCCATGCTGAACGGGTTGGGTGGGTTTGTTTTTTTCGGCGTAACCGATCAGGGAAGAATTGTCGGGCAGACTGTTTCAAGCAAAACCCTGGACCCCATGAGTCCAGACCCTGGAACCCCATCATCGCCAATGTGTTCTACCGCGTGGGTATCATCGAGAGATGGGGCAGCGGCACGCTCAATATCTTGGACTGGTGCAAGGAAAATGGAAATCCCGCACCCGTTTGGTCTGAGCAGGCCGGTTCTGTATATGTCTCTTTTCTTCCAGCCGTGCGACCCATTCGGCAGGTGTTGGGGGAGGGTGCAGTCAGGAAGAATCATGCGACGACCCATGTTACACCCCATGTTGAACCCCAAGTCACACCCCATGTGTCAGCCCAGGTCCGGCAATTGCTCACGGTTATGAAGGATGTGGAAGACCGGGATACGCTGCAACGAAAACTGGGGCTGAAAGCAAGGAAAAACTTTCGTCTTTTGTATCTCGCGCCCGCACTGAGAGAGGGATTGATCGAAATGACCATTCCTGAAAAACCCCGAAGCAGAAAACAGCAATACCGGCTGACCGCGAAGGGCAAGGACTGCTTGATGAAATACCAGAAGGATAAAGAACAGTAGCCCTACCATTTTGGTCAATGCCTGGTCTCGCAAATCCTGTTGTCTTGAGGAGAACAGAAATGCCCACCTATATAAAGGAAATAAGACGGGAAGACGGTACGCTCTTTACTAATTTAGTTGCCATTATTCCTCGTTGTGGGGCTTTGGGGACGCCCCGAAAGCGCCGGTCAAACCGGCATGAAGTAGGAGGTGAGGCAAAGGTTTACGCCAAGTCCTCTGCGGAGTAAGGAATAGCGATCCGCTCCTGCTCCGAGCTATGCGTCGACGACCAGTGATGGCGTGGGGAAACGTTAGCCCGCATCCGGGAAGATGTGCGTGAATAGGGGTGCCCGGAGCCTGAATTTGAAACCAATGGCTTTTTCACGATCATCTTCAGTCCCAATCCCGAGGTGCGCGCCCAGGTTGGGAGCGATGTTATCCAAATACCGCATGACCAGGATCATGTACCCGAGCATGTCACAGGACAGTTGGAGGCCCATGATGAGGCCCATGAGCCCATGACGGAGATCGAGTTGAAAATTCTGGGCGCATGCGCGCAAAGTCCAAAAAGCACCTCCGATCTTTTGAAGAGTCTTGGTTATAAGGTACGAACCGGAAATTTCAAAAGAGCGCTTTCTCGATTGCTTGACCGGTATTTTCTCGAAATGACAAACCCTCAAAAACCCAGGTCTAAAAATCAAAAGTACCGAATTACCCCATTGGGCGAAAAGCTATTAAAATAGTCATGTTTTGGAATTGGGGAAATGGGGACATAGGGAAAGCGCCGGTCAAAACCGGCATGGAGTAGGAGGTGAGGTTTTAGAGCCAAATCCTCTACGGGGGCTTTGGGGACATCCTAACTTATTAACTTTAATGGTGGTTTATACGTTTATAAGGTTGTATTGGTGGTCAGACAAGCCGCATCGACACGGCTGGCGCAGCGGTTGGACGCTTTGCATTTGGCATTTGCATCCGCTTCAAAAGCTGATTATTTTTGTACATGTGATGATAAGTTATTGAAAAAAGCCAATAGCTTAAAAGGATTAGATACGAAGGTGGTATCTCCAACCGAACTGGTGATGGGGTTAGTACCTTATTTCCTAGTTTTCTGTCATAAAAAACAAGAAAATTATGCTGCCACTCTAATGAGTTGCTCGCTGGACGCCGCCAAAAAGGCATTCAATATGTTTGTCAATTTTACCCCTTTGAGCGTCAACTGATATCTGTTTTGCCTTGGAAGTTTTCGGATGATCCCATGAGCTCGAAGTAATCGAAGGTGTCGACTGATTTTGGCAGATAACTGCTTTTGTGTACGTCCCGATCCAAAAGCTGTATCAGAAAGGTTTTGACGCAGCATTTTATTTGTTAAGCCTGATATCCTGAACTCCGGCTTGCTCAGGGATTGGAGTAAATCACGGTCTTTACCAGTAGGGTCCAGCGTACGGAATATTCGACCGTACTTTTTTTGACGGCATGCTATCTCATCGATAAGTTTGTTCACGGGTATTTCGTCATGCAATGTCGAAAGATCGTCCATAAAACGATCATTGACTTGTTGGGAAATTTTCGCCCGTAAAGGAATGTCCACCACGCCTTTTCGTAAAGGCATCCGTGACTTCGACTCAGAAACCGGTTGGCCTTTCTTGTGCCGAAACACACGAAATTTTCCGGGGTCGTTTATGGTCGTTTCTACGCGCAACACATTTTGCTCGTTGTAAAGCTTGACGCTGTTCTTATCAACCCAATGGCGAACCCGAATGCCATCGTTGAAATCCGTCACACGTGTCAAGACTTCATCTTTTGATCGAGCGTAAGGTTTTCCGGCTGAAGTAATGGGCCGATCCAGATAGCGCAACACACGGGTACTTGTTCCGGTCATGTGAGCATGGCGAAGCAGGGAATCCATAATTGAATTCAAGTGCCCGGGCGATGGGAAAATCAAATCGGCCGCCCATTCGCTTTGCCACATTATCCAATAGTAAGAAAGGTGAGGACCCAAGACGTCGTGCATCATGGGAAAAACAATCGGAACAAACCCGTCGAGTATTTTTGCGAAACGGACGTCCAGTTGTTTATTTAGCAGGGCTTGCGCCTCAGGGTAGTCAGATATATGGAGAAACTTGTTGCCCTTGGCCAAAAAGTCGATATCCTGTCGTTCAAGACAACGCCGGAGCCATTCACGGCCGTTCAAACATATTTGGATGTGATATGGAAACCAAGTTTGCAAACGAATATTCATAAATCCGTACTCATTATGATCAAAGTAAAAATATAGATGTTTACAGCGGGTTTGATAATTCTGAAGCTGCGGATATCCAAATTTTTCACAATAGCGGGCACGATATGAAGAAGCCGATTCAAGGCAGGACCAAATGCCGATAAGTCCATTTTCAATTTGTTTAGCTGTTTGTCGCTCATGAGCCAACTTCTCTTTCCGAATACGCCATGTGGGGACGTGGATAATGCCTTGTCCGCAATTGTCTTTGCCATATTGATTCTCAGCTTCAATAAGGCCTGCACTCTGTGCCATCATCCATTTCTTATAATTTTTGTTGAGAATACCGTTAATTCCACAAAACTGCTTCGCGCCCTTGGCCGACATCAAGGGAAGAATGAACCCTTTAAAAACGATTCGATCGAAACCGGTAATACTGCCCTTGACGAGATTTGAAACCTTTCTATAAGTTTTTTCATGGGTCACCTCTTTCGTTGTTGGATGGTGTTGGTACTCCATCTTTCTTACAAGAGAGACGACTCAAAGTCACATCGAAATTGTTGGGTTGCGGGCATAGCCCGCCTTAGACATATGAATACAAAAATAAGAGCGATATCCGAAATTAGTCGCCAGGCTACTCATATCCTATTCAGAGAGATGGGCGTTGTTGACACCATCCGGTTTCTGAATCAGTTTTCGGTAGGCCGAGGCGACTATACAAAAGAGCGTGAGCAGTGGCTGGGTGATATATCCATGGGGGATGTCATCTCTCAAATTGAGGCTGGAAAAAAGAAAACCCAACCGGATTGAGCGTTGAAGACGGTCCCGGTTCCAAGTGCCACTATGATGCGGCGACTGTTGACCGGTCATGCCGTCCGGTATAAGAATGGAAGTACCTCATTAAAGGTGAGAGTTTTTCACTTCAAATTTAGCGACAAGATCCGTTGGTAAGTTTGCAATTATTGCAAAAAAAATTGCGTTTATTGCAAGGCATATGTATATTGGATCAGTGTTTAACCAGATTTTTATGTAAAGTTCACTGCATGGAAAAAAGCCTGAATCGTTCGGAAATACTAAAAAATCTAAAACTGCTGGCAGATTGGATTCGGGTTAAGGACCCGAATGCGCATTTCGAGCTGGTTGTTGTGGGAGGCGCGGGCATGGCGATTGAGGGCTTTAAAGATCAGCCAAAGGACATTGATGTCCTTTGGCCGGAGACCTTGCCTCGGGTGATCGTGAATGGTGTAGAGCATATCGGACGAATCAGAGGCCTGAGCCCGGAATGGCTTAACTGCCATGTGGCAAATATGTTTCTGGAAACCAAAGCTTCAAAATCGTTGCCGGCGTACTTCGCTGAAGTCTCCCGCAGTATCGACGTGAGCGAGAACCTCAAAGTCAACCTGATCGGCAGGCAGGCCTTGATATCACTCAAGTTGTACGCGGCCACCCCTTCTTACAGGAAACATACTTCCGACATGGAGAAGCTCCATCCAAGCGCCGCCGAGATATCTGAAGCAGTCTGCTTTGTATTGCGCCTTGACCACACGGACGTGAGAAAGGATGACCTGCGTTTTGTATTGAATGACCTGGGGTTTGATTTCGATGACATCTATGGCAAAATTAAAAGAGGAGACCCACAGGGTTTCTGATGCGGCGTGGGTAACCCTCGGCATGCCATTCGATTCCCCGATGATTGAGGAGAAGATTGACGGCATTGTTGATGTGGAAGCGCTGATCATCGCTACGCTGCTGGTTATGGAAAATGACCGTCTTGTCACTGACCTGCCGGCATGGATCAACCGGTTTTCAGGCCTTATCAGTTTTCAAAAATTGAAAACCCTCTTTAAAGGGTTGTCGATATCCCATGGAAAAACCGTTCTGGCCAACCTGGGTCATGACTATTTTGCCCAGACTCCCAAAGGATTCAGAAATGCATTCGGCCTTCAGGCAAAGGGTCGCGGGGCTGTTGGGGAAACTATCCATAGGAGGACGCAAAAAATTAACAGCATCGAAAATGTCGGCCGGTTTTCCATAATGATCAGAAACAGGCTCATCTATGGAACCGGCTTTCGCGCAGACCTGATAACCTTGCTTCACATAGGGAATATCGACTTGAAAGGAATAGAACTGGCAAAGCTGATGTGCGCGGACAACTCAACCGTATCGCGCATCCTGAATGACCTGAAAACCTCTGGTTTCCTGAATCCGTACAGAAGGAACGAAGGTATTGGCGACCTCTATCCAGGAATGTTTCTATCTGTGAAGAGCGTGCCGAATCTGTGTGAGTTGATGGACGCTACACAGTTTTCAATGAAGGAATTGACGCTGGGTACCCTGGAAAGCCTGAACTTCGCGCACGATGCTTTTGGAAAAAGAATCTCAAAGAAGGTTTTCTGAAGAAGTAGTATAGAGGCGCGAGGCGACGCTCACGCCAGTGCCCAATGTCGTGACGGGCAATCTTTCGCCCCGATGGGTATGGGGATTTTTTGAGGTGGGATCATACAATGAGCTGAGAAACAGCCACAGAGGATGGATCGAGAAATACTTGGGAAATGGAGCCGGAATCCACCGAGATGAATGGACGGGCAGTCTCGCTATTGGTAGCCGATCTTTTATAGAGAGAGCCAATAGCCTCTTAGGCTTGAGAGCAAAAGGCAGGCATGTCATGGAAGGTGGTGGAGGGTATCAGCTTCGTGGGGTTTAACTATTTGAATATACATGTTTTGCTGTGGCCCTACCCCGGACGTGACTATGATGCGAGATTATCACATTAATATTTTCTATTCGGAAGAAGACGAAGGCTATATTGCCGATATCCCGGACCTTTCGGAATGCTCCGCATTCTGTGAAACGCCGGATGAAGCACTTCACGAAGTGCAAAAGGCGAAAAAGTTATGGGTGGAGGCGGCATTGGCAGAAGAGAAGGCTGTTCCGCCGCCGCAGTATCGACCCATTATTTATCAGACCGCTTAGATTCCCACTATCAATCAACTCGGCATTTTGATGCCGGGGGCCTTTGGGGACGCCCCTGACTTATTAACTCTTTAATAGTGGTTTATGCATTTATAAGGTGGTATTGGCGCTCAGACAAGCCGCATCGACACGGCTGGCGCAGCGGTTGAGTATTTTGGGACCAAGAAATTAAGTTGAAAAGTCAGGGATGTTCCATAATGCGACACCCTCAAATCCCGGCTTAACGAAGCCCAAACTACCCAAATCGAAATTGCGGCGAGATTGTTGAGCAGGCAGTAGCGTAAGAGAAAACGGGCAAGGGAGGCTGGATACAGCTTTAACAGGAAGCTTGGCGCCTGTCGAATGGATACGAAAGAACGGAACATGAAGGAATGATTACAGACGATGCAGCGGAATCGATTGGTTGTTACTCCAATATTGGAGGAGGTTTAGATGGTTAGGAAGATTGTCGAGAAGCACCCAATTCCCATTCCAATCATCTCGCTTGAAAAAAAATCCTCATAATCCCCCTTGCCGCTTCGGATAGCCAAATGGCTCATGCTGAATTAGAACGATAAAGCGCTCGGCGTCCACATTGCCAAAAAATTCTATAACCATTTGAAACCATGTTGTTTTTACCTCTGTATCAGTTGTCATTCCGACAGGTTCGCTATGCCTTGACAATTTATCCTCCTTCCGATATCCTCCTTTTGTAAGGAAACTCACAGAAGGGGGGAGGAATCATGTAATCGGTCGTTACTTCAAAATATCAGACAACTATTCCGAAGAGCATCAGGTCGCAGCTCAAGCTTTCCGTCAGCGATACCCTGGAATGGAAAGTGGAAGACGGCAAGGCGATCGTGTTGCCGGTTCACAGAAGATTCCTTAAGTACAGAAACACCGTCAAGGTCGGCGATGGCGACATTGCAGAGGATATCGATTTTGCCAGGAAGGAACGGGCCGAAAAGTACGGATGCTAACTTGATCGCCTTGCAGGGCGTTCAAGTAATCCAAGACATAGACTTTGAAACCCTCCTGAAACTCTGGCCCGATCAGATTCCCGATTTTGGGGATGCTATTGTGGCGGTTGTATGCAAATCAGAAAAGGATGCGACGGTGGCTACCTTTGACAAAAAATTTGCTCGATCCCTGCGCACCGTTGGGTTGAGTTCTGTCCGCTGGTAATTCGGACACAAGGCCTGGTATCCGTTTGACAGCAGGCCTTTCTCAAGAGGAGACGAATATCTGTTTCCTGCTTTCCAAAAAGAAAACGGCTATAATCCAACAAACTTTAGGTGGATCGCTCCGGTCCAAAGCAATGATCCACAGACTTCTTGGTAAATTGTTCAAAGAAGGTTGGTAAGAGTCTATGGTTCCGAAAGACGAAAATGTTTCAATGAACATGAGGGAAATGAATCCAAATATGACGGCTGGATTTAAAGTCCTGAAAAAATATGAACTTTATCGAAGGCTTGTATGATGCGTTACTTGTCCTTCTCCGACGTCCTTAAGATTCATCGCCGCATGTAAATCCCATCAACATAAGGGACGTCCCCAAAAACAATCATTCGGTTTATGAAAAAATTCGCAGAGAAAGGAACGCATTATGAAGAAATACCTTGGCGGTTTTTACCTTGTCTTGGTGATGCTTTTTTTCGCCGGAGGCTTTTCCGGGTGTTCAGACGAAAAAGCATCCAAGGATGTCGAAGCCCTCAAATCGAGCATTGAGAAGATAGAAAGACGGCTTGCAAACCTGGAAAATTCCGTCGAAAGGGCAGGGGCTCTGGAAGCGGAACTCCAAAAAGTCCGGCAATCCATGGAAGGCTTTGAGCGCGATATTATGGCGCGTCTCGCCTCGGTCGCAGAGAAACAAGCCGAATCTCAGACCAAAAAGGTCGAGGTCCAAGGGAAAAACGTGCAAAAATACTATGTCGTCAAGCGGGGTGACAACCTGTTTGGTATCGCTCGGAAACACAAGATGACGACGGATCAGTTGTGCGAACTGAATAAAATTACCATAAAGACAGTCTTGCATCCCGGTGTAAAACTCCTCGTAAACTAAACCATGACATCTTGCCTGGTCGGCAGGGGCCTCGGGATTATTTTGTCGTGACTGGAAAGGCAGGTCCCCGCCCGCCTTCGTGTTTTGGGGGCTGGGTCGGACCAAGCCAAGTGGCTGAATACAGCCAAGGAAGTGCGCTGAATGGAACGAATTTAGCCCTTAAACCGATGTTTTTGGGCAGGAAAATATTACTTTAAGGACGAAACCTCATGCCGGGAGCAAACAGGCATTACATACCCGGCTATGTGTGGCACATTAGCCATCGGTGTTATAAAAAAGAGTTCCTTCTCAAATTCGCCAGAGACCGCCGCCGGTGGCTTCAGTGGCTGTTTGAGGCCAGGAAGCGTTACGGCCTAAGCGTCCTCAACTATATTGCGACCTCAAATCATATCCATCTTCTGGTCAGGGACAATGGCGGCAGAGATGTCATCCCGAAATCGATTCAGTTGATTGCGGGCAGGACGGGGCAGGAGTTCAATCAGAGGAAGAATCGGAAAGGGGCCTATTGGGAAGATCGCTATCATGCTACCGCGGTAGAAGCAGAAAGTCACTTGGTTCAGTGCCTCGTTTATATTGATCTCAACATGGTTCGTGCTGGGGTTGTAAAGCACCCATCGGAGTGGGCGTTTTGTGAGTACAACGAGATCCAGGCACCCCGGGAGCGATATGCGCTGATTGATTACGAGGGTATTAAG
This sequence comes from uncultured delta proteobacterium, assembly GCA_963747015.1. GTDB lineage: Bacteria > Desulfobacterota > DSM-4660 > Desulfatiglandales > Desulfatiglandaceae > DUZB01. Next base: position 29,011 of record CAVVEP010000021.1, read on the forward strand.
GGGCTTGCTTGGCTTCAGGCCGATGCATGATTTTGCCGAGGCGCGTAGGGAGTGGGTTAAGGAATCGGTGCAGAAGGTAAATCATTTCCGAGATGGGAAGTGGACGGAGAGTGTCGCTGTAGGAAGCAAGGCGTTTGTGGCAGCGACAAAGGAAAAGCTTGGATTCAAGGCGAAAGGGCGTAAAGTGGTTAGAGAAGGTGGAAGTTACGAACTGAGGGAATCTCCGGCACCTTACAAGGGGATTTTCGGGTATGAAAATGGGGTTCTAAGGCCCCAAAATGGGTATTTTTGGGAAGATACTGATTGAATATCAACTTGTTGGCTTGGTCCGACCCGGCGGGCCATTTCGAGGTCCGACACATGTCCGCGTTGGTCAACGAACTGCTCTCTTTCACACGGGCCGAAATAGGGTCCGACAAGCTGAAACCGGAAGAAGTCCTCCTTGAACCGATGGTGCGCACCATCATAAACCGGGAAGGGGCTGAAGAAATGCAGATGGTTCCCCGTGTCCCACCGGATCTTACCATATAGGCGGTGGAGGATCTTCTCCGCCGCGCCCTTTCCAATGTCCTGAGAAACGCCGTCCGATACGCAGGGAAACAAGGCCCCATAGAGATTACGGCAAAAAAGGGAAAACGGCAGAATCCTCCTGGCGGTAACGGATCAAGGCCCGGGCGTAACGGAAGGGTCCGTCAGCCGGCTCATCGAGCCCTTTTACCGGCCGGAAGCGATGCGCGACCGCAAGAGCGGGGGCGTGGGGTTGGGACTGGCTATCGTAAAGACCTGTGTGCAGGCCTGCGGGGGAACCGTTTCCGCAAAAAACCTCAAACCAAGGGGGTTTTCCGTCACCATGACATTTCCCGCCTCCAAACCCTGAGTCCAAAAACCCCTTGACTAAAGCCAGATCTGGCCTGTCGGACGCTCTTAAAAAACATTGACATACCACCGAATCCGTGGTTCAAAAACATATTCCACGACAGAGATTGCAGTAAAGAAATCGGAATTTGGAGCCATCATGATCAAAGCGTTTGACGGGAATGAACCAAGGATTTCGGAATCCGCTTATATTTGCCAAACTGCCTATATTATCGGCAATGTGCAGATTGGTGATCAATCTGGAATTTTGCCTGGGGTGGTGATTCGAGGGGATTTCGCCTCCGTTCAAATAGGCCGGAGTACATTTATCGAGGATAATTCTGTGCTCCATTGCGGCTCACCCATGGAGATAGGAAATAGTGTCATCGTCGGGCATAGCGCCGTCATCCATGGAAAAAAAATTGGAAATAACACCTTGGTTGGCAATAATGCGACGATTTTAGACAATAGCGAGATCGGAGATTACTGCGTAATTGGCGCAGGCTGTGTTGTTGGTACCGGAATGAAAATTCCGGATCGATCTTTTGTGGTGGGCGTGCCCGGCAAGGTCCAAGGAGAGGTCAATTCAGGGTTCATGAAACGGCTTGAGTCCGGGATTCAGTCTTATCTGGAACTTTTTGAAAAATATCGGGAAGCCGGAATTTAAATTCCACCTCCCTTTTGTAGCGGTAAGATGCTTTTCTCGGGGAATATTCAATATGATTATGGAGCACAGTGAACACAACCCCCTGCAATTTGTACAGCAAATGGCCCCTCTCTTTGACGCCTCGCACAACGGTATCGTTATCATAGACCGCCAAGGCAAAATATTGGTCTACAATAAGGCCGCCATCCGCACATTCAACGACCCTGAATCGCCGGTGGGGATGCGCATGTCCCAATTGCGTCCCGAGACATGGCCGAAGATGGAAAAGATCCTGGAAACCGGCCAACCGGAAATCGGGGTGCGACTGGAAATCCGGCAGACCACCATCATCGCCAACCGCAGCCCCATAATGTACGACGGACGGGTGGTAGGCCTGTTCAGTGTTTTTCAAGATATCTCCGAATACGAGGCGATTGTCTCACAATTGGAGGGCTATCGGGGCCTTGTACGCGAATTGGAGGCCATATTCGAAAACTCTCAAGACGGCATGTATCTGGCAGACTTCCGAGGCAAGACACTCAGGGTAAACCAAGCCTATGAAAGCATCACAGGGTTGAATCGCAAGGACCTCCTGGGTAAGAACCTGACCGATCTCGTAAAAACAGGAGTGCTGGATCACTCGGCGACCCTGGATGTGCTGAAGAAGAAGCAAAGGGTGAGCATCATGCAACACATCCTGGGCGACAAACGCGTTCTGGTGACCGGATCTCCCATATTCGACAATCAGGGAAAAATCGCCTTGGTAATTTCAAACGTTCGCGACATGACCGCCCTGACCGGACTCAGAGACGAACTGGACAAGGCGAAACTCCTCTCCGCACGCTACCAGCAATCTTTGTGGGAACAGGATCAATATGAGCACGCATTGGAGGGCCTGGTGGCCAAGAGCAAATCCATGTCCGATGTGGTCAAAAAGGCCATCAAGGTAGCAGACTTTGAGGCCCAGGTGCTTATCAGAGGAGAGTCCGGGGCAGGAAAAAGCATGCTTGCCCGCGTTATCCACAATATGGGGCCACGCAAGGATGAGCCCTTTACAAAGATTAACTGTGCGGCCATCCCCGAGACACTGATGGAGAGCGAACTCTTCGGCTATGAAAAAGGGGCCTTCACCGGAGCGCTCTCGAAAGGCAAAGCGGGTCTCGTGGAGACCGGGCGGGGAGGCACGGTGTTCTTCGACGAGGTGGGTGAGTTGACCCCGGCCATGCAGGTGAAGATCTTGCAGGTCATCGACGAAAAAACTTTCACACGGCTGGGCGGAACAACTCCGGTCAAAGTGGACGTGAACATAATCGCTGCTACAAACCGCAATTTGGACCAATTGATGAAACAGGGACGTTTCAGGGAGGATCTTTACTACCGGCTCAATGTGGTGCCCATAAATATCCCGCCTCTACGAGAACGTAGTGAGGACATTCCGTTGCTGGCCCTGAGGACATTGGAGAAGCTGAACCGCGGCCGTGGAATGCAAAAGCAGATACGTCCCGAAGTTTTGGAACGATTGATGCATTACGACTATCCCGGGAACGTGCGTGAGTTGATAAATTTGGTCGAAAGGATGGTTATAATGAGCGACGGCCAGACAATTACTTTGGGCGATCTGCCGGCAGCCGTGCGAAGGCAGCTCCCCGAAGAGGATTCATCGGAGGGGCTTGACCTCAACGCGGCAATGGAGCGTTTTGAAACCCGCCTGATCCAGGAGGCATTGAGTAAACACCATACCCTGGACCTTACAGCCAAGTCCTTGGGCATACACACCACGACCCTATGGCGCAAACTCAAACGACAGAAAACCGTGACGTCATTGCATTAGCACAATATCATTGCAAACATGCAATAACGGATTATCCTTATAATATTACATCATAAAATACTTTATTACGCGTTATTGTCTGAATCGTATATGCAAGACTGCAATGTTCCGGTCCCGGAACAGCTTACCCACTTGTAGAAAAAAGATGCTTTATTCCAGGCCCTTAGCCGCCAACTTCATTTGTGGCATATTAATTGCGTAAAAAAGGCTCTTAATAGCGCTGCAAACCCTAAGTGGCCGTCATCCCAGCTCCCGGACGGGGCAAAAATAACCCATAAGCCGAGCGGTCCCGTTGCGGCCTTGGAGCCGTTAACAGGAAAGGAGTGGTTGTGAAAGGTTTTTATAACATGTTGCTGGTGGTGGACGCTACCCATCAATCCTTTGAATTGAAGCGTCTGGCCGATGAAGTGGTTGCGAACACCCTGGGAGGCAAGGGGCTGGCCACGCATCTGCTGCTGACCCATAACCCGGCGGGAGTCGATCCCCTGGGTCCGGACAACAACCTGATTTTCGCCTCCGGACCCGTCACAAATACCGGCATCTGGGGTTCGTGTCGTCACGGGGTCTTTACCAAATCGCCTCAGACCGGCTTTTATTCCGAGTCCTACGCAGGAGGGACAGCAGCCGAGTCCATGGCCGCGACAGGCTTCGACGCAATCATAATAAGGGGCGCCAGCGAAGTGCCTGTGTGGCTGGAGATCAGCGAGACCGGCGTCTCATTCCACCCGGCCGAAGACCTCTGGGGGTTGGACACCTATAAGACTGAGGACCGCGTCAAAAAATGGATAAAAGAAAACCGACCCGCTGCCAAGCGCTCCGGTGTATTAACCATCGGCCCGGCGGGGGAAAATATGATTGTGTTCGCGGTGATCGAGAATGACCGTTGGCGCTCGGCCGGGAGGACCGGTGTTGGCGCGGTCATGGGGTCTAAGAACATTAAGGCAATTGCTTTCTGGGGAAATCGTTCCAAGGACATGGCCGACCCGGGGCTACTGAAGTCTTTTGCCAAAAAAATGTCCGCCCGGGCCAAAGAAGATGCCGGCGTCAAAGCCTATAAAAGCCTGGGCACTCCCATGCTGGTGGACATTATGAACAACGTCGGCGGCTTCCCTACCCGTTACTGGCGCAAAGGCACCTGTGAAAATCGTGAGAGCATAAACGCCGCCGCCTTGCATGAGCGCTGTGAAGTTCACCCCCATGCCTGTTCAAAGTGCTTCATTGCCTGTGGCCGTTTGACCACGGTCAAACAGGGCCGTCACAAAGGTTTGAAGATCGAGGGGCCGGAATACGAAACCATTTACGCATTCGGGGGATTGTGCGAGGTAGCCCATATTGAGGAGATAGCCTATCTCAACGACATCTGCGACCAATTGGGGTTGGACACCATGACTGGCGGCAATCTTGCCGCTTTCACCATCGAGGCGGTTGGGCAGGGCAAGTTGGACTACGACATCGGGTACGGTCGTGTGGATACCATCGCCAGACTGCTGGAAGAGATAGCCCACAGAAGGGGGATCGGTGAAGTGTTGGCGCTAGGTATCAAAAGCGCGGCCGAGGCTTGGAACATGGAAGACCATGCCATTCACGTCAAGGGCATGGAGCCCGCCGGCTATGATCCCAGAGTGCTGAAAGGAATGGGTTTGGCCTACGGAACCAGCGACCGGGGAGCCTGCCATCTGCGGGCCACCTTTTATAAGCCTGAACTGTCGGGCATGGTGGATCCCGAGAAGATCGGAGGCAAAGCGAAGGTGTTCACGCTTTGGGAAGATCGCTTGACCATCTTCGACACCCTGATTCTGTGCCGTTTCTTCCGCGACTTATATCAGTTCGACGAGTTATCCACGATTATCAAATGCACTACAGGCCTGGAATTGGGCGAGGCGGGGATGCGGGCAGTGGCTCGGCGGGTCACCGATGACACCCGCCGTTTCAACCTGCGTGAAGGCCTGACCCCGAATGACGACAGGCTGCCCCGGCGTTTCCACGAGGAGGCGCTGCCCGGGATGGGAAAGGTATTGGCCCGGGAAGACTATGAGCAGATGCTTCTTGAGTATTACCAGGCCCGCGGATGGGACAGCGAGGGCCGGCCCGTAGAATGAGCGAAGGCCCAAAAAAGAAAAACGACCTCTTCGAGAGGTGTGTGACAACCGGGTAAACATGTTATGAACATTCAAGACAAAAGGAAGGAGGAATCGATGGGCAAAAAAACAGAAAACACCGATCGCAGAGAATTCCTGAAGACAGCGGGAGTGGCAGGACTGGCCGCAGGCGGCATGCTACTGGGAGGCGCTACCTACGCCCGCGCCGAAAAGAAGAAAGCCATTCCGAAGACGCCGGTGAAGGTTGCCGCCATAAGCTTCCTCACCGGTGCGGCGGCCGGACCTTTTGGAATTCCCGGGGACAATTCCTACAAAATGATGGCCGACGTGTACAACAAGGAAGGCGGCATCCTGGGACGGAAGATAGATCTGATCAGCCTGGACGAAGCGGGCGGCGCCAAGACCCAGGTAGAATTGGCCCGAAAGTTGATACTGGAAGACAAGGTGGACGTTATTCTGGGATACATCTCTTCCGGCGACTGCAAGGCCGTGCTTCCCCTCTCCGATGAACTGGGCGGCCTCATGTTGGCCTATGACTGCGGTACGCACGTATTGATGGAGGAAAAGAAATCCCCTTTTAAGACACCAAAATTCCAATTGGGTTTTCGCACCGCCGCACACCTGGGGCAAGATAATATTGCCCTGGCCCTGGCTATCAAGAAATACATGCCCAACGTAAAAAAGATTGCAGGCATCAACCAGGATTACGCCTGGGGACGTGATTCCTGGCAGATATTCGAGCTGGCCATCAAGAAGGTTCTTCCCAATGTGGAAATCGTCAAGACCCTGTGGCCAAAGATTTTCACTACCGATTACACCGCGCATGTAAGCACGCTTATGGGATCAGGCGCGGAACTCATCCACACGTCCTTCTGGGGCGGGGATGCCGTAACCTTTGTGAAACAGGCCATGGCGGCAGGGCTTTTCAAACAGGCGAAGCTGGCCATGAGCCGCGGCGAGCCCTACCCGCAGGAAATTGGAGAAAGTTTCCCCGAGGGCCAGTTCCTTTGTTGCGCCGGCGCCCATTACTTCCTGTATCCCGCCTGGGACAAATGGCCTCTCAATAAGTGGTTTGTGGCGGAATTCAAGAAGCGGTACGATAAATATCCCACCTATCCATCTTATCATGCCTTCCAGGCCATCGCGTCCTACAAGACTGCCGTGGAAAAAGCATCGAGCCTGGTTGGCGGCTGGCCTGCCATCGAAGATGTCGCAAAAGCCCTGGGCAACATGAGCCTGGAGACGCCTTCGGGATATCTCGTTATAGACAAAGACCACAACGCCCGGGAAGACTGCCTCGTGGGCATCTCCAAAAAGGTAAAGGGATATCCGTTCCCCATCCTGGATCCCGACAGGCTGGAGGTTTTTCCCTCCTTCCAGGTCAATGCCCCTGCGGGCATATCCACGGAAGCCTGGATCGACGGCTGGGAATCGTAACCTGAACCACATCCGGCGATGGAGACAGCCTTCCATCGCCGGATGTTCTTTTCAGCACAGTCTCTACACTCAAACACTGCGTCTTTACGGACTGCAAGGGAGGGCCCTCGCCTATGGGGCTGATATATGCCCTCAACGGATTGTATTTTTCGGCCTTTCTGTTCCTGACCGCCCTGGGACTATCCATCATCCTGGGAGTCATGGGTATCCTGAACCTGGCCCATGGATCCCTCTACGCCATCGGTGGCTTTGTGGGCGCCTACCTGATCGGACTCATGGCCCATGACAGCATGCCCTTGACCTTGGTGACAGCCGTTCTCGGTGCGGTTTTCGTCGCGGGCATGGTCGGGTTCATTCTGGAAACAACCCTCATCAAACATATGTACAAACGGGCGCTGGAGTACCAGCTCCTCATTACCTTCGGCATTCTCATGCTCATCGAGGATCTTATAAAACTGGTTTTCGGTGGAGAATCCCGCTATGCCTCAGCCCCGTTCGACGCCATGGGAAGCATCGATATCATGGGGCATACCTATTCGGTTTATTTCCTGTTTGTCATAGCCATGGCCATGGGAGCCGGTCTTTTCATCTGGTGGCTGATGGTGAAAACACGCCTGGGCATTATGCTCAGGGCCATTGAGATGGACAGGGAGATGGCCCAGGCCATGGGTATCCCCATGCGAAGCATGACCATTACGGCCTTTGTCATCGGATCCGCACTGGCCGGCCTCGCGGGCGCCCTTGTTGTTCCCACAACACCGGCAGTGATGGGCATGGGAATGGATCCACTGATCATGGCCTTTATCGTCGTGGTCATCGGAGGCCTTGGCAGCCTCAAGGGCGCCTTTCTGGGTTCGCTAATCGTCGGGCTGACAAGATCATTCACCATAGCCTATTTTTCAGAACTTGAGATGCCTCTGCTTTTCCTGATTGCGGTTATTATCCTTGTTATTCGGCCAGAGGGTCTGTTTGGTCAGAAATAGAAGAGGAGATCATGAAAAAATACCTGTTCACACCCCGCGCCGCCTGTTACCTGGTCGCATTGATCATACTCTTTTCCCTGCCTCGTTTCATCAGCCCCTATCACCTGACCCTCATGGAATCCGGACTGTCCCTGGCTATCATGGCCCTGGGACTCAATCTCCTGCTTCGATACACAGGCGTTCTTTCTTTTGGACAAGGGGCCTATTTTGCTGCAGGCGCCTATGCGGTAGGGCTCCTTTCCATGTACCTGCCCGAACACTTCACCTTTGAAAACGCCATGCTTGCCGCCCTCGTGGTTTCAGCGCTTATATCGGCTCTTTTCGGGCTTGTCTGCGTTCGCCACACCAAGATATTCTTCTCCATCCTTACTCTGGCCCTGTCCATGCTTTTGTTTGCCGTGCTTGAAAAGGCCTACCATTACACGGGAGGATCCGACGGCATTCGCATACCCATTCCCTCCTTTTTCGGTCATGAGTTCGAAGGGATGCGTCGTCTCCAATTTCTATGCGGCCCCTATTACTACGTGGTCGTGGGAATATTCGCGGCCGCAACCGTTCTCATGTTGGCCATCGTCAATTCTCCTTTCGGCAAGGCACTTCAGGCCACCAGGGACAATGAATTCCGCGCGGAAATGATCGGCATCCGCGTCAAGCGATACCGATGGTACGCCTTCGTCATATCCGGCACCTTTTCAGGCCTTTCAGGAGGAGTCTGGAGTTTTGTCAACGGATACATTACGCCGGAAATAAGCAACTGGGTTTTTTCGGGTGAAATCGTCTATATGGTGCTGCTTGGAGGATTCATGATATTTGAAGGACCGATCGTAGGCGCCATCCTTTTCACCTATATGCGGCTTTATGCGGTCGCCATGACGGAATACTGGATGCTCATCATCGGTGCCACCCTCATTTTCCTCGTACTGGCCCTGCCCGGCGGGGTCACCGGAGGGCTGGCCGCTCTTTACAACCGATTGAAGCCGAAACGAACGCAGGAGGCTGTCCAAGAATGAGATTTTTATTGCCTGATATAGAGAAGGCGGGAGTTTTCATGCTGCAAGTCGTAAACTTACAAAAATCGTTTGGGCGTTTCATGGTCATTAGTGAGGCCAGTTTTTCCGTAAAGGAAAATGAGGTGGTGGCTCTTCTGGGACCCAACGGGGCGGGAAAAACCACCATGGTCAATCTGATCAGCGGGCACATCCGACCGGATTCCGGACGGATTCTGCTGGACGAAAAAGAAATCACCAGTGCGCCTCCCCATGTACGGATCAGAATGGGAATTGCCAGAAATTTCCAGATCACGCAGCTTTTTGAAGAACTGAGCGTTCTGGACAACGTGCGCAACTGCATCTTTTCCATCCAGGGTCGCTCGGGCCGTTTTTTCAAACCCGCCTTCTCCTACCGGCAGGCCACCGAAGAGGCCATGGATATCCTGGAGACCTTCCACCTGGAAAAATTCGCATCCGATCTGGCGGCGGGCCTGAGCGAAGGCGACAAAAAGATTCTGGACACCGCCATGGCCTTTGCCCTGAAAGCCAAATTTCTCCTTCTGGACGAACCCACCAGCGGCGTGGCCACATCGGATAAATTCAAAGTCATGGACACCATTATCACGGCCATCAAGAAACAGGGGACCGCGACACTTATCATCGAACATGACATGGACATCGTGGAAGAATACACGAACCGGGTCATGGTCCTTGCGGACGGCCGTATTCTGGCCGATGGGGCCTCCTCGGAGGTCATGGAAAACAAAGAGGTAAAAGAAACGCTTTTCGGGGTTATGGACTGACCATGCTGCTAACCATCGACAAACTGGATTTCTTTGTTCGCAAGACGCAGATCCTCCGCTCCATATCCATGAATGCACAAGAAGGAGAGATTGTGGGGCTGCTGGGACGCAACGGGGCCGGAAAGAGTTCCATCCTCAAGTGCATTATGGGACTGTACGCCCCTGCATCGGGACATATCCTTTTTAAGGAGAGGAGATCACCACCCGCCCCACCCGTCAGAGGGTCCTTTCCGGCCTGGCCTACTCGCCCGAAGACGCCAGGGTTTTTCCGGAGCTTACCGTGGAGGAAAACGTGAAACTTTCCACGTGGATCATTGAAAAGAGGTCCGAAGCACACAGACATTTGATGTGGAGCAGGGTTTTGAGATTTTCCCGAAAGTAAGGGATCTCTGGGAAAGAAAGGGCGCCAACCTTTCCGGAGGGGAAAAAAAGATGGTATCCGTTATGCGCGCCCTTGCCCTGAACCCGGTCCTTCTGCTTCTGGATGAATCTTTCGAGGGACTGTCGCCCCTGGTCGTCCGTCATTTCTCGGATGCCATGGGGCGCATACGGGACATGGGGATATCGATCATTTTAGCCGAATCGAACCTTGGCAACACATCCCGGGTGGCGGACAGGGCATACATCATAGAAAGAGGAGAGGCTATTTTTCAGGGAACACCCCATGAAATTGAACAGGAAGAAAGCCTTTCTCTTATCCTGGGCGATAAATGTAACAAGAAGAAGGAGACAGAATCATGCTGGACAAAATCAATATCTTTCGAACCACTCCAAGAATTGTAATGGGTCCGGGCGCCATAAACGGCCTGGGTCGCGAGGTTCACGATCTCGGATCGGCCCGCGCCATGATCGTCACGGATGCAGGAATCCTGCAGGCCGGCCTGCTTGCACCCGTCGAGGCTTCCTTGAAAGAAGCAAGGGTCAAATACAGCGTCTTCAGCGACGTGGCGCCTGATCCCCGGTATGAAACGGTTGAACAGTGTCTGGCGGCCATGCGGGCTTTCAAACCGACAAGTATGATCGGCTTCGGGGGAGGAAGCTCCATCGACATAGCAAAAACAAGCGCCGTCATGTTCAAGAACCAGGGGTCCATCATCGATTACTGCGGCATAGATCTGGTTCCCAAGCCGGGCCTTCCCTCCATCATGGTCCCCACAACGGCCGGTACCGGCAGCGAAGTGACCCCCATTGCCATCCTTTCCGATGAAGACGAAAAGTTGAAAAAAGGCGTGGTCAGCCCCCATCTCTTTCCAAAGACCGCCCTCCTGGATCCCCTGCTTACCCTGGGGCTTCCGCCCGCCATCACCGCCGCCACAGGCATGGATGCGCTGATACACGCCATCGAATCCTATACCAGCGTAAACGCCACGGGAATCACCGATATGCTTGCTGCAAGGGCCATCGAACTGATTTCCGAAAATCTGAGGACGGCCTACGCCCATGGCGGGAATATCCATGCCCGGTCCGCCATGTTGGAGGGAAGTCTCTTGGCGGGAATCGCTTTTGCCAACGCGGGCGTTACGGCCGTGCATGCCTTCGCCTATCCCATCGGCGCGCAATTCCATATTCCCCACGGCGTGGCCAACACGCTCATGCTGGCCGAGGTCATGGGATTCAATCTGGTGGGAAACCTGCGAAAATTCGCGGATATTGCCGTGCTCATGGGGGAGCCGGTTGAAGACCTCTCGGACCGCGAAGCGGCCGAGGCGGCGGTTGATGCCATAGAGGTGTTAGCGGAAGATCTCCAGGTTCCCGCCAGTCTTGGGGGAATTTGGGGTGAGGAAAAACACATCGATGATCTGGCCGAAGGAGTCATGAAGGTAACCCGCCTGCTTGGCCAACAACCCAAGGGCACTCTCCAAAAAAGACGCCGCCGATATCTATCGGCGAGTCCTGTGAAAGTGGGGCTTTTGGGCCGCGACTAACTCATTAACTTTATTAATCGTTTATACCTTTATAAGGTCCACTTCATGCACAGACAAGCGGCAGCGATACGGCCGGCGTACCGGTTGAGCATTTTGGGACCGGAAGATTAAGTTGAAAAGTCAGGGATGTCCCATAATTCAACACTCTCAAAGCCCGGCTGAAGGATGCACAAACCACCCAAATCGAAATGGCCGACGCGATTGTTGAGCAGGCAGTGGTATAAGAGAAAACAGGCAAGGTAGGCGGGATACAGCTCTAAACGGAAATCTGGTGCCTGTCGAATGGCTAATAAAAGCGGAACATGAAGGAATGATTACAGAAGATTCAGCGGAATTGATTCGTTCTTCATATTCTGGAGGAGATCGACTTCGAGTAACCGCAATGCGCGTTTTTTTGACAGGAGTCAGTTGCGTTGGCAAGACGACCGTTGGAAGAGAGTTGGTGGAGCTTCTGGGCGCCAACTTCTTTGATCTGGATGACGAGATAGAAATGTTTTTCGGCACCAGCATTGAGCGACTTGAGAACAAGTATCGTACGATCCAATCCTACAGAAATGGGGCAGCGAAGGCTCTGACCCACCTACTGAACAGCCCGGCGAACCGGCACAGCGTCATAGCCCTGCCGCCCAGCGGTTTGATGGGAGGCTATTTAAAGGTTATAAAGAAATATGCTGGTATCACCGTAGCACTCGACGACAAACCGGAGAACATTCTGGAACGGATTACTTTTTTTGATATCGATTCGAACCGGATCAGTAAGGATCTCACGGCTGATGAGAAGAGCCTGTACCTGAGAGAGATAAAAAAGGATATCAAATACTTCGGCAAAAGGTAAACTGAACATTTGGGCTTGTGCGATAACCCATGCAATAGGTTACGTGAATTTCCTGGACGACAGCAGTCAAACTCCGCATGTGAAGGCTTTTAAATTATATGAGGTGTTTGGAGTTAAGCAAAGTACGGGGCAAACAAAATCCAAGTAGATTCGTGATCTTTTAAAAATGTCCCAGTTTGATGTTAATTGGACCTTGCCGAGCAGGATGGAGCGCGACCCGAAGGCATGAATGATAACACTCAATGGACTTATCGTAGATGTAAGAACCCAACCAACGGAAATTCGAGATTGCATACGAAAAAGGGCTAATCCCATATTTACCGAAAACATGAAGTGCTTCAGCGGATTTGCAGGGTTCCCGTCCGCTCCAATCTGAAACCGACTGATCTTACGGCTATTTGCCGCCTCTGCAAGGACTTCCTTAAAACCATAAAGATTTCGCCTGTTCTCTTTCCCTTCTTCTTTTGTTGCAACTGATTTTAGTTGCTTCTGAAAGGTCGAAAGGATATCCTCAATTAAAACGGAGAAAAGTGAATGAGTCGGAGGGAAAAATTGTTGGCAAGGCTCCAGAATAAGCCAAAGGATTTCATGCGGGATGAGTTGACCAGCATGCTAAAGAGTCTGGGATATGTTCAGAGAAGACCGGGAAAAACCGGCGGATCCAGAATTCGGTTTGTACATCCCGCTGCTCCTCCCATTTTACTGCATAGGCCACATCCTGGCCGTATTGTGAAAAGGTATGTGTTTAGATGAAATTCTGGAATTCCTGAAAAAGAGAGGAAATGATATGAAAAATATGATGGCATATAAAGGATACTATGGATCCGTTTTTTACAGCGATGAAGACCGTACTTTTCATGGAAAAATAGAATTTATTCCAAGTCTTATCACTTATGAAGGTACGGATGTGGAGGGACTGCGTCTGGCATTTGAAGAGGCTGTCGATGACTATCTGGCGTTGTGTGAAGAAGAGAAAATAACGCCTGATACGCCCTTTAAGGGAAGTTTCAATGTTCGTACAGGAACTGATCTTCATCGAAAAGCCGCCTTGCTGGCGAAATCCAAAGGCACAAACCTGAATTCGATCGTCACAGACGCACTGGAAAAATATCTCTCTGACTTTCATCCATAATGACATATTTCAAACCTGTTCGACAGCATGGAAGACGTCGTCAGACTGAAAAAGAAGCCATTCCCACAGAGGTGAATATAATGGGCAATCCATTTAAGGAACAATTTCTGAAAAAAGGCCTGGTCACAAAGAAGCAGGTCAATAAGGTAATCAATGAGCAGCGTCTTTCCCGCTCGAAAAAGGGGAATAAAAAAGCGCAGGAAGATGATGAGATCCAAAAAAGAATCCAACAGGCCCGCGAGGAACAGGCGGCCCGTGACAGAGAGTTGAATCGTCAACGGAATGAGGCTGCTAAGGAAAATGAGCTCCAGGGCCAAATAAGGCAGATAATCAAGCAAAACCAGATGGAAGTCGAAGGAGATCTTTCCTTTCATTTCGCCGACAACAAGAAGATTAAAAAACTCTATGTCAGCAAACAAATTGCTGAAGGTCTCAGTAAAGGGAAGATGGCGATTGTCAAACAGGATGAGCAATATTTCGTTGTCCCGGCAAAAGCCGCCAGACAGATTCAGGATCGCAAAGCGGAATCTCTTATTCTCCTTAATTCATCGGAAATAAAAGAACCTGATCCTGATGACCCCTATGCCGAGTTTCCCATACCCGATGACCTTGAATGGTAGTGATGGATGATGCGAATGAAATATCGAGAAGAATTGTTGGAATATGCGAAGGATCCGAAATATATTTCCGGCATACACAATTATTGTGACAGGTGGTGTGAGCGTTGCCAATTCACTTCAAGATGTTTGAATTGTACGCTTGTCGGGGAGCAGTTTGGCGATCTTCAGAAAATCGATGCATCTAACGAGGAATTTTGGCAAAAGTTTTCTGAAATGCTCCAAAATGTTTTTGTCATGGTGAAGGAAATGGCGAAAGAAGTGGGTATTGATCTTGATTCAAAGGATACTGAGAATAGTTATGATAACGAAGAGATCAGAGAGGAAAACGCCTTAACGGAGATTGTTTCCCACCTGTCAAAAAAATATGCGGAATCGGTCGACGATTGGTTTAGTTCCAAAGAACATCTATTTGTTGAAAAAGAAGATGAAATGAAAAGAATCCGTCTTATGTCATCGCGAAAGAATCCCGCGCAAGAGGTGGCCAATATCAAAGAAGCAATCGAGATTATTAGATGGTATCAATACCAGGTTCACGTGAAACTTGCCAGAGCGTGCGAAAGTGCATTTGAAGAATTAACGGATTGCGACGACTTTCCAAAAGATTCGGATGGATCCGCGAAAGTTGCGTTAATTGGAATAGATCGTTCGATTACTGCATGGAAGATATTATCGGCCTATTTTCCCACGCACGAAACTGGAATGTTGTGTATGATCGAGTTACTTCAAAATTTGGAAAACAGGGTGGAAAACCGGTTTCCCCATGCAAGAGATTTTGTGAGACCGGGCTTTGACGAGATGGAACAAATCGTCTGACAATTCCTTCTTGTTCTGGCCCTGGGCAAACCGAAGGAGACTGTCGTGATAAATACCGTGGGGTCCGATGAAAACATCAAATACTGGCGGGACGACAAGGCTGTCCATCATGTGCCAAAACGACCGTTGGATGAAATTATAATCGGCTGATAATGGCAACCCCCAGGGAGAGAATTTGCATGGATATTGTTTATAACAAACATTCAGATAAATTATTTTCTGATGTGATATAAATAACTTATACTGAACTGTTCGACCAAATCTCAAAAGCAGCCAAAACGGTGAAACTTCAGTCTCAGAATTTCTCGAGTTTTTTGTAATTGACGGCGGATGCGTAGTCGACGAGGTCCTGCTCGCTGACGCCTTCACCCTTGACGAAGATCATGCATTTGTTTTCGATCATGACGGTGACATCACCGTCACGGGTGTCCGAAACGTATTTGATGATCGCTTTGTGTCCTCCGATCCGTTTAAGCCTGCCGTCGCCTGTGGCCGTAAACATGAGGTTGGAAAACATGGACATGACACTCTGAAGGGCCGCTGAATTACTGATTTCCATGGTCACGCGGCTCGCTCCTTTGTGATAGATCCGTTTTGCGGAAACAATTCCGCCCAGCATTGGCAAACCCGCCGATTCCGTTGTAGCTTTTTCGGCGGTCCAATCGGGGAGCGGTTCGGGCAACAGTGTCGTCAACATTTCTGAACGTTTCTGCCGGATCAACTGGGATGCATAATCAAGGCTGCCAACGGCATCGGTGTAGCGACCGTCCTTGTAGAAATTAACCGCCTCGTTGATGGAATCCATCACCTCATCAGCGTAAACCGGACCTGCAAGGGCAAGGGAGAACAGGATCGGCATTAGTATCAAAAATTTAGATATTCTTTCTGTTTTCATAGGGTTAATCCTTTCAATCGGGAATATGCGCCATCGAATACCAGGGAATTGAAATTGGTCCGAATGTTATGCGGCTGAATTTTAGAAAGTTCGTCGTGGAAACGCTGTTCGGAATCCCACAAACCAAAAAAAAATCACTTACCATGGGTTATTCCTAAAATGTCGCGCGACAGTTGTCAATGGATGATTTCTCAATGCGCATTTTCCTGACAGGGGTCAGCCTCTGAAATGCTCCAAAATCGTTGGTGGTTATCTGTTCATCTTGAGAGAAATAAACGCGGCTCCCCAGGCAAAACCTCCTCATGGCAAACGCCGCGCTTTTGTTGATGTGTGAAAAGGAGAAGAAATGCGTCCATTTGTCACAAAATTCCCAAAACTCGGCGAGAAGGAAACACGGGTAGTAACGGTTTTTGAGCAACAAGCAGGGGGTCCTCCACCTGACCAATATGCCTTTGTTGAGTTGTTCTGCGATGAAAAAAACTGCGATTGCAGGCGGGTGATGATATCTGTTCTTGCGAATCGAACAAAAAAGATCATGGCCACTATCAATATGGGTTTTGACTCGGATGATGTCGATGCGGGGCCTTTTCTCGATCCTTTGAACCCGCAATCCGAATACTCTCGCTATTTCATTAAAATGTTCACCGATATCGTTAATGATGATCCTGAATATCTGGACCGGTTGGAGCGGCACTATGTCATGTTTAAGGAAAAGATGGATCGAAAACCGTACAAAGGAAAACCCTTTGAAGAAGCGGGTACGGTGAAACTCTTCCCCGGCGAGCCTCGTCCATGGAAATCTCCTGTTCCTTCGGCGGCGCCGGGCAAAAAGATCGGGCGCAATCAACCCTGCCCGTGCGGTTCAGGAAAAAAATACAAGAAGTGCTGCCTCCTGAAATCCTCGAGTGGACCCGGGAAAGCCACTGATAAGGAAGAGACCCGAAAGGTGACGGCCCTGAAAACTAAAAAAAATGAGAGATCGGATTTGGGGACGTCTTTCAACGAAGACGACCTTCGGCAAGCCGAAGATCTGATTAACACAATTGTTAAACGCATGAAGAGCGCGGTGGAGCAGGATCTTTTCAGCGGAGATATTCAGAGAACCCTGGAAGCAAAACCTTCATTGGCCTCGGCCTTGCTCCATCTGCTGCTCAAGTACCACGGGGGAAAAAACCGTCAAAGAGATGGTGATACCCACTACCTGGCCATCATGACCCTGCTGGAAGAGGCGTTGACCCAGTTGCGCTACTGCGTGGAGAGAGGACGTACGTGGGCCATAGCCGCAAGTGAAACAATCCAGGAAGAGATTGCCGAAAAGGCTTTTCAACTTCATGTGGATGTTGATGTGCAAGCCGATTTGATGCAGGCTCTTTACAGTTCAAAGCTCGAACTCCATTCTCGGATAAAGGAGAAAAATGAAGAGATTGCGGAACATTACAATCGATTTACCTTGCGAAGCGGATCACCGAATTTTAAGCGTATTTTCGATGAATTGACCAAGAGCGGCCCTCAAAACCCTTTTGAGCTGTATGCGCGGATGATGGCCGAGTTGGCGGCGCTTCCCGCCCTGGCCCTGGTAGGGGCGGCGGGAGAGATGATTCGATCAGGCAGCCCATTGATATGTGAAGTAGCTCTGCTCCTTCTGCTTCACCCCGACCCACAGGTGCGGAAGGGCGTGTGCGGCCTGTTTAACGAACCTGAAAATCCGGAGGCCATGGCTCCGAAATCGTTCCGGCGATTGATCGGCCTGCGCAACTGGCTTCCCAAAAAGGAGAGGCCGTCTCTGGACAGGCTTATCAAGTCCGTGCGCCTTGCCCGTATTGAATGCGCGCCCATGCCCCGGATTACAGATAAGGAAATCTATATCTCCCCGTTTGACGGAGCCGGCATGCAGGCGGTCTGGGGATTAAGCCTGAATAATAGGAAGTCTCAAATGAGCAACGTTCTGGTGAAGCAGGGAGAGGGGATTCGAGAAACGTGGGTTGACCCCAAGTTCAGGAAGGGGGAGAAAAAGTCCCTGGCAGCCCGGCTTGTGGAAGAAGCGGCTTCCCTAAAGGCAAAGGAGGACTATCTCGACATCCTCGTTTCACACTTCATCGCGGTGGGCCACCTGAAGGAAGCGGTTCCGCCTCCTGGCCTCCTCTTAGTCGCTGAAAACCTGGCGGGTGCGTACTGGCCTCCGAAGGCTCTGGATTTTCAGGAACAGATGAAACTCCTGGGAGAAGAACTGGACAAATCCTTTACAACCCCGACCGTTCTCAATGAAACACTGACCGCGAGCGGGTCCTGGCCGGAAATGCGGTTTGGCGAATCCTGGTTTGAAGACGATTCCCATGTGGACGATATTGTTAAAAAGCATGTAGAGCTTCCTTTTGGCAGCTCTTTCAGCATAGGAGTTGCGGCAGATCTCATTTTTGAAGAGATTCTGGAGGAAAAGCGGGATTTATGGGGCGAACGTCTGTTCTGGATGGCTTTGCGCAGCAGGTTATCCATTGGAAAGAACAGATTGCCATGGCAAGCTTTCTTTATCGTAGCCAGGGAATTGCTGCGTGGCGCTCCCCTCGAAGGGATTCCGTTGATGCAGGCGGTAGCCGAACGGTCCGTGTTTTCATCCCTGCAACGGCTTCGGGAATTTCCGCAATGACCTTCCTTTTCGCAGGAAGTATAGATTGCAGAATTGGGAACATCATTGCGGATATCTTTCCAAAAGGGAGATGTGGAACTCCCATACCTACAAATAAGTGAGTGAGCCATTGAATCTCACATTGACCGATGAAACATACCTACGGGCTGTCTCCGTATTATGTATGCAAGAATCAAGTTTTGCCTCCGTTGTGTCAAAGTGGGGGAACCCTCCGTTTTGGACCCATGCGCCCGGCTTTCCCGGTATTGTCATGTCTATCCTCGCTCAGCAGGTCTCCCTGGAATCGGCAAAGGCAGCGTTCATCAAGCTGGAAAATTCTATCGATTCCTTCAATCCCGAAGCGTTCCTGTCTCTGGATGATGATACGTTGAGGGCGATAGGTTTTAGTCGTCAAAAGGCCTCGTATGTCCGAGAGGTGGCCCGCGGGATAATAGCCGGCGAGATCGATTTGAAAGCGCTGGAGTCAATGGAGAACGATGATGCCCGGAAATATCTCATGAAATTAAGAGGAATCGGGGCGTGGACGGCCGACACCTATTTGCTTTTTTCATTACGCAGACCGGACGTGTGGCCTTCGGGCGATCTGGCATTGGCAAAGGCCATCCAAGGGTTGAGAGGATTGGCAAAGACACCCGGTTCAGAGGAGGTGGACGGAATCGCACTGAATTGGCGACCATGGAGGGCAGTAGCGGCAAGGATCCTTTGGCATTACTATCTTTGTGAGCGGGGTCGAATTCCGTCACTCTAAATCGCCGAAACCGATTTTGCCAAACGGTTCAGCCCAAGCCATTGGCGGACACGGCGCCTATTTAAAAAAATATTTAGGTGAGAAGTTATGTTGTGAGTTTGTTCGGTGAACATCGTTCCTACTCCAGGTATGGGACGTATCCCTTGTCTTGCTCCAAAATGTGTTCCAGAAACCAGTCCCTTAGGAACGCCAAAACACTTGCGGAGATCTGCTCGGTTCCTTCAGCGTATTCATTCTCGAATTCTGAGATCTGCGATTCGAAATACTTGTGCTGCTGTTCATGGTGATCCAATTTCGGATACCCTTTGGCCCGCATTAAGGATTCTTCCAATCGGAAGTGCATTATCGCATATCTCTTGAGCTCATCGAGCAAATCGCGGCCGATTTCAGATCGCCTACCGGTGGAAACCTTCAGGTGGCAATCATTCAAGTACTTCAGTAATAGCCTATGCTGCTGATCGATCTTGTCGATTCCAGTATTGAAGCCATCTTTCCATTGGTATAAGGTCATGACTCCTCCTTTGACACCATCATATGAGTCCACTATTATCCGCGGACGGTTTGGCTACAGAAAAAGCCAGTTCAGCAAAAGTTTGAGAATTGACCAATTCATATTTACATATTCCACCGTGAAAGAATCAACGGACACAAAACATCAATCTTAGAGCCTGTTCGAAAATTATCCCTGCTGCGGTCGGCTGTGGCTTCCAATGGCTTCGTCAGCTGCTAAAATGGGTCTTCACCGTAGCCCGACTACGCTTTCAGCCCCATTCTCTTGCTTCCTTGCCCTTGAAAGCCTCGCTCAACCTCGCGACGAGATAATTTTCAAACAGGCTCTTAGGTGCAAATTATGGACCCGAATAGCGTTTCGTATATTCAAGAATACAAAATAAAAGGTGGCAAGGTCAAGAAGTGAAGTTTACCCAATGATCTTACTTTATTTAGGTTTTATGTTTTCATACATGTCCAATCCCCAATCGGTCCCCCTGATCATGTGAAGAGGCCACGTGATTCCTCCATATATTGTGAGATCTTGTTTTTGAATTCATCTATCATCGAAGCATCCAATCCCAAACGACTCGCGGATTCAGTATCTTGCAAAGCTATTTCGTTCTGCTGGGCTTGTTCCGTATCGTCCAAGGTGAAACCCATGGATTTCGCCATCAGGTTGCCCAGGTGGACGACCAATAATTCGTTCGATATCGAATCCGCCGCTTCCAGGTTGTTATGATAGGATATGATTCTGGTAAAACTTTCTGAAAATTTCCACTGTTTGAGAAGAGCCGCTCCAAACTTGGTATGATGCATATTCGCCGTGTTTAATAATTCTGAAACTTCAACCTGATTTCCGATTTTCTTTTTCAACTGCAGTTCCCCCATAATCTGAAAGAGAAGCAATTTGCCGATATCATGCAGTAAGCCCAGCGTAAAGGCATCGCTATCAAGATCAAGGGCCAGGGAGTCATCAAGAATTTGACAGGCATAGGCACAGGCGAGAGAATGTTCCCACAGCTTTTCTATGAGAACCATGAATTTCTTGTTTTTAGTGGCATAAAGAGATCGATGACAAATTGCATCTACATAACGTTTGGTGATCCTCAGCCCCAAACGGCTCATGGCTTGGGCAAGATTCTTGGTTGTCGTTATACCCCGGTAATACGCAGAGTTGGATACGCTCATCAGCGTGGAAGATATGGCTGCATCCTGCTTAAGAAATTCGCCTATATTTTGAAGGCTTACATCTCCATCCATCATCTCCTGAAACTTGATGCCGATTCGGGGAATCGTAGGGAGCTTGATCTCTCCGCGTTTGAAAACAAAAACAATTTCGTCAAGGATACTGGTCTTTATTTCATGTGGTTCGGCCTCCGGGGCGGCTTTCCCGTTCAGGCTTTTCCTCTCCTTGCTCGCTGCTTTTTCCAACTGCGCCACACGCTGTTCTAAGCTGAGAACGCTTTCTTGCAGTTGTTCTCGTTCATTAATTTGGTCTAAAATATTATTTACAGTGAAACGGAGCACCTTCTGATAATCCGGCACTTTGGGGATGAGGTGCACGCCGATTTCCATAATGTCAACTATTGTCCGGATATCGTCGATTGGTGTGAGCATTAGAAACGGTGGGTGAGGAAATTTCAAGAGACTTCTGGAAAACTCCAGGCCGTGCTGCTCATGGAAGCTATGATCAAAAATGACCATTGCGGAGATATTCAGCAGGATTTTGAGCTGATCGGAAGATTCGATAATCGCGACTTTATGACCTTCGGGAATGGTCTCACTTATCTTTTGGGCTTCCTTGGCATCCGCACTTGCAATAATAACCGGTTTCATGCACACTCCGTTTACGGATCAATAGCAAATTGGGTTCTGTGGGTATAAAGGTTCGATACGTACTGGTTCAGTTAAATATGTAATTAAACTATATCCATAGGTTACTGTGAATGTCAACAAGGCATGTTGATCGCTTCCAATTAAACCATGGGCTATGCCCTTTTGATTCCACGAGGTTCTAACGTTTCGGCAATATAGCCGCGATCAAGACGATCCGGACAAAATGAGTGAGATGGCGCCCATTCCGAGTGATACGCGAAAGTCCTCGGTCCGGACGTTTCACCGACCCGAGCGGGGTGTTGCAACTTCCCGAACAGATCCGGAATCACCCGATTTAGGTTGCCTGCCGGCGAGCATTGGTTTACTGTCTGTGCGAATATTTGCCTCCGAACCGAGGTGTTTGTGGGAATTCATTCAAAAATGGTTTTATTCAGGAAAGGGGAGGTAAAAGGGAAGAATGACAAATACAAATTTTTCGTGTAGTCAATGCGGCAAAACCTGGCAGAAGAGCAACACAACCCATTGCTGGAGCAATGATCCGGAAACCAGGCCTCCCAAACCTGGCAATTGTCCTTCGAAGGGAGCACCTGGAGGTGATTCAGGAATGTTTTGAATTGTACAAGGGCGACAGTGAAGACGCCAAAATGGCCCGGGTGGCGGCCAAGGTGGAAGGCCTCTGCTACCAGCCGATTCCCGGAAGCGAGGCGCTGAATGCACGTTGGACCAGGGTGGAGGACACCATCGCCTTTGCCAAACTCATGGGCTACGAAAAGATCGGCATCGCGACCTGCATCGGTCTGCTCGATGAGACTGACAGACTGGCGGCGATTTTCAAGGCCCAGGGCCTCAAGCCGGTGAGCGTCTGCTGCAAAGCCGGCAGCATCGACAAACTGGAACTGGGGCTGAAAGAGTCCGAAAAGGTGCGGCCGGGCACCTTTGAACCGGCCTGTAATCCGGTAGCCCAGGCCAAACTCCTGAACCGGGCCCGGACCGATATGAACGTTATTGTGGGTCTCTGTGTCGGTCATGACATGCTGTTCAGCAAATACTCGGAAGCGCCGGTCACAACGCTGGTCGCCAAGGACCGGGTTACCGGTCATAATCCTGTGAGTGTCCTGTACGGGCAGAATTTTTATTATAAAAGGCTTCAGTCCGAACCGTTTAAGGTTGAAGAATAGGGGGGAAGCTGAAAGGTCAAAACTGAAAGCTGAATGGGGAAAGGTCACCTGGATTCCCGCGTTCGCGGGAATGACGTGGGAGAATAACACAAGTACTTTCATGATAAATACACTCAAGAAAAGAGTTGCGGCGTCTAACAAAAGCAGATAGCATTGCCCTGCCCGAAAATCTGCCTCTCCTGCGAAAACGGAAGATTTGCTGATGGACGATAAATGTCATAACTTCAAAAAGTTGTATCGTATTCGACCGTTTGTTTTATGCGTGATAACAGCGGTCGCTTTCTTTATCCCGGCGTGTAAAAACAAAAGCGAGCCGCCTCCGCCTGCAGTGCCCGTTGTCTGGGTCACGGAGGTTGTCCGGAAGGATGTCCCTGTCATCTTTGAATATGTTGCCCAAACCCAAAGCTCGCATCTGGTCAACATTCAGGCTCGGGTCAGCGGGTTTTTGGACAAGCGCATGTACACAGAGGGTGCAGTGGTGAAGGATGGACAGATCCTTTTTCAGATGGACCCCAAACCTTTCCAGGTTCAGCTCAATCAGGCGAAGGCCGCACTCGCCCAGCAAGAGGCCGCCAACGAAACGGCCCGCCTGGATCTTGCTCGCGTAAAACCCCTGACGGAACAGAATGCTCTTTCTCAAAAGGACCTGGACGATGCAAGGGGCCGTTATCTCTCCACGTCCGCGGCCGTTGCGCAGGCACAGGCCCAGGTGGATTCCGCGGAACTCAACCTTTCCTATACCACCATCCGGTCTCCTGTAAACGGCATCAGCAGTTCAGCTATACAGACCGACGGGACCTATATCAATCCCCAGAACAGTCTGCTCACCACAGTGGCCGTGCTTTCCCCCATGTGGGTGAACTTCAGCATCTCGGAAAACGAAATGCAGGAGTATCGGGGCCAGATAGCCAAGGAGCTGCTGCGTCCACCCCCGGACCACGAATATCAGGTGGAGATCGTCCTTGTGGGCGGCTCGGTCTTTCCCTACAGGGGACGGATGACCTTTGCCGAACCATCCTATAACCCGCAGACCGGAACATTTCTCATCCGGGTCAGCGTGAAGAACCCCAAAGGAATATTGCGCCCCAACCAGTATGTCCGGGTACGTCTGATAGGAGCGATTCGACCCGGGGCGATCCTGGTGCCTCAGCGGGCTGTCCAGCAGGGATCGAAAGGCCAATTCGTCTGGGTGGTGGGAAAGGGCGGCAAGGTGGAAGAACGACCCGTTACGGTGGGGGAATGGCATGGTAACGACTGGTTCATATTCGAAGGACTGAACGTCGGAGAGCAGGTGGTGGCGGACGGTGGCATCACGCTCAGGCCCGGCGTATCCGTTGAGACAAAGCCTTATGTCCCCGGTCAGGCATCCAAAACAGCCGCTTCCCGCCCGTCTGAAAAGGGATCGGCGGCGGCCGACAGGTAAAGGAGCCCCCACACCGTGTTCTCCAAATTCTTCATCGATCGACCCATCTTCGCCACGGTCGTTGCGGTCCTCATCTGCCTTGGGGGTCTCGTGGCCATGACCGTTCTTCCGGTGGAGCAGTATCCGCCCATCACCCCTGTCCAGGTGACGGTGTCGGCCGTGTATCCCGGGGCCGATTCCCAGACCGTTGCCGATTCCGTGGCAGCACCCATCGAGGCACAGATCAACGGCGTGGACAACATGCTTTATATGTCTTCCACCAGCTCCTCCACCGGTCAATTGACTCTTACCGTCTATTTTTCGCTCAATACCGATCCGGATATCGCCCAGGTGCAGGTGCAGAACCGTGTCAACCTCGCCGCTCCCCAATTGCCCGAAGCCGTGGTGCAGCAAGGCGTTTCCGTGCAGAAGAAGGCCTCCTCCATCATGATGCTCATCGGCATCTTTTCCCCGGGGGAGCGCTACAGCAGTGAATACATCGGGAATTACGCCAATGTGTACGTCCTTGATGCCGTCAAGCGGGTGCCGGGCGCCGGACAGGCCCAGATCATGGGGGTCGCGGATCAGGCCATGCGCATCTGGATGAATCCGGACCGAATGGCATCGCTGGGAATCACCACCAGTGACATTCAGCAGGCCGTTGCGGGTCAAAACGCCCTGTATGGCGCCGGCCAGATCGGGCAGGAGCCCACGGCAGGGCCTGTGCAACTGACGGTTCCGGTGGTGACGCAAATGCCTTTCACCGAGCCGTCGCAGTACGAAAATATCATTTTGCGCGCGAACCCGGACGGGAGCAGCATCGTGCGATTGAAGGACGTTGCCCGCGCCGAGGTCGGTCTGAGACAATATGTGACCGACAGCAGGTTGAACGGAACCCCTGCAACCCTCATCGCCATCTACCAGCAGCCCGGGGCCAACGGACTGGAGGTGTCCAAGGCCGTCCGGAAGACGCTCGAAGAGATGAAGGCCCGTTTTCCCAGCGGCCTTGATTACATGATCTCCCTGGACACGAACGACTTCGTGCGCCTTTCCATTAAAGAGGTGGTTCATACGCTTTTCGAGGCGATCCTGCTGGTCATATTCGTTGTGTATTTCTTCCTTCAGAGCTTTCGTACTACCATTATCTGTTCCGTTGCCATCATTGTCGCCCTTGTGAGCACCTTTACCGGCATGCTGGCGTCAGGCTTTTCCATCAACCTCCTCACCCTCTTCGGCCTGGTGCTTGCCATCGGCATGGTGGTGGATGATGCCATCGTTGTGGTTGAAAACGTGGAGCGCAACATGGCCCGGTATCACCTGGCGCCCAAAGAGGCCACTGTACGGGCCATGGGAGAGATAGGCACTTCACTCATCGCCGTTGTACTCGTGATGGCGTCGGTCTTTATCCCCGCGGCATTCCTGCCCGGCACCACGGGGCAACTCTACAAGCAGTTTGCCATCACCATCGTCATTTCCGTTGCGGTCTCGGGATTCGTGGCCCTGACCCTGACACCGTCCATGTGCGGATTACTGCTGAGACACACCACGCCTCCCACCCGCGGATTCTTCGCGTGGTTCAACCGTCAGGTGGATGCCATCACCCGCGCCTTCGGCCATGCCGTGGTCTTTGTCATCAAACGGATGCTCATCGCCTTTATGATTCTGGCGGTGCTGGTTTATGCCATCGTCCACCTCTTCGAGGTGCTGCCGACGAGCTTTGTGCCCAACGAGGATCAGGGATACGTGATGGCGGCGATCATCATGCCGGACGGCGCCAGTCTCAATCGCACAGTGGCCGTTTCCGAACGGGTGGACGCTATCTTCAAAAAACTCCCCGGCGTGGATACACGCACCCAGATCGCGGGCTACAGCCTGCTGGACAGCGGATTCAAGACCAATGCGGGGACCTTTTTCGTAACGCTCAAGCCTTTCGAAGAGCGCTATGCTTCCATAAAGACGGCACGGGCGCAAAACGCGCGGGCCGTGCTGATGGGGCTACACAGGGATACAAAAGATATTCAGGATGGTCTGGTTATTCCGGTGCCGCCGCCGGCGATTCCGGGGATCGGGACGACCGGTGGTTTTGAATTCTGGATACAGGACATGGGGGCGGGTGATCCAACGGCACTGGGGGACATTACGCGGCAATTCCTTACCAAGGCCAGACGGCGGCCTGAACTTACCGGTCTGAACAGCACGTTCAGGGCCGACACCCAGCAGTTGAGAGTGCAAGTGGACCGCGAGAAGGCCACTCTTCTGGGTGTTTCGGTGAACGATGTGTATAATGCCATTCAAGCCCAGTTCGGTTCTCTGACGGTGAGCCAGTATAACCAGTTCAGCAGGACCTGGTGGGTTATTCTCCAGTCCGATCCCAAACACCGGCAGGCCCCGGTGGATTTGGGGCGACTCTACACCCGGTCGAGTCAGGGCGATATGATCCCGCTCTCCGCCCTGGTGACGACCCGATGGGTGTCCGGACCGGATCTTCTCCCCCATTTCAATGGATTCCCCGCCGCCAAAATCAATGGGAACGCCGCTTCCGGATACAGCTCCGGCCAGGCCATCGCGGCCATGGAAGCCGTGGCCCGCGAAGTGCTTCCTTCAGGCTACGCCTCCGCATGGTCCGGGCTCGCTTACGAAGAAGTGAAATCCGGGGGCACCTCCATGCTGGCGTTCGTATTCGGACTCATCATCGTCTTCCTCGTACTTGCGGCGCAGTACGAATCGTGGACCCTCCCCGGTTCCGTCATGATGGCGGTCCCCTTCGGGGTCCTGGGCGCCTTGACCGCGGTCTGGCTGCGAGGTCTTGAAAATGATGTTTACTTTCAGATCGGCCTTTTAGTGCTGATCGGTCTGGGGGCAAAGAACGCCATCTTAAGGGTCTCCTTCGCCACTGAACTGCGTAAAGAGGGGAAATCGATCATGGAGGCCACCATCGAGGCGGGCGAGCAGAGACTGCGCCCTATCATCATGACCTCCCTTGCCTTTGCCTTCGGGGCCCTGCCTCTTGCCATCGCCATGGGCGCCGGGGCCAACGCCCGTCATTCCATCGGGACCGGCATTATCGGCGGCATGATCGGAGAGACCACGCTGGCCATGCTCTATGTGCCGCTTTTATTCTATCTCTTTGATCGGATGAGCGAGCGATCCAAAGAAAAAAAGGAAGCGAAAGCAAAGGCAAAATCCGCCGCTGCCGGCGGTGCGGAGCAAGAGGTCCCCCACGGGGAGCGGGAGGGAAACTGACATGCGCATCCTTGTGGCCTTGGTATTCATTCCGTTGCTTACGGGCTGTATGGTAGGCCCCGACTACGAACGACCCAAACTGGATGTGCCCGCCGCATTCCTGTACGAAGATCGGGAGGCCCGGGCGACCGTCAACATCAACTGGTGGAAACAGTTCCAGGATCCCGTGCTTGACGGGTTGATCACCGAGGCCTTAGCCGACAACAGGAACATCAAGATCGCGGCCGCCAATATCGAACAGGCCGCGGCCGTGCTCGTTCAGGCGCGTGCTCCGCTCTTTCCCCAGATTGGATACAGTGGAAACAGTAGCAGGGAGCGCATAAGCGAAAGCAGTATCTCACCGTATTCCTCGCTCCTGCAGAATCCGCATAGTTCCTATCAGGCCTTTGCCAATGTGAGCTGGGAAATCGATCTGTGGGGCCGCATCCGACGACTGTCCGAGTCCGCTCGGGCCGGACTGTTGGCTACCGAAGAAGCGCGGCGCGGCGTGATCCTGACCCTCGTTTCTTCCGTGGCAGGCGACTACATCCAACTGCTCGGTTTGGACGATCAACTGCGGATCGCAAAGGAGACCCTGTCGACCTACGCCCAGTCGGTAAAACTCTTCGAGCTGCGTTTCAAGTATGGTCAGGTCTCCCAGATGACCGTGGAACAGGCCCGTTCCCAGTATGAAACAGCCGCGTCCACCATCCCGCAGATCGAATTGCAGATCGCACAATTGGAGAACGCCATATCCATCCTGCTGGGTCGCAATCCGGGGCCTGTGGAGCGGGGAAAGACGCTTCATCAATTGCACCTTCCGCCTGTTCCGGAGGGCCTGCCGTCGGATCTCCTTGTCAATCGTCCGGACATATGCCAGGCAGAACAGAATCTTATCTCCGCCAATGCCCAGATCGGCGCAGCCAAGGCCCTTTACTTTCCCGCGATCTCTCTGACCGGCGCCTTTGGATTTGCGAGTTCGGGCCTCTCCAGCCTCTTCGAGGGCCCGGCCCGCATCTGGAGTTACGCCGGATCCATCACGGGCCCGATCTTTACCGCGGGGGCCATTCAGGGCCAGGTCAAAGAAGCCGAAGCGATCCGGAAGGGGGCGCTTCTCAATTATGAGCAGACGGTCCAGAATTCTTTCGCCGATGTGGAGAACTCCTTGGTCGCCCGGGAAAAACTGGTGGATCAGATCCAGGCACAGGAACGCCTTGTCAAGGCGAACAGGGAATACGAGCGTCTGGCCAGACTTCAGTACGAAGGAGGGTATTCGCCCTATTCCACGGTGCTCCAGGCCCAGCAGCAGCTTTTCCCTTCTGAACTCAATTATGCCCAGTACCGGGCCGCGCTTTTCAACGCGCTTGTGAACATCTATAAGGCCATGGGCGGCGGGTGGATAACGGACGCGGAACGATTGACGGTTCCGAAAAAGATGAATTAGGAACCCATTTCCTGAAACCATACAAGAAAGAGGGAGGTCTTTGACCTGTCATGAAACAAAAGACAAACTTTATGGTGTTATTTTCCGCAATATTATGGACCACTGCAGGGTGCATGGGCCATGCCCGGGAAAACCATGCGGCAAATCGGAATGGCCTCGCCCCCTGTCAGGATTCCCCCAATTGCGTCTCCACGAAAAGCACTGATCCTGGCCACGCCATGTCGCCGTTGCCTTATATGGGGACAAAGGAAGAGAGTTACAAGCGTTTAATCCTGGTTTTACACGACATGAAGCGGTGCACCATTGTTACTTCCGATCCCGCTTATATCCATGCCGAATTTCGCTCGGCTCTTTTCGGGTTTGTGGATGATGTGGATTTTGTTTTTGATGATAAGGCTCACCTCATCCAGTTCCGTTCGGCCTCGAGAACGGGCTACTATGATTTCGGAGTCAACCGCGAACGAATGAATGAAATCTCCGAGCGGTACGGGAATCCCGAACAGAAATCGGAATAAAGCCGCATTTTCGCCTGCCATAAATGAAGGAATGCGCGCCGTCCCCCGGACGGCAAGGGCCTCATGCCCTCAGATTAAAGAGTCCAAAATGAAAATTGCGTGCCTGTCGCTGCTTTGGTTGACCCTCATACTTTTTTACACTATACTCCCTCTCCAAAGAAAGCGACTTCTAATCACCTCACCACTCAACCATGATTCTAAAGAAAGGAATGCGTTGGCCACAATTCAAAAGCTCCCGCTTCTCTTCTGCTGCATCCTGATCTTCCATGTTAACGCAGGTTTTGCAGCGGATTATCAGGTCTTCTGGGGGGACATCCACGCCCATACCTCCTATTCCGACGACGCCTATCTGATCCAGGAAGATAAGGGCCTGGTTCCTCAACGGCCGGGGGCGGCCCTTCAATACGCCGCGGCCGCCGACCTTGCCCATCTTGATTTTGTGGCGCTGACCGACCACGCGGAGCATATTGAGCTTTATCGCGACGGAGATGGGAATCTTATCCCCGATGGGGCGGGAAATCCAATCAACGAATGGCAGGACATCATCGCCCAATGTGGTGACGGACTGGCGCCCTCGGACCTGGTGGTCTTTGTGGGTTTCGAATACACCAAGACGGCTGAAGATGCCGGCGGAAACCCTGTGCCGGGCGCGGGGCACAAATGCGTGATTTTCAAGGACAGCCCCTTTCCCCCAACTCCCCATCAGCGCCGTGGAAGGGAAACCGTTGGCCGATTCCCCCTATGCCGCCCTGCCTTCGGACCTCTGGGCCCGGCTTGAGGCGGGCGGATTTGACTATATAACCATTCCCCATCATCCCGCCAAGGGGACATCCGCGATCATCTCTCCGGAGACCAACATGAGCACCGACTGGGATTATGTGAACCCGTCCCGGCAACCCCTGGTGGAGGTCTTTTCGGTCCATGGCAGCTCCGACTACGAGGGCTGCCCGGATGAAGTGGACGGATTCGTTTCCGAAAGGAGCGTGGAGGCGGCCCTCAATCTCTGGCTCTCGACCGGAAACTCCGGCTATCAACTGGGCATAATCGCTTCCACGGACGGGCACCTCTCCAGGCCCGGGTCCGTGGAGCCGGAAACCCCGGAGAACATGGTTCACCAGGAGGGCGATTATACGGGAGGGCTGGTGGCCGCGTTGGCAACCGGAAAGACCCGCGAGGCCATCTGGGACGCCCTCGTGCATCGAAGGGTCTACGGCACGACCGGTCCGCGGATCAAGATCAACAAGTTTTCCATCACTTACAATGGAACAGATTACCAGATGGGGGAGACCATCCTCTGCGGACAACCCGCCCAACCGCAGGTCACCATTCAGGTGGATGTGGAGACCGATACCAACGAGCCGGAGCTGGTGGTGGTTACCAAGAGCACCATTGAAAGCCCGGTTTCGGGAGGGGTGCTTTTCTCCACCGGCCAACCCTGGGTCCAGCAAACGGAGACGGATCATTCCCTGTGCACCACGTGGGCAGGAAAACGGGTGACCATGACCCTGACGGACACCATTACCAGTGCTCGGACCTATTATCGTTTAACGATCCGCCAGAAGCCGACCACCCGGTACACCTGGAATGCCGTTGTAGGGATACATCTCAATTCCGACCCCGGAAAGGGCCTGGTCGTCCCCCATATTCGTGACTGCCACCCCGGTCCACTACGTGAACAAGGACGATCCGGCCTGCGGCGGGAAGATTCCCTGCCATGCCACGATCCAGGCGGCCGTGGATGCCGCGGGGGATGGGAATATTATCAGGATTGCGCAGGGAACCTACGATGAGGGTCCCGTGAAGAGCAACTCCGGCACAATTACCATCATCGGCAGCTGGGATGCCGGGTTTGAATCCCATACGCCGCAGAAGACCAGTATGCACGCCCCCCATTTAACGCAAGGAACGCAAGGGGCCTTGAGCTTGCAGGAAATTCTGATAATTCCATAGAGCGTTCCCTATTCCCCGACAAGAGGCTTGAAAATGAAAATTTTAGGAACGCAAATGATTTCTTTCGAAAATCTTTCTGAATACCCGTTTAAGCCAAGCTATATGAAAATTCCGGACAGCGAAGGCGACGAGCTTCTACGGAAGATTGCGGGGAAGAATTTTCAAGAATGATCGTTGATTTTATGTCTCGTTCGATGAAATTTCAGTTTGAGAAAGATGCTTGTGACGCAATGGATTTGTTGAATCTGAAAGTTGCTGCCAGGAAATTTGAATATGATGCTACAAATTTTCATAGATTGAGTTTCTTCGTTCCTGAAACCTGAACACTGACACCTGAAACCCAAGAAAAATGATAGCAGGAAAGGTTTTCGCTCCAAATCATGGACCGTTCAGGAGTCACCTTGAAAGCGCCGGTCCGTCCGCACTTAAGCGTTCGTGCCGGGGTTGAATAAGATACAATCCAGATCAATTATGATTAGGCTTGAGGGGGTTGCCCTGAAGGCAAGATGAAACGTAGGAGAGAGAACATGGACTTGAAAGTCTTGGAAGATCTGCCGCCTTGGGAATGGCCTCAAGGAACGGACAAAATGCTTTTGGAAATTCTTCGCGATAACCAAAAGGATCAATCCGACCGCCTGCTTGCGGCAGAGCTGGCCGGCGATTATACGGTTATCAATGATGAACTCGCTGCGGCATTGCTTTCTATCGTGGGTAACGGTGAGGAATCGGAGGAGCTCCGCGCAAGGGCGGCAATATCTCTCGGGCCGATTTTAGAAACGGCCTCTATCGATGAGTTCGATGATCCCGAAGACGTGCCCATTTCCGAGGAAACATTTCACCGCATCCAGAAATCTCTCCACGATCTCTACATGGATAATGATGTTCCCATGCAGGTTCGACGCAGGATACTGGAGGTTTCAGTGCGGGCGCCACAGGAGTGGCACCAGGAGGCCGTCCGTGATGCCTATTCCAGCAACGATGCGTTATGGAGGCTCACCGCCGTCTTTTGCATGCGATATATTCGCGGGTTCAATGCCCAGATCCTGGAGGCGTTGGATTCCAAAAACGAGGATATCCATTATGAGGCGGTTTGCGCCGCGGGGACCTGGGAAGTGGATGCAGCCTGGCCGCGCATTGCGAGTCTCGCCGCCAGTGGGTTGACGGAAAAATCGTTGCGGTTGGCGGCTATTGAGGCAGTGGCGAGCATCCGTCCGCAAGAGGCAGCAGAGATCCTCGGTGAACTGACCCTATCCGATGACGAAGACATTGCCGATGTGGCCTACGAGGCCATGGCCATGTCCGGCTTGTTGTCGGATGAAGATTACGATGAGTATGATGAGTATGACGATGAGGAGGATGAAAGGGTCCTCCACTAAAGCATCCCTCCCCATTCACCTCCAGCCTGCATTTTTACCGAGTGTCGGATGCCCCGCATCCCTCACTTGGTCTGGCGGCCAAAGGCATCCGCCATTCGGATAGATTCTCCGGGATGATCTGCTTCACGGCAGCATTTGTGGCAAGAACAAAGACCTTCTTGTTCTCAAGCTCGCTGATCCCCCCGAGATTTCGAAGGATATCCTTTCCCTGAAGATAGCAGCGCGGAAAAATGGCCTTTTTTATCATGATCGATCCTCCTCGTGGATGGGAACTATTTATATGCACTCTCTAACGCTCAGCCGTAGGACGATCCGGGAGGAGAGCTCTCATTATTCCGGGTTGCGGTTTGCCCCGCACCAGGGAAGTCCACATCCCCAGAAAACAAATGAGCGCGGCCACCAGATAGGCACGGTTCATCCCATGCATGAATGCCGCCAGGACCGGGGCCCTTTGGGCCACGGAATCACCGGCGTGCAGGGCATGGAAGGAGGCATGCCCGGTAACCTTGACCATTGTGCCGGCCAATATGGAACCGGCCATGGCGATGCCCACAACCTGTCCGATATTGCGCATCATGGAAAGAAAGCCCCCTGCAATCCCCAGATTTTCTCGAGGGACCGACCCCATGACCGAACTGTTATTGGGCGATTGAAACAATCCTTGTCCTATCCCCAGTAAGACCAACCTGATCAAAACGTCATGGTAGCTGGAATGGGCTGTCAACATGCCAAGCCAAAACATGGCGCAAGCATTGATGGCCAGACCAAAAGTAGACAGAATACGTGGATCCGTTCTGTCGGAGAGCCAGCCGCTTATGGGGGCTACTACGGCTATGGCCAAGGCCGTGGGAGTCATCAGCAAGCCCGCCTCGAAGGGGTTGTAGCCAAGGGCCAGCTGAAGGAAAAAAGGCATTAGAAAGGCATTGGTCGAAATAGCCAGGAAGGAAAGAAAACCCGCCAGATTTCCGAAACTGAAAAGGCGATTATTGAATAATTTGAGATCAATCAAAGGTTGCGGCGTCCTGGCTTCCCAGATCGGCACCAAGGTTAAGGTGAACGCCGCCAAGGCCAGTTCACAGACGACCAAAGGGGTTCCCCATCTACCCGCCTGGCCGGTCGTCAAACCCAAAAGCAAGGCCGAGAGGCCGATGATGATCAGCGCCGCACCCGGAAAATCAAAGCTTTTCTTTTGTCCCAACGTCGGTGAAACCAGCTGCTCATTGATTATGCAAGTGGTCATGATGATTCCGACCACCCCCACCGGGATATTAATATAAAAGATCGACCGCCAGCCGAAAGCGTTAACCAGGAATCCTCCCAGACTTGGACCCACCGTGAAACCGGTGGCCACCACGGTTCCCACAATGCCGAGGGCGCGACCTCGCTTTTCCGGGGGAAACACGGCGGTAATAATGGCAAAACTGTTGGACATGAGCATGGCTGCGCCCACGGCTTGGAGGGCTCGGAAGAAGATAAGTTGGGCAGGGTTTTGAGAGAGGGCACAGAGACCTGAACCCAGGCTGAATATCAAAAACCCTAGTCGGAACACCTTCTTGCGGCCGGTCATATCCGCCAGCCGGCCGAAAGGCAGCAGCAAGCCGGTGATCACCAGCAAATAGGACAGGATAATCCATTCCGATACGGCCAGACTGGCTTTGAAATCGGCCATGATCGTCGGCAGGCTGATGTTGACGATGCTGGCATCCAAGGTGGCCATGAAAATCCCGATGCTTACGGTTCCCAAAACCCACCAATGGTGGCTGTTACTATTCAATTTTTAGCCCCCATAGAACTTCCATATCCGATGCACTTTCATCCGTCCAAAATAGTCATGGTTTTCTATATCGAAAGGGAACAAGGCGTTTATTTTGATGAGACCCCGCATTTTCGGTCAGGAAATACGAAATCCGAAGCACAAAATCCGAAACAATGACCAAAACCAAAAAAGTCTAAATGACGGAAACTGTGAATTCCCAAACTTTTGGTTTCCCTCATTTTGAGATTCGATATTTGAATTTGTTTCGGATTTCGAAATTCGACATTCGGATTTTGCCTGAATGAGAACCCCTGTCCAGGCACTAACCAGTTTCCATAATTGTTTAGAACGCCGGGACGTTCTTTCAGGTCAGGCTCAACGACTATGGGATTACCCAGGATGCGTTTATGCGATTGTTTTCCCAATGGAATTTCGCCCGGATGTGACCCGTCAATTTCAACAGCAGCCAGTCCATTTCATCGAATCGGCAGACAATGGCTGCAAAATTCTTGCGGGCCTCCGGGTGGTCAATCAGTTTGGGCGCTTTATGGCGGAGAAAGTCCGGCAGGCCGGAAGTCGGTTTTTCCGTTGGCGAACCCGGTGGGATTTGGGCGCAGTAATTTATTCGATTGGTCAAGCGCACCTTTTCCCATCGCGATTCAGCCGTTTTATCGTCGGTATGAACCGAAGCGGTTCCGGAAAGACGCAGCTGCATCCACTTTTCAGGATGATAGAACAACCAGCTCACATTGGGATTGCTTTGGATCTGTAAAACCTTGGGACTTCGGACATCGCAGTTGCATATCAATGTTCGGTCTTTTTCTGAAAATTCCCTCAGGATGACGATTCGCGTCCGGGGCTTGTTGCCGTCCATGGTGGAAAGGGTTGGCCTGTGAAACGGATGGCTGTCGTTTTGAACGCCGTTTTGGAGAGTTCTCCAGCTCGATTCGAGAACGTCGTCCAGTGTTGAGATGTTTTCCTTTTTTCCAAACAGCATATGAATTTTCCATGATAAATCAAAGTGGATTCCCAAGCGGTTTCAGCTTCCCCTGCTTTTTCTTTTGAATGGCATGGTATGTCAATGGTTGGCCCTGATTCCGCTAACATCATTCTAATCGTTTGATCTTCGTTTCGTAGCAATGCGGGCAGATCCCGTGAGAGGGAAGGGCGCCGGAAACATCCATGACATATTTCTCTACCGAGACCCAATTGCCTGTTTCTTCGCGGACCTTCTTGCAATAGCTGCAGATCGGATAAATTTTACTCAAGCCATCAAGGAAACGGTCTCGACGGTCTATCTCCTCTTTGTCGAAGACAATGCGAAGGGACAGTTCGATCATCCTCTTGATCTGATGGACCAGTCTGATGTGCAACTCATTATGGGCGTTCTCCTTGTTGTCCAGGAAACAAACTGTCCCGAACTGTCCGCCATCGGGGCGTTCAATGGGCATGCCTATGTAGGAGATCATGTGCAGTTCGACCGCGGCGGGATTGTCTTTCCACTCAGGGTCTTTGAGCGCATTCGGAATGAGATTGAGACCCTTGTTCTTCAGGGTACGCTCACAGTACGATCCGGAACCCGGGTAATGTGTCGTGCACCCTGCCGTATAAGGGTTGCCTTCAGATTCACTTGAAAGGAGGATCTCGATTTCCTTACCGTCGACGCGTGTGATCAGCCCGGCGGGCACATCAAGGATTTCAGCCGTCCCATCGAGCAGGTTCTGCCATTCTTTCAGAACGTCTTCGGTAAGCTTTTTCCTATTGAACGGGTTTGCTTCTATGTTTGTCATATTCACTACCCCTCGTTTTTGTATAAAACAAACGGATAAGATTGTGGCCGCGCACAATCCTTGGTCGTTCGGCTGATTTGACAAATTGTGCTTCGTTAGGTGTTCAACAATCGCCGCTGCAGCAGGGACTGCATGGCACGACGGCGGTCAACAATGATGAGAACGTGCACGATCTTGCCCATGACTCGGTATATGATGCGGTATGGTTTAAAGAAGATCTTTCGGTATTCACAAAGCCCAAGCACCTCGGAAAAGTACACCTTTTGCAGTCGTCGGATATGTCTTGGCAGGAAGTCGTTTTCCACATCTTCCGGAACATAGCCATCCAGGGCTGTTCGGGACATTACGTGATATACTGCCTTCTTATATTTTACTACCAACCGGGCTATTCCCGGCATGCTTCACAACCTCCCATGATTTGGAGCAAAGCCTTTCCTGCTTATCATTTTTCTTGGGTTTCAGGTGTCAGTGTTCCCCGTCCAGCGGGATCTTCGACAGTTTCAGGAACGAAGAAACTCAATCTATCAAAATTTGTAGAATACTTATATCAGAATCCTGACACCTGAAACCTGAAACCTATAACTTCAAAACCCGATTCTTATCAATACACCCCTAAATTGCCAAAATTCAATACGCACCTTGAAAGGGCTGGTGTGCGGCCTCAATATCGGCTATCGACTAAATGCCTCGATACGCTCCGCAATGTTGGCTTTGAGATTCATGAAGAAAAGCGAATAGCCAAAGACCAGCCGAGAAGGATGGCAGCGACGAGTTGATTTTTCACACCGTTGGAGCCCCAATGCTCAAGCATAAGATCCGTCAGGATCATAGAGCCTTGGCTGTGGCCCGCGAGAAAAAAGGGACGTCTACTGGTGCCGTGGGTGTCGTTGGCTTTGCGAGCCAAGTTCGCGGCAAGGCATAATCGGGGGCGTCCGGAACACTACTCAAATTCAGCGGCGATCAGTCGTGGGTCTCGTCCCATTCAGCCTGGGAAAGGATAAGCAATGTCTGAACCGTGCCGTCGTTGACCATGTCGCGGATTTTTTTTGAAAAAACACTATGATATTTGGCATAATATGGCGATTTTTTGGAAAAAGCCACGTACATTTTGAACGCTTTCAACCGCCTTGGAATAGGCTCCAATTTATCCCATAATTTAAGCTTTTTTGCCTCGGAGATGCCAGGATACAGCCCGACGATCATGTAATCGGCCTCACCTTGTAACAGGATCCGATAGCATTTATCTACCCCATCCCCGCGGATCACATCCAGTTTTTCGGCCATATATGCGTCAAATTTCGGACCATAGCTTTCGCCATGATTGGTTACCCCCTTCTTGCCGACGAGATCGGACCATTCACTAAAATTGAAGGACTTTCCTTTTGGAACCATAAGAACTACAGGGTCAAGCATGTACGCCGGTTCTATATAATGCATGTATCCGGCGCGATCATCATTAAAATAAATACCGAAAATAATATCGGCTTTTCCTTCCTTTATGGCTTTCTGGGCATTTTCCCACGAGCCCATGGATTTGGACTCGACAGGTATTCCCAGATCGCGGGCAATCAATTTGATCATTTTGGCGGAGGCTCCGAGAATGGTCCCTCCTTGCTCCCAGGACACAGGCGCATAAGAAGGATGCCCTGTGTAAATCAGCTTTTCGTGACTTCCGGCAAACACTGTCTGCGCTGTCAATAATAAGAACATAAAAGAAATTTTCAGAACATGTTTATTCATAACAATCTCCTCTCTTAAACGATCGATTAGTGGTTGTCATTGACCCGGATAACCAATTTTCCGAAGTTCCGACCATCCAGCATGCCGATAAAAGCATTCGGTGCATTTTCTAACCCATCAATCAGATGCTCACGGTATTGTATCTGTCCTGTGCTCAGCCATTGAGACATCTCTTTTGCAAATTCGTCGTAGCGGTGGCCATAATCATCAAAAATGATGAAACCCTGAACCTTTAATCGTTTGACTAAAATTGTACCCATAAGAAGAGACATGCGGTCCGGTCCATCAGGAAGCTGTGTCGCATTGTACTGGGAAATAAGCCCGCACACCGGAATCCTGGCCTTTGCATTGAGCAGCGGCAAGACCGCATCGAATACTTTCCCCCCTACGCTCTCGAAATAGATGTCAATTCCCTTGGGGCAAACCAGGGTAATTTGCCGGGCGAAATCCGAAGATTTGTGATCCAGGCACTCATCAAAGCCATTCACTTCTTTTGCATAGTTGCATTTTTCGCTGCCGCCGGCAATACCGACAACACGACAGCCTTTCAACTTCCCTATTTGTCCTACTGTTGCACCAACAGGACCTGTGGCGGCAGCCACAACCAAAGTCTCTCCCTGTTTGGGTCGGCCAATATCCAATAACCCCATATAGGCCGTAAAACCTGGCATGCCCAATATCCCCAATGCATAGGAGGGGTTTCGGGGGGATTCCCCCAATCGGGTCAGAAGCGAACCATCAGAAAGCGCATAATCCTGCCAGCCACTATACGCAAGGACCCACTCACCTTCCTTGTAATCGGGGCGCCGGGATGCTTCGACCTGAGAAATTGTTGCACCTACCATCACTTGATCAATCTTAACAGGTTCCGCATAGGATGGTGCATCGCTCATCCTGCCCCGCATATAAGGGTCAAGGGAGAGATACTCGGTGCGCAGCAGCACCTGGCCTTCAGCCGGTGTCGGCACAGGTGTGTTCACCATGCGGAAATTCTCGGGAACCGGAGCGCCGTGGGGGCGCGCAGCGAGCACGATGGAACGATTATGTTCTCTATTTTGATGCATGATTTACTCCTTTATGAATACTCAACAGAGTTTAAGTCATACGAAACGGGAATGCAAATATCATCTGACATGGATCGACAAATATCGCAAAAATACGCTTTGTGGGGATCTTCGAAAACACTTGGGTGAGGTGTTGAGGGATTTGGCTCGAAGACGAGAATGTGAAATATTACAAGAACATCTCATGTCGGATCACGTTCACCTGTTGATCTCCTGCCTGATACAGTGCCGCCATCCATAAGAATCGTGAACTCTCGGGCGGGAAACGGGTCTTCCCCCAACCGGCTGACAGCCGGATTGCCATGGTTGACAAGAACCCACACAAGAGAGAAAAGATCAGGGAATCTTTCAAAAACAGGATCGCGCCGTCTTTACCGTCAACAATAATGCCTGCCCCCATATCACTGACACTGCCCGTTTCCCGTTGAATTTTCCGTTAAGAATCATGATTGCGGAAAAGGAAATGAGATCTTATGTTGGATATTAGAATTTGTAGCCCATAAGACATAAGGGAGGTGATTGGAGAAAATTTCGGTGTCGTGATTAGCGGCTCTACCATTTTCGAGCAAAGAAAGAAGGGGTTATTGGCGCCGGTTTGGAGAGATAAATACTCTGTTCAACCGGATAAAAAATTTGTTTTGAGGAAAAGAAATGAGGAGACTTGAATAATGATTGAAAGAAAAGGAACCAAGAGAGTTTTTCGTTTCGCTGTAAGTCTGTTTCTGGCATCTGTTTTCTGTGCAATCTCCCTGCCGGCCGGCGCCGAGGAAGATCTCAAACCTCAGATACTTGGTGGATCAGGCACTGGTTACCCTGAATAATTTTGTGAAGGAAGCGGACATGGACTGGTTCAGGGCTCATCTCAAGGATGCAAAGGGCGTTTTTATTGTTCCCCAGCTTCTTAAGGCGGGTTTCATATTCGGTGGTTCCGGTGGAAGGGGCATTGTCCTGGTTCGCGACGAAAAAACGGGACAATGGGGACAGCCCGCTTTCTATAGTATCGGTTCGGTAAGTTTCGGGCTCCAGATCGGTGGTGAATCCTCAGAAGTAATTATGCAGATCAGGACCCAGCACGGCCTGGAGTCGCTGTATAGTTCTTCCTTTAAACTGGGAGGCGATACCTCTATCGCCGTGGGTCCTGTTGGGATGGGCGCCGCGGGCAAAGGGGTGACGGCGGACCTGGTTTCTTTCTCCCGTGCCCAGGGTGCGTTTGCCGGGCTTGCCCTGGATGGCTCCGTTATTAAGGTGAACGATGATTTTAACAAGGATTATTACGGTAAAGCGGTGCGGCCCACGGATATCCTGGTGAAAAAAGATGTAAGCAACCCCGGTTCTGCAAAACTTCGAGAAGGGTTGTATAAGGCCGCTGAAGGAAAGTAAGTCTGTTTGCGGTCCAATAAAAAGATGAGCTCCTTTTCCGGGTGCACCTGTTTCTTGATTTTTTAAGAAACCTGCTCCGGAAGGAGCTTTTTTTATTGCGGAATATCTCGTGTTTCATTAACTGTATTCTGGACGAGGTTCAATCAGTCGGAAAATCTCAACTTGCATTTGCGGACAGACAATACAGAAAGGAAACAACAGGAACATGCGTGTGATGACTTTTAATCTGCGGTTTGAAAACGACCGTGATGGGGAAAATGGCTGGCAGTACCGGCGCTCTCTGGTTCTGGAAGTGATCAGGAAATATCGGCCCGCCATTTTGGGGACACAGGAAGGCATGCGGAGTCAATTGAACTATCTTGAAGAAAATCTTAAGGAGTATCATATGCATGCACCTTCGCGGGTGTGGGATGACACCTGCCAGTATCCTACCCTTTTTATTGAGAAGGAACGTTTTGAGGTTTTAGGCGGAGAGGAGTTCTGGCTCTCAAAAACCCCTGGAGTGCACCGAAGCAAAAGCTGGGACAGTGGATTTCCCCGTATGATGAGTTACGCGGATTTGAAAGATCGGAAAACCGGGAGGCATTTTTTTGCAAGCGTCACACATCTGGATCATATAGGCGAAGAAGCGCGGTTGAAGCAGGCAGAGATCATCAGCAGTTGGGTTCATCACAATAGCGCCCCGGTTATCCTCATGGGCGACTTTAATGATGAACCCGGTTCGCCTGCCCATGGTCTCCTGACGGGAAGCGATTCGGGACTCGCGGATTCCTGGGAGGTCCTGAAACGGGCCGAGGATGAAGAAAGCTTTACCCATCACGGGTTTACCGGTGTTCCGGAAACCAACCGGATCGACTGGATACTGATAAGCCGGCAATGGCTGGCTAAAAATGCCTGCATCGTTCGAGAACCCTTTGAAGGCCGGTATCCTTCCGACCATTTTCCCTACTATGTCGATCTGGAGTGGAACCTTATTTGAACAGACCCGGGAGAAAGAGGCTCAGGCCGGGACAGTAGGTGATGAGGACAAGGGCCAGCAGGAGCAGGACCAGGAAGGGGAGGGTGGCCCTGTACAATTGCACCACCGGACGGTCGAAGCGGGAACTTGCGATGAAGAGATTCAGGCCCACGGGAGGGGTGTTGTAGCCTATTGCGAGATTGGTCAGGAAGATGATTCCCATGTGAACCGGATCGATGCCGAAGCGATCCGCCAGGGGAAGGATGAGCGGGACCACGACCAGGATAGCGCTGAATATGTCCATCATGCAGCCCACAAGAAGAAGGAAAATATTGAGCAGAATCAGAAATCCGATTTTGCTGTCCATCAGCCCTTCCATAAATGAGAGGATTTTCATGGGGATGAAGGCGTCCACGAGATAGTTGGTAAAGGCCAGGGCCGCCCCTAAAATGATCATGATTCCTCCGACCATTTTCATGCTTTCCTTCATGATCTCCGGAAGATCTTTGAATAACTTCAGTTCCCTGAATATGATGATTTTTATGAGGAGAACATAGACGACCGTCAGGGCCGCGGCCTCGGTGGCCGTGCACAGGCCGGAGTAGATCCCGGCTAAAATGAGAAAAGGAATGGGCAGTTCCCAGGCTGCTCCTTTCAGGGCGCCAAGGAATTCCTCCGCGGAAAAACGGGGCCGATCCAACCTCCATTTCTTTCCCATATAGATGGAATAAAGGGACGGAAGCCCGATCACGAGAATTCCCGGGATGAGGCCTGCCATGAAAAGCTTTTCGATACTGGTTCCGGAAACAAACCCATACAGTATGATGGGAAGGCTCGGCGGGAAATGGAGCCCGAGGGATCCTGAAGTGGTCATGAGGCCAAGCGCGAAGTTTTCCCTGTAACGCTCTGAAATAAGGGCCGGATATAGTAATCCCCCCAAGGCGATGATGGTGATGCCGGTAGCCCCGGTCAACGCGGTGAAGAAAGAGCAGGTGACCAGGGCCACCACCCCTAAGCCACCGGGGAGCCATCCCAGCAGGCTTCGGGAAAACCTTACAAGCCGGCCGGAGGTCCCGCCCTGGGAAAGGAGGTATCCCGCAAAGGCAAAAAGAGGAATGGCCAGAAGAATGGGAGCATTGGCCAGCCGCACCATCTCGATGGGGATGGCCGTAAATTCCACGCCATTGGCATAAAGGCCCAGGAGGGCGGCGCCTATAATTCCGATGAAGAGGGGAAGGCCGGAGATGACCAGGATAATGAGGATAAGCACCAGCAAGAATATCATCTCGGGTTGCTCCTTACGGATTGGATTCCCTGGTCGATGGCCCTGAGTACGAAACGGGTCGAGGAGCAAGGCGAATCCGGCGGGAAGGATGATCTGTCCTGTCCAGGTGGGCAGGGCAAGGAACATGCTTCCTCCGAATTCCATTTCCATGCTCAGGTAGTCCATGCTCACTTTGATCATGATGGCACAGATTGCCGCGCACGCCATGGAAAGGAGAGAGTCCCTGAGGGGGAGCCAGCGCGGGGGCAGGATGGAAGCGAATAGATCGATCTGAATATGTTTGCCGTCCCTGGTCAGTAAGGAGGCGCCTAAAAAGGTGATCCAGAGAATGAGAAGCCTGACGAACGGTTCGGACCAGTCGATCTGCCCCATAAGGGTATTGGCCCAGGATAGATGCCCATGGGTGTAGAGCCCTCGCAACACCACCTGGAAAAAGGTGAAGATGACCATGAGCGAGAGCATGGCAATGATGAGCCATCCTTCAATTCTGGCAAGGATTCTGTCGATGAGTTGCAGTACAATCATTTATGGCTCCAAACCCGTATCCTATTCAAATCTCATGGGAGTAACCATTCGACCCATTCCGTCATGAGGTCTTTTTTGCTGCCGCATCTGATTCCTACGGAGCACCGGTCCTTCTAAGCTGGTACGGAAGAGAGGATTGAAAACAACGGTTTTCTTGTACCAGCTTAGAAGGACCTCTCGACGGTATGTGAAGGTTTATCCAAGATGCGGCAGCAAAAAAGACCTCATGACTCCATTCCTGCCATGGTTTTTGAATAAGATACCAAACCCGGCTATTGGTTTCTTTCAAACTTTGAATAAGATGAGGCTAACCGCTCACTGCTTCATTGGCATTACATTCATACATCCGGATACCATCATGCACATTTTGAGAGGTTGATCAATCTATTTTGCATGGAAAGAGAGGTTATGGCATGCCTTCAGTGGATCTCAGTCTGATTGGAAAAAAGAGTGAACCGTTTGTTTTTGATTATACCTGGAAGGACGTGGCCCTGTATGCCCTGGGGGTTGGAGCTTCTTCCGAAGAGCTTCCGTTTGTTTATGAAGGCGTTCCCGGTGGGATCAGGGTCCTGCCGAGCTTCTGCGTGGTCCCCGCCTACCAGGCTTTTCCCGATCTGGGAGCGGATATAGAATGGTCTCTCATGCTCCACGGAGAGCAGACCATTCGGCTGTATCGGCCCTTTCCGCCTGAAGGGAGAATGGTCCAGGTGGGGGAAGTGGTGGCGATTTACGACAAGGGAAAGGGGGCGGTTTTTCATCTGAAAATTTCGGGAAAGACCGAAGACGGAAATCCTCTATACGAGGCCCATTGGGCCATCTTTTATCTGGGCGCGGGCGGATTCGGGGGAGATCCCGGTCCCAGGGAAGAGCCCTTGAATCCTCCTGAAGGGGTGGAACCGGATGTGACCATTTCTTCCCCGGTTGCGGAAAACCAGGCTATCCTCTATCGATTGTGCGGCGACCTCAATCCGCTCCATCTGGATCCACAGGCGGCCAGGCGGGGAGGGTTTGACCGGCCCATTCTCCATGGCCTCTGCACCTATGGGTATGCGGTTCGTTCCATTGTCAACGGGGTATTGGATGGAGATGTGACGCGTTTCAGGAGTTTTAAAGTGCGGTTTTCCAGGCCGTCTATCCTGGAGACACCCTGACCACCCGGTGCTGGGTGGAGAAAGGGCGTTGTCTCGTGAACGTAAGCACGGCGGAGGGGGTGGTCCTCAAAAACGGGGTTTGCGAATTCGATGACCGCGGCTAACCCTGTCCCAGATGGACCGTCAGCTTTCCATCTTCCCGTTTCACCTGAAAGCTGGTAAGTGGTCCCTTGGCCGGTCCTGAGAGCAGTTTTCCCGAATAATCGAAGGTGGATTTGGAAACGCTGCAACAACGGATCTGCTCATTGGCGCCAAATGGATCAATGCGCCGTCCGGCATGGGTGCACCGGTTTTTGAAAGCGTGAAATTT
The DNA here is from genome assembly GCA_963747015.1 of uncultured delta proteobacterium. Lineage (GTDB taxonomy): Bacteria > Desulfobacterota > DSM-4660 > Desulfatiglandales > Desulfatiglandaceae > DUZB01. The sequence continues at coordinate 73,640 of CAVVEP010000021.1, forward strand.
CCCGTCATGCCCGTTGATCACAAGCACTTTCTCGGGCGAGCCTTTGCCTTCAAGTCGAATCGCTCCTCCCTTTTTCGCCAGTTCCGGGGCGCGATCAAGCTGGATTTCGATTTTCCCCCCGGAAAGATTCCAGCAGTCTGCATCGGTTGGGGGAGGGGTTTCACAGATCCCGAAAAGCCGCTTGAAAAATCCCATTTTTCTCTCCCTTATAAAAATGATCGCTCAGGATGCGATTCTCACAAAAGCACGGTTTCCTTTCCTTCGCTTGCAAGCCTGCTCAGCCTGTCAGGGTCCAGGATACTGATTTGCCGGCCTTTTACCTGGATCAGACCCTGATCGGACATCTTTGCAAAGATCCTTGAGAGGGTTTCCGGGATGGTGCCCAAAAGGCTGGCAAGTTGGACCTTTGAGATATCCAGGCGGACCAGTTCCTTCTGCTTCTGTTTGCCGGAAAGATACATCAGGTATCCTGCCAGACGCCCGGGAACTTCCTTCAGGGAGAGATTTTCTATCTGCACGGTAAACTGTCTCAGTCTCAGGGAAAGGACTGCAAGCATGTTCAGGGAGAGGGAAGGATTGGTTGATATGAGATTGACAAAAGCGGTTCTCGGAAAGAAAAGGAGATCGGTTTCGGCGATCGCTTCAGCATTCGCCGGAAATTGTCTTCCCGAGAAAACCGGCACTTCTCCAAAAGGTTCACCAGGTCCAAGGATATGGAGAATCTGTTCTTTTCCTCCGGGAGACGATTTAAATATCTTGACCATTCCGGTATGAATCAGGTAAAAACCATTGTCCGTCATCCCCCTCGAAAAAGATGGTGGCGCCCTTTTTGAAATGCTGATCAGAGGTGATCGCGCTTATTTTTCTGATCTGATCCTCGGGGAGCCCGTTGAAGAGGGTACTTCTGGATATGATATGGGGTTTTGTTTTCATGGGTAAGAGAGGAATTCTATGTCTTTTGATATTACACAGTGGATCGTAAGGATTCCTGTGCTGTTGTTTGCCATAACCATTCACGAATATGCCCACGGCTGGGTAGCCTACCGATTAGGGGACCCTACGGCAAAACAGATGGGGAGGCTTTCGTTCAATCCCATCACCCATATCGATCCCCTTGGCGCCATCTGCCTCTTCCTCCTCAATTTCGGCTGGGCCAAACCGGTCCCCATAGATATGAGATATTTCAAAAACTTGCGGAGAGACACCATCCTGGTTTCCCTTGCGGGGCCGGCGGCCAATTTCTTGATTGCATTCATTGCCGGGATGTTGATCCGGCATATCTACTTTCCGTCCCAGCTCTATCAGATGACGCTGGTTTATCTTCTCATCATGAATTTAGGGCTTGGACTTTTCAACCTGATACCACTTCCGCCGCTGGACGGGTCGCATATTCTTGAAAACCTGCTGCCCCCTGCCGCGGCCATGAAATACGATCGGATCAAACGTTACGGTCCTTTCATCCTGATAGGCGTTATCATGCTTGACAACTTTGCCCACACAGGGATTTTGAATCTGTTGCTCCTGCATCCCATGAGATATTTGGCCTATCTGCTCTCGGGAATCACTTTCTAAGGCTCTCCGAAATGGACCGTTTCTTTATAACAAATAGAACCATTCACGGTTCACGGTCGTTTCAACAGCGAACCGCCGACTGTAAACCGTGAACCTGCTTGGCTGATTCCCGTTTACATCTCTTGCATATACTGGCTTTCATACATCTCTTCCAGGCGGGTCAGATGGCCTTCTTCATCTTCCGCCAGGCGTGTATACATCTCTCCCATGGGGGCGTCGCCGCACTGGGAAGCCATGCCCTTGTAGAAATCTACCGCCCGTTTTTCTTCATGAATGGAATAAATCATGATTTCCTGATCTGTTGAAGATTCATCTGAGTGGCCTTTCCTCAAGCATCATGGTCAGCTTCATGCTGGGGCCCGCAGCGTATCCAGCATCATGAAGAGCGACGGTTTCTTCAAAAAATGCCTTTTCCAGGACATACCGATGCCTTAATTCATCCAATGCCAGATCTCTTAAAAGATCTTTTCCCAATCTGTCTTTGACTTTCAGGTAACCGTTTTTGTAGGCCTCGAAACTTTTGGATTCCATGTCGATAGCCTTTTCGAGGGCCGCCTCGCGCGTATAACATACCTCTTCCGTTGCCATAAATAACCTCCTGGTCTCTGATTTTTATTTGCCTGCGCCATCTTAACCGACTGTTGCCGC
>CAVVEP010000022.1:0-88462 GCA_963747015.1 uncultured delta proteobacterium
TTATTTGTTATCAAGAAAGTATCTGAATGCCGAAAAGCGCCCAGGCCAGGTACATATACTCCCGGCTCGATGCTAATCAACATGTTTTCTTGCAAAACATCTTCACTTCCCTCGGCTACCCAAGGTCTTTCATGATTCTCAAATCCAAACCCATGGCCTGTTGAATGAATCCCAGATTTCCCGACTCCTTCATCGCGCAAGAAACCATTTGCAACTCGATCGATTTCCGCACAAGGTGCCCCGGGTTTTGCCGCGGCAATGGCACGTCGTCTGGATTCTTCCACCAACATAAACATTTCTGTCATTTCGTTGGTTGGAGTTTCCACAAAAAATGTTCTTTCACACTCCGCGGCATACCCATTCACGCGCATAAAACCCCTCAAGGCAATATGCCGGCCGGTTTCGGAGGCGATCATCAAGTAAAGGAATCCCGTGAGGTTGTAATGCCAATCTTGCAGGCCATGCAGCAGTTGTGACACTTGTATTCAATGGGTCAAAATCGGTCGTTTTAATGATCTCCCTTTGGATGGATCTCCCAAGGGAAAATATCTCGATTTCAGAAACGCCATAATACGCTGCCGCGATAATTGCATGCATTCCCTTTTTGACAAACCGGGCAGCTTGTCGGAGCATCGCGATTTCATTTTGCGATTTCACTAAACGCAATTCTTCAATCAAAGGGAAAACCAATGGATTGTGCTGGGATAATCGGGCAGCGATTTCTTGTGGCAGGCTTGGTTCAATTCCAAGATGGCTTACTCCGTTAGCAAGTTCGTGCAATCTTTCCGGGCCAACCCTCCCCGACAACTGATGGATAGTCCCAATATGTGCGGATGGCTCCAACATTCGTGCGATGCGAAGATGTTCTTGTTCAAGGGCAGGTGTTAATAACTCGGATTTGCCTTCCTTGGAAACCAGAATAAAGAATGGTCGTTCCAATGGCTCGTAGGTCACCCCGGTAAGATAGTAAATACTCTCTTTAGAAGTAACTAAAAAGGCGTCCAAACCTTTAAGTTGAATACTGCCCTGTAATTTACTCATTCTTTCAAGGTATTCTGTTTGTGGAATCATTTTACACCTACTTTCCTTTGTACCTCAGAAAGGATTTAGGATTGCTGTCGTAATGGCAGGAATCACTCGGTGGGTGTTTGATGGAGCATTGCGAGAAAGGCTTGACAGCTTTATGATTTCAATATGTTGATACCTCTTCAAGTCGAGCAGATGCTTGTCCCCCGTTACGACGAATGCAGCGGTGGCCTCCAAGGCACATTCCAAAATACGATTATCCGGGTCATCCGATAATACCTTCAGCCGAGGAGATAGTCTTGAAAGACAGTTGCAAGGTTGCTGATGGACGTAATCAATTGCTCAATTTTTCCCTTTTTCGATTCGTACTTTTTCGTCTAATTTGCGCTGCCAATTCCGTCAGGATGGCAATAGAGGTGCAAAAGCTCAAAATGGCCATCCACAGCAGTGAAGATACGCTTTTTCTGCATTTCCGCCAGGTATGACAAAAGCAGAGATATAGATGTTGGTGTCAAAAACGACTTTCACATTCAGCGCCCCTCGAAAACAAGTTTTCTACACATCAGATTCCGTAAACACACCCTTTCTGTTGAGTGAGCCCGGCGCCGTAGGTTTGCAATTCTCGAAACTCTTCTTTCAGACTGCTGTTTTTTGAAAGCGAGAAACATTTCTTCTCTGAAAAGCACGCTCCTGTTTTTTGCCAGTCTTTTGGCCAGCCTGTCATATTCCTCGTGGCCATTTCCTGTGGCATGGAAATGGTTAAGGCTGCACGCGTTTTCTTGGTTTTCATAAAGATACCTCCCTGAAAGTGTGCCAGATATCATACAGATTCGGGGGCCAAGCGTCAGGGACCTGTTTCGATTACGGGAGGGCAGGCTCAGGGTTTGGAAACCGATCAGAAGAATCAGGCAAAAAATGGGCGCCAAAGAAAAAGCTATTTTCACGAAGGCTCTCCCATGAATCACCCTGTTTCCTCTTGATTCAAAGCCGTTTCTTCTCTATATTGCCCTGATGGAACATATCACTTTTTTCTTCAAAGGGCTGATGACCGGCCTTTTTTTGTGTGCCCCCTTAGGCCCCATCGGAATCCTCTGCGTGAGGCGAACCATTTCCGATGGAAAGCTTGCCGGCCTGCTTTCCGTATTGGGGGCTTCCACCATAGATGCCCTTTATTGCGTGGTGGCGGGACTGGGAACCAGTTATATTTCCACGTTTCTCAGCCGGGAAAAAACGACCATCCAGCTTGTGGGGGGACTGGTGCTCGTTCTGGTGGGCATTATCATATTCCGGTCCAGGCCCGACGAAAAAGTGAAAACCAAGGAAATCAGAGGGCTTTTCGGGGCCTATCGGTCCACCTTTCTTCTCATGATGGCCAATCCACTGCCCATTCTCGTCTTTACCGCGGCCTTCGCCGCCATAGGCGTACAGGGATGGCATGTGAACGCGTCCGCAACCTTTTTCATGGTCTCCGGCGTTTCCCTCGGTTCCGCCCTTTGGGCGCCCATCCTGGTTCTGGCGGTAAGTTTTTTCGGACTGCAATTCAACCACAAGCAGTTGGTTTTGCTGAATCGGATAGCGGGGGGAACAATCGTTGTCTTCGGCGTGGTGCTTGCCGTCATGGCCTTTTCAAGAATTGAGGAACCGGGAACAAAAATATCTCGCAAGGGCCACAAGAACAAAAGGTTTCGGGTTTCAGGTTTCAGGTTTAATGGGTGGCAGACATCCAGTTTCCAATCTCGGATTTCCAGTTTCACACGACGTTTAACCGCCCGCTACGCTCAAGACACGAAGAACGCTAAGATATCCCTTTTTTACCGAATCGGAACGGACGATTCGATAAAGCAATCAGCCCTTCGGGCATTTCGGGAGAATGGTTAGGAGGTTAGAAATAATAACCTGAACAATATCAGTTGTTGCTCGGATAGATTTTGTAATTCCATTCGCCGTGAAATTCATCGCGAACGATTGACAGTCTTGCCATGTCTTCGTCCGGGATTTTGATACCTGTAGGATAGAACGTATCGTCAATCTCGGATTGGATTGCCAGCCCTTTTGCAGTACGTGTGTTGGCAATGAGTTGAACGACCACAGCTTGGCTTTCCAGGGGACGACTGCGCCAGTTCTCCGTGATGTGGCAGAACATGCGATGTTCGATTTTGTTCCATTTGCTGGTTCCTGGGGGAAAATGGCAAACATGTATGGTCATATTGAGTTCTTGAACAAGCTTCTGAATTTCGATTTTCCAGAGGCGAACGCGACTGCCGTTGCTACCACCCCCATCGGCTGTGATCAGCAGTTCAGTGGCCCGTGGATAGAGCCTCATTCCCATATGCTTCCACCAACGGCGAATGGTGGCAACAGCGAACTCCGCGGTATCATGGTTGATCCCAACGCTTACCCAGCCCTGATTGTGCGTCAAATCGTAGACTCCGTAAGGTACAACTTTTCCGAGGTCCTTATCGGCAAAATCATGGGTATTCACTTCCTCAGGCTGGCCTTTTTTTTGCCATTCTTGACCTCCATTTTTGAATCGACCGATCAGCTCCTTTTTTTTGGTATCCACCGAAATGATCGGAAAACCAGCCTGCTGGAATTGCTGAACCTTATTGGCAATATAAAGAAACTGCGCATCTCGGTCTGGATGATCAGTACCTTCCTTCGTTTTTCGGTTCGACTGCATGCTGTAGCCAAGCTGATCCAGGAGCATCCAAACGCTGCGCTGACTCACTTGATGACCTTTAGATTGCAGTTCTTTGGCCAGGTTTGTTGTACTTTTGCAGGTCCAGCGAAGAGCAGATTCGGGATCACCCCGAGTGATAGGATCAACCAATTTGTCAAGATCTCGCAACAAATCTGGGTCTCTTTCTGCTAATCGTTTACGGCCGCCCCCGGGCCGCCGAATGCGCCCTGCGCTTTTTGGAACAACATCAGATGGGGGAGCCGACTGATCGAGGTCGCTAAAGCCAGCATATATAGTGGTGCGAGAGAGGCCGCTAGCCTTCGAGGCAAGAGATGGCCCTCCCCTCCCAAGAACAATCGCATCGGCAGCGACACAAAGTCGCATCGATGCTTCATCCAGATGAGGGCGCAAAAGTTCATATTTTCGCTGAAGCATAGCAAGTTGATCCATGTTGCCATTATACAGGCAACAAATTACTATTGCAAGATAAAACTGTTCATGTTATTTTTACTAACCGCCTTACGTTAGGAAATTGATGTTCTGAAGGGTAACACATCGGAACAATAATGGCTGTTTTTTCGAATCGTCCGTTCCGATTCGAAAAAGGCTTTGCGTCCTTGGCGTCTTTGCGGTTCAAAAACAAATAACCAGATGAAGTTTCATATAAGTCTGTCCCACAATTCCCAGAAGGTGGGAAACGATTTGGCAACGCACTGACTATTGGAGATGACCACTCCGGGGACCTTCAGTCCCACCACCGCCATGCTCATGGCGATACGGTGATCGTCGTGCGGGTCGATGACGGCCCCGGAGAGCTTTTCCCCGCCTTGGATAATGAGGCCGTCCTTCGTTTCTTCCAGGTTGGCTCCCAGGCGGTTGCACTCCATCCGTACGGCCTCCAAGCGATCGCTTTCCTTGTGCCGCAGGTGGGCTACGTTTCGAATGACGGTCTTCCCCTTGGCAAAGAGGGCCACCGCCGCCAGCGTGGGGACCATGTCGGGCATGGCGCTCATATCCGTATCAATACCCACAAGTTCCCCTCCAGTGACGACCACGCTGTTTTCCCGTCTTTCCACCGTGCAACCCATCTCCCGCTAGGAGGTCAAAGAAGCCTTATATCTCCCTGTCGCGTACGGTCCGCCTGGATATTTTCCGTGACCACCCTCCCCCCGGTTACGGCTGCCGCGGCCCAGAAATAGGATGCGGAGGATGCGTCGCCCTGGATGGTGAAACGGGTGGGTTGGTATTTTTGTCCGTGGGGGGATCATGAATCCGGCGTATCCGTTTCTTTCGACCCGGACTCCGTATCGTTCCATCACGTCGATGCTAATATCGATGTAGGGCTTTGAAACCAGCTCCCCCGCGATTTTGATTTCGGTGTCCGTTTCAAAACAAGGCGCGGTTAAAAGAATCGAGGAAATGAACTGGCTGCTCTGGTCGCCTTTCATGACGACCTTTCCCCCTCTGATGCCGCCTCCGCTGACCCGCAGGGGAGGATAGCCTTCCCGGCCCGCAAAGGTGACATTCGCTCCGAGCTGGTTGAGAGCGGTTGCAAGGGAGCCTACGGGCCGCTCCAACATCCTTTCGGATCCCGTTACCTGAAATTCTCCTGGGGCCAGGGCTATCACGGAGAGAAGCAGGCGAAGGGAGGTTCCTGAATTCCCCAGGTTGAAGGTTCTTTGCCCGGATGATCCGGGAAAATCTCCACCCGTTCCCGTCACTTTCAGAGCTCTCCCTTCAACGGAAATTTTCACACCCAACTCCTGCAGGACCTTGCGGGTATGAAGCGCATCCTTGCACACCAAATGATTTTCAAGGAGGCTCTCCCCTTCCGCCAGGGCCGCGGCAATCAATCCCCTGTGCGTGATGCTCTTGGATCCCGGAATCGGTACGCAGGCATTCAGTCCGGTACGTGTTTGAATTTGTCTCATTTTTCACTTTCCTTCAATCGACTTTCCACCGCACGGTACATGGTTTCAAACGGGGGGTCTATTCCGGTCCACAGGCGAAACTGTTCGGCCCCCTGGTGCACGAACATCCCAAGGCCGTCCATGGCGACGGCCCCCACGGACTTTGCCATCTTCAGGAATGCGGTCTCCCGTGGATTGTAAATGATATCCATCACCGCAAGATCTTTATGGAAAACATCTTCCGAAATAGGAGATGCTCCCGTATGGGGATACATGCCTACCGGGGTCGTCTGGATCAGGAGATCAACTTCTGTTCCATCGATCCTATCGAGGGGCAAATAGGGACAATCAAGACCGCGGGCAAGGGAGGTCCCTCTTTGCACGGATCTGTTTGCAATGGCAACGGCGACACCCTTTTCCTTCAGAGAAAACCCTATTGCTCTTGCGGCGCCTCCCGCGCCGATGATCGTGGCCCGCAGACCGTTGAGAATCATTTTCTCTTCCAGGGCCTTGACGGCGCCAGTGGCATCGGTATTGTATCCCTTGAGACGACGTTTCCTGTTTACCACCGTATTCACGGCCCCTATCCGCTCCGCCAGGGGATCCAGTTCATCCAGGAACGGAATGACCGCCGATTTGAAGGGAATGGTGACGCTGAGCCCCTGTATGCCGAGGGCGGCCATGCCTCTTATGCTTGCCTCGATATCCTCCGCCTCAAAGGCCAGATAGACCGCGTTTATCCCCAGGGCCGAAAAGGCGGCGTTGTGCATGACGGGACCCAGGGAATGCCGGACCGGTTTTCCGATAACTCCATAAAGGGCCGTGTTCTGGTCGATGTTCATGGGGAGAGGATCTCCAGCATCCTTTTCATTTCCGTGGCGGGAATCTGTCCGGGAGCCGATTCCTGTCCCTGTTCCAGGGACGCGAAGGTGAGGCTTCCGCCCATGAGAGGACAGGCCACACGGCTGATCATACCCAAAGGACCCAGGCAGAAGGCCGTGATCTCCACCCCCGTTTTTTGGGCCAGGGGGATCAGGGAAAGGACCCGCCAGTTGTCTTCCCACGATCGAGCCCGGGTGACGATCTTGACCATGTCTGCTCCCGTTGCCGCCATTTTCCGGAAGGTTTTTTCCAGGTCATCGGATGAAGGTGTCTTGTTCATGAGATGAATGGAGAGCACTAGCCTGGATGTCCGTCGATGCGCCCATATCAGTTCCCTGAAACCAAGGGGCATGGTGAACTCCACATCCACCAGATCCGCGCCCGCTTCCATGGCCTTGATGAGGTGATGCGAACGGATGGAATAGTCGGCCTTCCCCTTCCCCCCTTCTTTCACGGACCGATAGGTCACGAGGACCGGCAAGGGAGAGGAACGGATGATCCTGTCAAGATCGAACGACTCCATGACATCCAGACGTATCTCGAAGAGACCCGCCCATTCCGCGGCCTTTTCCATTTTTTCGATGGCTTCTTCGGTATTGCCGGCCATGATAGGAATGCAGATTTTGCTGTTGTACCTTTTTCTATTCATGAGACATTTACCCATTAAGTCGTAGCAAAGAAAAGCACGTTGAAAAATTCAGTTAGAACCCTTAGCGCCTCGTGCGGAGACATTCCTATCCGGTTTATCTGTGTCAGGTTGCCTTGAAGGGGACTATTTCTCCGTAATCGTTTCCCTGATCTTATGTCCGAAATGCCTTCCCGCCTCCTCCACGTACCCCAGGACCCGGTCTCCCGATTTCAACTGAACCACGGAGACGGCGTCGCCCCCGACCCCCACGAGCCGAATGGTCTCGGCATTCTGGGCGATGGTGGTGGCGGGTCCGTTGGGACCCATGGCCTTGATGAGGAGCAGCGGTCTTCTTTCTATCTTCACCCTGCCCACAACGAGGGGAAAAGACCGGCCTTCATGATCCACGCCCACGATCTCATCGCCGGAAATTAATTCCGACAGATAACGGGTCCTGCCCCCGCCCCCCATAATATAGGCATGCACCGGCCCGGCATTGATCCGGAAGGGTCTGGGGGAGACGTAAGGGTTTTCAATGCTCTCGGAATGGATCAGAAAAAGGGCCTGACTGCTGTTCCCCACCAGGGCACCTTCCCCCGGTTTCATCATGGTGCAGGTATCCACGCAGACCCTGTCCCCCATGCCGGCCGGGGTGACCGACTCCACCGTGAACGTCGCCAGATCCATGGGCGTCCCTCCGGATCGCATGGAACCGATGATCTCCTTGACCAGGGCCGGATTTTTCGTGGTGAGGATGATGCCATCCACCCCTTTCTCCAGGATGCCGGCGGCAATTTCCGCTTCTTCCCCGGTCTCCACCTCAACGAAGATATTCTCGGTCCTTGCGGCAAGGTTTTCAAGGGGAATGATGGTCCAGTCCGTTGTCCGGACCACCACTTTCTTGTCCCTGCCGAGCTTTACGATCCTCTCCTCATCTTCGGCGGACCGAATCTCCACAAAAACCACGTCTTCTTCCCATTTCAGGTCCCCGTTGTTGGAAACGGTCTTGATAATCCCCAATTCTTTCACGGCCGAGACCTTGTCGCCGGGGACAATTACCGCATCGGCGCCCGCTTCCAGGGCGGCCGTGACCAGCTCCTTGTTCCAGGGGTCCGCCTTGACCCATACCTCTTTCATCGGTTTTCTCCCATACTTTTATGCGCGTGACGCGATGATAAATGACAAGTTACAAGTTATAAGTGAAAAGTAACGGCTGATCACTCAAAACGAAGTTTCATACGAGCGAGGCCTTCCCGTTTTTATGACGGGATCAAATCAAGTCAGAAACTTCTCGACAAGGTTTCAGGTTTTCCCGCTGTAGCGGGATTCAGGTTTCAGGAGAACCAATAACCAGCAACCAGTGACAACATTGAAAAGCACCAGGTATCGAGCAGGGTCGCGGAGGCACGGTAAACCTGACACCCGAAACCTGACACCTGAAACCAAAAATCAATGAAGTTTCACACGAGAATTTCCGGCTTCCGAGTAAGAATGGCCCTGGAGCATCCACCCGTAACTTGCCACCTTCGGGCTCTTTTAATCCGCCTCTATTTTCACAGGCCCTCTCCGGCAGGATAAGATCCAAGCCTTTTCACAAAGACGCATTGTTTTTCAAACTCCGGGATCGCTTTTGACAGGCGTTCATCCAGATAGTGCCCTTCCAGATCGATAAAGAAGAGGTATTCCCATTTTTTCATTTTTGCCGGTCTCGATTCAATGCGACTGACGTTGATCCCCTGTTCAGCCAGTGCGCCCAGTGCCCGATGCAGGGCGCCCGGTTTGTGGTTCAGGAAAAAAAGCATGGATGTCTTGTCTTTTCCCGTGGGGACGCCATCTTTCTTGCCGATGCACAAGAAACGGGTGATATTGTCGGGATTGTCTTCTATGTTTTCCGCCACCGTATTCAGGTCATAAACACGGGCGGCGAGTCTGCTTCCTATGGCCGCGGCTCCTTCTTCGCCGGTTGTCCTTTGGGCCGCGGCCGAAGTGCTTTCAACCTCCTTCACGGAGACCCCCGGCAGATTTGCCGTGATCCAGGAGCGGCACTGGGCGATGGCCATGGGATGGGAATAGACGGTCTTGATTTTCTCTCTGCTTTGTTCCCGGCTCAGAAGATGATGTCTTATCCTGAGAAAGATTTCGCCGCCCACCATCAGGTCATACCTGAAAAACAGATCCATGGTGGTATGCACGAGCCCTTCGCAGGAGTTTTCAATGGGAACGATTCCCTGTCCGCAAAGATCCTTCTCCACCAAGGAAAAGACTCCCTCGATCGATTCCGCGGGTTGAAAAGAGGCGGAACGGCCGAACAGGGACAGGGCCGCCTCGTGGGTAAAGGCGCCCGCGGGTCCCAGAAACGCCACGTTAAGGGGTTGCTGAACGGAACGGGACGCGGAGATGATCTCCCGGAATATATTCTCCGTATGTTCCGCCGACAGATTTCCATTGCTCAAAGATATCAATTTTTGGAGCACTTCCCGTTCCCTTACCGGATCAAATACCGCCATGCCCTGTTCTTCTTTTATCCGCCCGACGGCGCCCGCGGCGGCCTGTCTTCTAACGAGCAGGGAAAGGATCTCTTCATCGACACGGTCTATTTCCTCTCTTAAACCGCTCAGTGAATCAGGCTTACGCCGCCAGTTTGGGTCCTCTTTCAAGGTTCATTCCTCCCGTTTCCGTCCTGTTTTCCCTGAGCATCTCCAGGGCTTCATCCACGGTGGCATTCTGGTGAACAATCAATCCCATGGCCGCCACGACCTTGTCCGGGCGTTCATGCTGGAATACGTTGCGTCCAATGGACGTCCCCGTCGCGCCAGCGTCCATGGCCCCCCTGACCATTTCAAAAAGCGCGCGATCAGAGTCCATCTTGGGACCGCCGGCTATGATAACCGGGACATGGCAGCCCTCCACCACCTTTCTGAAAGAATCCACGTCCCCCGTGTAGGATACCTTGACCAGGTCGGCGCCCAGTTCAGCTCCAAGACGGGCGGCGTGGCCTATGGCCTTTGCATCGAACTCGTTCTTTATGCGCTCTCCCCTGGGGTAAATCATGGCCAGAAGTGGCATGCCCCATTGGGTCGCCACATCCGCCACATGACCAAGATCGGTGATCATCTGGTTGTCGTGGCCGTTGCCCAGGTTCACATGGACGGAAACGGCGTCCGCGCCCATCTTGATCGCCTCTTCCACGGAGCATACCAGAGTTTTGGTATTGGGGTCCAGGGAAAGAGCGGTGCTGCCGGACAGGTGCACAATCAGCCCCAGGTCCGGCCCGCCCTTCCTGTGCCCTTTGGCCACCACCCCCTTGTGCACCACCACCGCATTGGCGCCGCCTTCGCCCACCAGCGTCATGGCGCTCTTCAAATTGGTGATTCCCCTGATGGGGCCGGAACTCACGCCGTGATCCATGGGAACGATAACGGTTTTTCCCGTATTCCGATTCAAAATCCGCTCCAGTCTAATCTCTTTTCCGATCATTGCTCTTCTCCTTTTTTCATTGCGCCTTGCAAACAAGTTGGGTGGTTAAACGGGATAAAAATGCCAAAAAAAAGCCGTGAAGGGCTTTCGGTCCCCCCACGGCTGTCTTTTCTCAAAATTCTTCAGCGCATGGGCGGACCCGTCCCGTAATAAAAGAGATAAAAAAAGCGCCAATACCCTGTCTTAGATCGTTTCATCCGTTTGCTCTCCAACGCAATACATGGTCGGCCAGCACGATGGCAACCATCGCTTCCAAAACAGGCACGACACGGGGAACCGCCGAAACATCAAATCGCCCTGAAAGCGTGAGTCGTGCGGACTTTCCCCTTCGATCCACGGTCTCCTGTTCCTTATAAATGGAAGGGATCGGTTTGACGGCGGCCCTTAACACAATGGCATCACCATTCGAAATTCCGCCCAGGATTCCCCCTGATCGGTTTGTCCTGAACCCATTTTCCGTTATGGGATCGTTGTTCTCGGAGCCTTTGAGCCCGGCGGCTTCAAACCCGGCGCCGATCTCCACGCCCTTTACGGCCCCCACGGACATCACCGCCTTTGCCAGTTCCGCGTCCAGTTTGTCAAAGACCGGTTCCCCCAGACCCGCCGGGACAACCGATGACTTTCACCTCCACGATCCCGCCAAGGGAATCCCCTTCTTCCTTGGCCCGGACCATGGCTTCTTCCATGGCTTTCACGGCATCGGGATCAGGGCAGTAAAGAGGGTTGGTCTCGATGGATTCACGCAGGACTCTTCGTGGCCTTTATGCCGCCCAGTTCCAGAGTGTAGGCGAAGATCTCCACTCCCATGGGATTCAAAATCTTTCGCGCAACCACCCCGGCGGCCACCCTTGCGGCGGTTTCCCGCGCGGAGGAACGGCCGCCCCCCCGGTAATCGAAATGGCCGTACTTCTTGAAGTAGGTAAAGTCCGCGTGCCCCGGTCTGAAAAGATCACGCAGCACTTCGTAGGTCTGGCTTTTGACATCCGTGTTTTCAATAAACAGACCGATGGGCGCGCCCGTCGTACGTCCTTCAAAGGTCCCCGACAGGATGGCCACCCTGTCCATTTCCTTTCGCGGCGTATCGAAGGAAACACGGCCGGGCCTTCGTCTTGCCATCTCCCCTTCGAAGTCGGTCTCCTCCAGAGGGATCCCGGGAGGGCATCCGTCAATTACGGCGCCTATCCCTTTTCCGTGGGATTCCCCGAAAGTCGTGATTCTGAATAGTTGCCCAAAAGAATTTCCCGCCATCGCTCTTTATTCCTTACCGGGTTTGGTGCGTAGTTTCCTGAGAATCGCTTCCGCCACTTCGACAGGGCTCACGGCATCCGTGTTCACACGGAAATCCGAGGATACGGAATATTGTCCTTCCCGCCCGTGCAAGACTTCCTCGATCTCATCCAGAGTTCCTTTGCCTGTCAGAGAAGGCCGTTTATCTTCCGCGCAATCAGCCCTTTTCATTCGTTCCATGATGGTCCCGGGAACCGCGTGGAGCCATACAAGACAGCCGTTCCTTCTAAGATTCGCCACGTTTTCCGGTATGGTAACCACCCCGCCCCCCGTGGAGATAATCATGTTGTCTTCCAAAGAGATGTCCGCCACGATTTCCCGTTCCACTTCCCTGAATGCCTCCCATCCCTTTACCGACACGAATCCCTGGATGGAATTTCCGACCCTTTCCTCAACCATCCTGTCCGTATCCGCAAACCTTCTTCCAAGGTCCTCGGCCAGGATTTTTCCCACGGTTGTCTTTCCGCTGCATCTGTATCCGGTCAATACGATATTCATGGGTCGGTCTTTTTCCGCATCGCAAAGCCAAAAAAAAAGGCCGCGGGTTCTTTTTCTACCCACGGCCTTGAAATCTACAAAAAACAACATTGATCAGCGCATGGGCATACCGCTCCCCCAAAAATAATAAAAATAAAAGCGCTGCCAGTTCTGAGTTGTTGTCGTCATGTTTTTTGATGCCTTTTTCTTATGGTTTACAAGCTTCTAAAACTATCGGCATGGGTTTGTCAAGAAAAAAATAGAATGGGCCGCGGACAAACAATCAGTGCCTGATCCTTCTTATCCATCCCATCAGATAGGGACTGACGAGGATGAGGAGGTTGATCAAGATGAGAGAGAGGCTGATAGGGCGTGTAACAAAGGTCGTCCAGTCTCCTCCGGAGATGATCAGGGAACGGCGAAAATTATCCTCAAGAATGGGTCCGAGAACAAACCCCAGGATGATGGCGCCGGCATGATGCCGATTTTCTGAAGCAAATACCCCATGAGACCGCAGGCCAAAAGGACCCAGATGTCAAACACCGTGTTTCGAATGGCGAAGGAGCCGATAATGCAAAAAATCATGATGGAGGGAAGGAGATAGTGCCTGGGCACCTTGATGAGCTGCGCAAAAAAACGGGCGCCGACCAGCCCCACAATAGTAAAGACGATCACGGAGAGGATATTTCCAAGATAAATCGTTGAAATGAGATCGGGTCTCGTCGCGAAAAGCATCGGTCCCGGGGCGAGGCCGTTGATCATCAGAGCTCCGATAAGAATGGCCGTTTGGGGATCGCCCGGAATGCCCAGAGAGAGCATGGGCACAAAGGCGCCGCCGACAGCGGCATTGTTGGCCGCCTCCGCCGCCACAACACCCTCCGCAATCCCCGTGCCGTACTCGTCGGATTTTCTTGAAAACCGCTTCTGGATACCGTATGCGGCCATGGACGCAATGGCCCCGCCTGCCGCTGGTACGGCTCCCACAAAGGTCCCGATGAGAGAAGAAACGGCCATCATGGGCGACATGCGAAGCAATTTCGAGAAGCTGGGCAAAACGTTTCGGATCTTGGCGATGACGACCCTGGTTTCGGTCTTTTGCTCCAGCTTTGTCAAGACTTCAGTCACCCCGAAAAACCCCACCATAACCGGTATCATCTGCAGACCTGCCTGGAGGTCTTTTGAGCCGAAGACAAAACGGGGATAGGCCGTAATAACATCCTGCCCCACGGACGCAAGAAGAAGTCCGATAATGCCCCCGATGAGCCCTTTCATGGTGGACCCGAAGGAAATATAACTCACGATACTGATGCCCAGCAGCGCTACGCCCGTATATTCTTGCGCCCCGAATTCCAAGGCCAGGTTGGCAAGGACGGGCGCCGCAAACATCAACACAAAGACGCCGAAAAGACCCCCCAGTGCGGAGGAAAGAGTCGAATAGCCGATAGCACTGCCGGCCTGCCCTTTCCGGGCCATCTTGTAACCGTCAAAACCAGTGGCGATAGCCGATGGCGTCCCGGGAATGTTGACCAGAATGGAAGACAGCGATCCCGAATAACAGGCACCTACATAGATCCCGATGAGAAAGAGGATTCCATTTATGTCACTCATGGGGAAGGTCATGGGCAGGAATATGGCCATGCCCATGGTGGCGGTGAGACCGGGAATAGCGCCGAAGGCGATGCCCAGCACGGAACCCGCGACAACCAGAAAGATCGAATAAAAACTCCCGAAGGTTGGGAGCCCGGCCGTTATAAGATCAAAAATACCCACGATAGCGTCGCCCTAACGAATCAAAAAAGTGTCCCCTCCGGAAGCTGGATGCCCACGAAAACCTGGAAGACCAGGTAGACCAGGACGATCATACCGACGCTAAACCCCAGATCCGGAAGAAGGCGCCTCCCCATGCCGGAACCCCTGATCAACAGGACGCTCAGGATGGTCAGGAGAAAACCGCTGATAAAAAAACCGAAATATTTCATGACAATGATCGTGACAATAGTAAGCATCATGAGCAGGATCACGGGCACATAGGTAATGCCTCCCCCTGCCTGCGCGCCGTCGGTATCGGATGCTGTCGTATCTTTGTGCGCCAGATCGAAGACGAGAATCAACGTGCCGAGGAAAATCAGAGCCCCGGCAAGCAACTGGGGATAAAAGGCGGGTCCCTGACCAAAACCCTGCCCCTGAACCTCGGGATAGCGGAGGGTATCGCTGAAAATGAGCCCTCCCATCACGAGGCAGACAATAAAAGTTATCAAAGAATCCTTTCGCTTAGCGGACACGTCTTCTATCACCTGCGAGCGAGCCGGACCCCTTCGAAATCAACGGGACCCACCCTTTAAAAAAACGATTACTTTTGTCTTAGACCCAGGGACTCGACCATTTCTTTCACCTGAGCATTTGAACTGGACCTCAGCTTGGCGATGCCTTCGGTATCCATGTAGGACACGTCAAGACCGGAATTCTTAATTTTTTTCATCGTTCCGGGATCCTGGAATGCCTTCCGGATCGCCTTATTGAGAATGGCGATCACATCGACGGGCGTCCCGTCCGGAACAACGATCGACTCCCAGAAGGGCATGGTGATATCCACGCCCTCCTCTTTCATGGTCGGGATATCCGGGTAGGAGGGGTGCCTTTCGTCGGCCGCGATGGCCAGCGGCCGGATCTTCCCGGCGCCAATCATGGCCTTGGCAGGGCCGATGGCGACAAACATGGAATCAACGTGACCGCCGGCCAGAGCAGCCAGGGAAGGGCCCCAGCCTTTATAAGGAACCTGGGTGAATTTCACATTCGCCACCTTGGCGAATTCGGAGGAATACAGGTGATCGATGACTCCCGCCCCGGCGTTTCCATTCTTGATTTTCCCGGGGTTGGCCTTGGCGTAGGCAACAAATTCCCGTAGCGTCTTCCAGGGCGTCTTTGCATTAACCAGGAGGAAAAGCGAAGGGTTGATGATGCCCGAAACGGCTGTGTATTCATTCATCATGACCGGAGAAACCGAAGTATATTGGGCGATAACGGCGCTGATACCGAGAAATCCGAGGGTGTATCCGTCCGGCTTGGCATCCACAAGGGCTTTGGCTCCTACAATGGAACCCGCGCCCGGCATGTTCTTTACAACCACGGGTTTGCCCAGTTCCTTTTCCATCTGAGCGCCCAGGATCCGGCAGGTCATGTCGCCGGATCCACCGGGGGACCAGGGGACGATCAACGTAATGGGTTTTTCAGGGAATTCGGCACGAACCGGCGATCCCGAAACCATCAAAACCGTCGCCGTTACAAACAAAAACAACAGCATGCCAATGAAATCTCTTTTTGTCATGGAAATATCTCCTTTTTCCGGTTGGTTGCGGCGGACATTCGTCTGATCAATAAAAGACCAGCCCACGATTGCCCTTATTTACGGTAACTGTTCAGCAAAACAAATTGCGCCATGGATGGTCATGACAATCCTTTTTCAAGAACAAAAAAACCTGCAGGGGAATCCACGCCAGAACTTCACCACAGAGGGTGAAGCGCCTCTCCCGCAATTCCATGCAAGCCTCTGCCCGAGCATTGTCTATTGTCGGCAATTTAGGCAGGGCGGCTCGTATTTGTCAAGAAAAAACAAACCACCACATGTTCGGCACTGATCTTGCGAGAAGCGGGCGCATCTTCAGAGGTCGGAATTCCTTATCACAGCAGAGATGTAATCCTTAATTGAAAGCGGGTGTTAAAAATTTTCTTGACATTTATTTTGAAGTCCACTACGGTCTCTCGCCATGGAAAATACATTTTCAACAATCAACGGGTTAAACGAAAGAAACTGGTGGTGGCGCTGCTCCAACAGGGGGATGTGTCCATCGGTGATAAAATAGTCTAATACAGTAAAACCAAACCGCGGGCGCACCTCTCAGGCGCCCCGCGGTTTTTTTTGTCTTTACCATAAAAGGCCGCGGGGCCGTAAGTCCCGGGGCCTTTTTTTATGGGTGAAAATTTTGAAAACAACATCTTCTTTTTCCGAGTTCAAAGCTGCCGCCGCAAAGGGAAACCTGATCGCTGTTCACAGGGAGCTTCTTGCGGATACGGAAACGCCTGTTTCCGTGTACATGAAGATCAAAGACAGACAGTCTTCCTATCTCCTTGAAAGCGCAGAAAGGGGAGAGAACTGGGGCCGGTACAGTTTCATCGGATTCGATCCTTTCCTCACGGTTACCCTGCACGGAAATCGTTTGCAAATCCAAACCGATGAAGGACTGCAGGTCATGGAAAACATTCACAACCCCATGGAGACCTTGAGGACCCTCTGCAGCCGTTACCGTCCGTCCGGGACCGAGGAACTCCCGCGATTTCATGGAGGGTTGGTGGGGTTCTGCGATTACGAACTAATCAGCAGATGGGAGGACCTTCCGCAACTGTCCACTCATGGAGGAAACAGGCCCCAATCCGTCTTCACCGCTTCAAAACGTCTTGTCCTGTTTGACCATCTCAAACACACCATGCGGATTGTTGTATTCGCCCGCCTGAATGAAAACAGCCATCCGGAGCAGGCCTACAAGGACGCACTCGCGAAGGTGGACGAAACGGTGGACCTGCTGAGAATGCCCACGTCCCGCGAAACCCTCGAACAGCCCTTTTCCGTTTCAAAACTCAAGAGCAATTTCGGGGAGACGGAATTCAAGGATGCCGTACAAAAGGCGAAAGAATATATCGTGGCGGGAGATGTGATCCAGGTGGTTCTTTCCCAAAAATTTTCCGGGCATTTCACCGGAGCGGATTTCACGCTCTACAGACACCTGAGAAGCATCAACCCTTCTCCCTACATGTTTTACCTGAACTTCGGAGAAACAAGAGTCATCGGGGCCTCCCCGGAAGTACTCGTGCGCCTGACGGACCGGCACGTGGAACTCAAACCCATAGCGGGAACGAGAGCGAGAGGAAAAAATCCGCGAATCGATGAAGAGTTGGCAAAAGATCTCCTGGAGGACCCGAAGGAGCGGGCCGAACATATCATGCTGGTGGATCTCGGAAGGAACGACGTGGGCAGGGTCTCCCTTCCGGGCACGGTTACAGTTCCCCGTCTTATGGAGATAGAGCGGTTTTCCCACGTGATGCATCTGGTTTCCAAGGTGGAAGGACAACTCAAACCCGGCCTGGACAGTTTCGACCTGTTCATGTCCACCTTTCCGGCTGGAACCGTTACCGGAGCCCCGAAGATACGGGCCATGGAAATCATTCATGAACTGGAACCCGACCCGAGGGGACCTTACGCCGGGGCCGTGGGATATTTCAGTTTCAACGGCGATATGGATTTCTGCATTACCATCCGAACCGTGACCGTCCACCACGACAGACTCTCCGTACAGGTGGGAGCGGGGATTGTGGCCGATTCCTCCCCGGATGGAGAATACAAGGAAACCCTTAAAAAGGCGGGGGCCATGTTCAGGGCCCTGGAAAAGGCGAAGACCGATGATTCTTCTTATCGATAATTACGATTCCTTCACCTACAACCTGGTGCAGATGCTGGAAGAAATGGAACAGGTCGTAGAGGTGTTTCGCAACAATCAGATCTCCCTCGCGGGAATTGAAACCAGGAAACCCGATGCCATTGTCATATCCCCGGGGCCATGCACGCCGGCCGAAGCGGGCATATCGGTGGAAACGATCCGGTTCTTCTTCCCTTGGATTCCCATATTGGGCGTCTGTCTCGGGCATCAGTCCATCGCGGCCGCTTTCCATGGGAAGGTAATCAGAGCTGATCGAGTCATGCATGGAAAGACGTCTCTTATCCATCACGACGGAGATTCCATCTACAAGGACCTGCCCAATCCTTTTGAGGCCATCCGTTACCATTCACTGATCGTTGAACGTGAATCCCTGCCCGAATGCCTCAAGATCAGTGCATGGACGGAGGAGGGAGAGATCATGGGCTTGAGGCATAGGGAACGAAAAACGGAAGGGGTTCAATTTCATCCGGAATCCATCCTGACCAGGGAAGGAGCTTCCTTGGTGAAGAACTGGCTGGGCTGTCTTTGAGCGGGGAGAACAAACCAAAACACACATCCAAACAGAGGAGATTTGATCATGCTCAAAAAATTTATCGGAAAAGTTGTAGGCGGCAAGGACCTACTGGAAAAGGAAATGGAAGAGGCCATGGGAATCATCATGAATGGCAACGCAACACCCACCCAAACCGGGGCCTTCATTACCGCCTTGAGGATGAAGGGAGAAACGGTGGAAGAAATTACGGGTGCGGCCAGGGTCATGAGGTCAAAAGTGGAGAACGTCAACCTGAACAACCATCTTGTGAATATGGACCGCGATGAAATCAACGTGGAGGATGAAACCATCCTGGATACATGCGGTACGGGCGGAGACGGCACCAATACCTTTAATGTCTCCACTACCACGGCATTCGTGGCTGCCGGGGCCGGCATACGGGTGGCCAAACACGGCAACAGGGCGGTTTCAAGCCGATGCGGCAGCGCGGATGTCCTGGAAAAGCTGGGAGTGAAACTGGATATCAACACGGCCGATGTGGAGAACTGCATCAATGACGTGGGGATCGGATTTCTCTACGCCCCGCTTTTTCACGGCGCCATGAAACACGCGGCCGGACCGAGACGGGAAATAGGAATCCGGACCATCTTCAACCTGCTTGGACCGCTAACCAATCCCGCCAGGGCCACCGCGCAGGTCCTTGGCGTCTACGTCCCCGAACTTACCGAAAAGATTGCCCACGTGTTGGGGAATCTCGGGACCAGGGAAGCCTTTGTGGTCTGCGGTGAGGGCACCTATGACGAGATCAGCATCTGCGGGCCCACCAAGATCTCCCACCTCAAGAAGGGAGAGGTCAAAACCCACGAAATGACTCCGGAGATGTACGGATTCGATCGGGCAACCCCTGAATCCATCCGGGGGGGAGATGCAGGCAAAAATGCGGAGATCGTCAGGGATATCCTCCACCGCGGAAATGGACCGAAAAGAGATCTGGTACTCCTCAATGCCGCGGCCGCCTTCATCGTGGCGGGTCTTGACGACAATTTTCCAGACGGAATCGAAAGGGCGAAGGAATCCATCGACTCGGGCCGGGCCGGGGAAAAGCTGGACAATCTTATTGCGTTCACACAGGGGTGCGGGGAGTTCGTCCGGAAGAACCTCTCTAACTGAAGGGCCATCCATGCATGACAAACTGAAAGAGATCCTGGCGGAAAAGGAACGGGAGGTGGAAAAGCTCAGGGAAGGCATATCCCCTTTTGATGGGGAGATGCCCTCTTTCCCTCGCAATTTCAGAGAAGGCATCCGCGGGAAAGACGGGGCCGCGGTCATTGCCGAAATCAAGTTCGCCTCTCCTTCCGCGGGCGTCATCCGCGGGCAAACGGATATCGCACCGATCGGCCGGATCTACGAGGAGTGCGGAGCCGGGGCCATCTCACTCATCACGGACAAGACCTTTTTCGGCGGGGACCTGTCCTGGTTGCCACTCTTGAAGAAAGCGGTAGACCTGCCCGTTCTGCGAAAGGATTTCATCATTGATGAGCTTCAGATCCTGGAATCGGTCGCCCGGGGCGCGGATGCAGTCCTGTTGATCGCACGCATCCTCACTCCGGATCGGTTGTCTTCCCTGCTTTCCCTCTGCGGGGAAAGAGGTCTGAGCGCTCTCACGGAAGTCCATGACCGGGAAGATCTTCAAAAGGCCCTGGACTGCGGGGCCGATATCATCGGAATCAACAATCGGGATCTGGACACCTTTCATGTGGATCTGGAAACCACCAGGACCCTGGCGCCCTTTGTGCCGGACCATTGTCTGCTGGTCTCTGAAAGCGGCATCCGGCATGCAGGAAGCATCCGATCCCTGTCCGGATTAAGAATCAACGCGTTTCTGGTCGGTTCCGTCCTTATGGCGAGCCCGTCCATATCAAGGACGTTGCGGGAGCTGGTGGAGGCGGCGGAAAAGAGCGATGGTCAAGGTTAAGGTCTGCGGCATCACCAATTTCGAAGATGCCGCCATGGTCCTTTCAAACGGAGTGGACATCCTGGGGTTCATCTTCGCTCCAAGCGAAAGAAGAATCACCCCCGAAAGAGCGCGGGAATTGATCGGCCGGCTCCCTCCTTTCGTACAAACGGTCGGTGTCTTCGTCAATGAGGCCCCGCGGGTCGTGAGGGAGATTCGCGAGTATTGCGGACTTGATCTGGTGCAGTTGCACGGAGATGAAAGCCCGGAGATCTGCCGGGAACTGATGCCTTTTGCCATCAAGGCATTTCGACTGAAAGACGCGTCGAATCCGGCAAACGTGGGTTCTTACCGCGGTCGGGTACGGGCGATACTCTTCGACGCCTACGCAAAAGACAAGAGGGGAGGCACCGGCAGGACATGTGACTGGGACCTCGCCGTGCGGGGAAAACAATTCGGCATCCCGATCATCCTGTCCGGAGGGCTTGCTCCCCATAACATAAAAGACGCTATTTCAACGGTAAGACCTTTTGCCGTGGATCTCAGCAGCGGAGTTGAAGAGTTTCCGGGGAAGAAATCCCCGGCCTTGGTCAAAAGTCTGATGGAAAACATGCGGCGGATCTTATTCAGTGATGAGCGAAGTGGCAAGTGAAATGGAGTAACAGAAGGTCTTTTTTGCTGACGCATCTTAGATAATCTATTTTGTCGGAGCCGAGGTGTCAGGTTTCGGATGTCAGAGGTTAGTACCTTATTACCTGACTTTCTATGATGAAACCAAGAAAACCAATATAAATAGTAAAAAAATTACAATGACCAAATTGTCAAGTAACCAGACAAAAAACGCACGCCAGGTGCTGAGCATTGGATATTGGAATTCGGAATGCGAGCATGCGAAATTTATAAGTAATTCGCTGACTGGAATTTTGGAATTTCAAAATAGCTCTTGGGTTACGGTGCGATTTTATTATCCATAACTCCAATTTGATTACAAGGCATAACGAACATACGATAAAGGAAATACTATCATGTTAAACGGTCCATATTTCGGGGAGTTCGGAGGCGCTTTCATCCCCGAGGTCCTCTTCTCCACCTTTCAGGAACTCACAAAAGCCTTTGAAGCCGCAAAGGCCGATCCCGATTTCTGGGACGCGTATCTGGACATTATGTTCACCTATTCCAACAGACCCACTCCCATTACCTTTGCGGAAAACCTCACGAACCATTTCGGGGGGGCACGCATTTATGTCAAACGGGAAGACTTGAACCACACGGGCGCCCACAAGATCAATAACGTGATGGGCCAGGGGCTTCTGGTTAAGCGTATGGGAAAAACCCGTGTGATCGCCGAAACCGGGGCCGGACAGCACGGCGTGGCAACGGCAACCATGGCCGCCAGACTCGGTCTTGAATGCTGTATCTACATGGGAGAGGTGGATGTGAAAAGGCAACGGCCCAACGTGTTTTGGATGGAACAATTGGGCGCCCGCGTCATTTCCGTAAAATACGGCGCCCGGACATTAAAGGACGCCATTAACGAGGCATTCAGGGACTGGGTCGAAAATATGGACGATACCCACTACGTGTTGGGAACGGCCTGCGGCCCCCACCCGTTCCCGGAAATGGTGACCTATTTTCAATCCATTATCGGTAAAGAAGCCAGGGAACAGATCCTCCTGAGAGAAGGAAGACTCCCTGCAAGGGTGTATGCTTGCGTGGGGGGAGGCTCCAACGCCTTGGGAATTTTCTCGGGATTTCTCAAGGACCCGGTAGAACTGGTGGGCGTTGAGGCGGGGGGCGAGGGAGTCCATACCGACCGACACGCCTCCCGCCTGGCATCCTCCCACGGAGCGATCGGTGTTGCCCAGGGCTACAAGACCTTTTTTCTTCAGGACGGGGACGGACAGATGAAAGGAACCCACAGCGTTGCCGCCGGACTGGATTATATCGGCGTATCCCCGATTCTCTCCGCCTTCCATCAAGAAGGCAGGATTCGATTCGAGTCCGCAACGGATAAGCAGGTCTTGGACGCCCTGTCTCTTACCATAAGGAAGGAAGGGCTGATTCCCGCCCTGGAATCCGCCCATGCCTTTGCCAGGGCATTTGAGGAAGCGCCCGGGTTGCGCCCCGAGGACATCATTCTGATCAACCAGTCGGGACGGGGAGATAAGGATATCTTCACCGTTGCCGATGCTTTTCAAGATCCGAAATGGAAAGATTTCATCAAGGAAAAAGGGGAGGAATATGGCGCTTGAATCTCTCTTGCGGGACAGATTGGAAAAAAAACCGATCCTGATCATGACCCACCTGGTCCTCGGATACCCATCCTTCGAAAAATGCCACAGGCTTGTGGAAACCATGGCACGAGCCGGAGTGGATATGATGGAATTGCAGATTCCGTTTTCCGAACCGGTGGCCGACGGACCCGTCATTGCCATGGCGAATCAGAAGGCCCTTGAACGGGGAGTTACCGTCAAGGACTGTCTTGATTTTGCGGGGTCGGTTGCCGCCTCTTTCGACCTGCCGTTCCTGATCATGACCTACTACAATATTGCCTTTACATTCGGTACACGCGATTTTGCCCGAACCCTGGCCGAAAAGGGTTTGAAAGGGGCGATCATCCCGGACCTCCCACCGGAGGAAGGAGAGGAATACCTTGGCGCCATGAAGGAACGGGATCTCTCTCCGGTGTTGATCTTCTCTCCCACGACTCCCCTGGAGCGAATGAAGTCCCTTGCCGACCATGGAAGCGGGTTTATTTACTGTGTTGCCAGAAAAGGCGTTACGGGAAAACAGACGCGCTTTTCCCGACAATTTGAACAATATATGGAAACGTGCCGCAAGGCTGCAAGACTTCCCCTTGCCGTGGGGTTCGGATTAAAGGACAAACAGGATGTGGATTTTTTGTCCGGGAAAGCCGACATAGCGGTCATCGGGTCCCATATCCTGAAGATGGCGGAAGAGAAGGGAATGGATTATGTGGGGGAATTCATTGAAGGATTGCGCAACACAGGGATCGAAGGACCTCCCGTTCCCGTATTGAGCCGAATCAAGGTCTGTTCCCCCACGACCCCATCCGGCTCGATTCCGCAGAGACGCTGAAAATCCATGACCCTCTTCTTGAGCAGATCATCAAAGACCGCGCTCAAAGAACCCTTTTTCGCCGGCTGAGCAACCCCTTCCACCCTGTTCAGCCGCTCCCTCAGCCAAATGACATCAGGGCCTCTGTCTCCCTGTTTCAGGAGTATGGCGCCCGTGGGCGGCGCCTCCCACAAGAAAGATGAAATCGCCGAACCAGTACCGGTCTATCTGGTTCTTATTGACAGGGACTTTTTCTCCATTGAAATCCAACAGGACAACCTCTCCCTGGATTCCAGCCACGGCCACATATTGCCTCGGAGGCGTTATCGCCCACCAGTTCCAGGACCACAGGCCTGTTTATGTGCAGGATGGTTGTCCAGTTTCCCCGCTCAAAATAACAGCGCAATCCTGCCTCCGCGGCCAGGTCGCACGCCGTTTTTCCGGGCTTGTCGGCGAAGGTCTTTTGCCAACACTGCAACACGGAGGACATGGCGCTTTTGAGACTGAGATTCACCTGCCCGGATGTTAATAATTCTTTGAACGTCACGGATTCTTCCGAAGGACCGTTCCGCGATGCCGTCCTGTTTTTCAGCGGCCTCTTTCCGGTAGCGGCGACTTTTGCGCCTTCTTCCTTCAAAGGAGCGACGGAAAAGCCGGGCGCCGTACCTGTATCGCTTCTCATCCGACTGCCGTTTTTCAGAAAAAGAATCGGCGGGGACCCTCACCGCTTCATGGGTCCCCATTGCTTCCAAGCTTTTCTCCGGAAGGTATTTGGGAAGGAAATATTTCCACCCCGCCGCGAGGGCCATGAGAATGAGAAGCAGTAGAACCGGCACGGCGACCCGCCTGCTGAAAAAAAGACGGGAACCGCCCATGACCTCGGAAGCCGCCTTTCCAACCATGCGGGCGTCCACCGAATCCTTCTGGGCCGCGTAGGCCGCCATGAGAGAACGGTCGCAGATGGTGTTGATAAGCCTGGGTATACCCCCGGACAACCTGTGTATACGGGTAATGGCCCTTAATTTCATGATGGGCCGCCTGCATCCGGCGATAGCAAGGCGATGCTGAATATAGGCGGCCGTTTCGTCGCGCAACAGGGGGGTAAGATGATAACGGGCCGTAATTCGTTGTCCTAACTGGCGGAGTTCCGATCGGGCCATCATGGTCTGCAGTTCCGGCTGGCCGATGAGCAGGATCTGAAGCAGTTTGCGGCCGGGTGGTTTCCAGGTTTGTCAGAAGGCGGACCTGTTCCAGCACATCCGTACTGAGGTTCTGTGCCTCGTCAATAATAAGAACCGTCCGTCTTCCCTTCGAATGAATCTCCATCAGCCGACTATTCAACTTGTCAATCAGCGATTTCAGGCTGGTCGTCCCCGGATCGTAGGGAACTTTCAGCTCATCGCACACGGAGGCCACCAGTTCCAGAGCGGTCTGCTTGGGATTAAGGACCAGGGCAATTTCGACCCCTTCCGGAATCTGCTCAAGCAGGCTTCGACACAGGGTCGTTTTTCCCGTCCCCACCTCCCCCGTCAGGAGAAGAAATCCACCCCTGTCGCTCATACCGTAAAGAAGATGTGCCAGGGCCTCCCTGTGCCTTCGGCTCATGAAAAGAAACCTGGGGTCAGGAGTCAGGGAGAACGGGTATTCCGTAAGACCAAAATAGGATGTGTACATATCTTAGAAGCTCATCATGACTTCGTTCCTGGAAAAATGAAAGGACGGGGCCTGCCCGATTTCGGGTTTCCCCGCGCCTTTGGAAAGCCTGGAATTTTGGATTTCAATAGTTAAAATATTTAGATGTTGACTCCATCCTGCAAGTTATATAAAAGTGATTTTTTTTATGGATGGTAAAGAACTACTCAAAATTGTATCCGAAACAAAGAGTTATTTCAATGGAAACCGTAAGCTCCCGTTTAATTGATGACCTTGGCAGACGTCTGAACTATTTGCGCATATCCATAACGGACAGATGCAACCTGAACTGTGTGTACTGCATGCCCCGGGAAAGGCTCGAAAAGCTGAAACACCGGGATATCCTAACTTATGAAGAAATCTTTCGGCTGGTAACCATAGCCGCGGAACTCGGCGTCGATAAAATTCGTCTTACCGGCGGTGAACCGATGGTGCGAAGCGGTTTCTGTGATTTTCTTGCCAGTCTCACCTCTATTTCCGGGCTCAAGGACATTTCTCTGACCACCAACGGAATTTTTCTCAAGGACAAGATCCAAGAGATAAAGAGCGCGGGCATCAGGAGGATAAACATCAGCCTGGATACCCTGAACAGAGAAAAGTTTAAAACCATAACCGGGTATGATGGTTTTGACCGGGTATGGGAAGGCATTGAACGTGCCCAAGAGGCGGGGTTTCATCCCATCAAGATTAACATGGTGGTCATGAAAGGAATGAATGACGATGAAGTGGCGGACATGGCAAGACTATCCCTGCGTTTTCCCTTCCATATCCGATTCATTGAATATATGCCCATCGGTCTTACAAATCACACCGTCTCCTTCACCCATATCTCCAATGCAGAGGTGAAAAAATCCCTGGAGAAAGTCGGAAACCTGATCCAGGTGCCGAGAGGGCTTATGGACGGCCCGACGGTGCGCTATGCCTTTGAGGGCGCGCCCGGAGAAATCGGCTTTATCAGCCCTTTGACAAATCATTTCTGCCAGACTTGCAACCGGTTGCGGCTCACGGCAAACGGCACGCTACGGCCTTGCCTTTTATCCGACAAAGAGGTGGACATCAAAGGCCCCCTGCGCGACGGCGCATCCGATAGAGAACTCGCCCGCATTTTTTTGAAAACAGCCCACAAAAAGCCCCATAATCACCAGGTTACCTGCGAAAAAACAGACTGGTCCTATTCCGGTGAAATGTCGGCCATTGGAGGGTAAGGAGAAAGGAGCCTTGCGGCATTCAAACCCAGGATCTGTTTCTGCTGATCCGGCGACAGGCCCTCGGAGGCGATTTCCTTGACATACCTGGCAGGGCTCAACAGGGGAAAGTCGCTTCCGAAGAGAATTTTTTCAAAACCGATGATCTCGCCCGCAATCCTGTACATGCCGGGAGCGTAAAGAAAAGGCGACGCAGCCGTGTCGAACCACACATTTTCCAGCGTCTTCCGAACCTCCTTTTTCATCAGCGCATAAAAAAGAAGCCCCCCGCCCCAGTGCGCCAGGATAATACGATTGGAAGGGTAAGCCTTGATAAAATCATAGATTTCAAGCAGCGTGTTCGGGGTTTTTCCGGGATACGCATGCCCGACAGGCTCATTGGTATGAAGCATGAAAAGGGCGTTATGCTGCAGGCAGAGAGCCATCACCTCTTTGAGGTTCGCGACAACGGAACCGGTAATTCCCGACCCGTAGACGGCAAGTTCCCCAACCCCTCTGAGCCCCTGCTTCAGACACCTTTCCGTCTCCTCGGCGCCATTTTGAGAGAGAGGAGAAAAACAGCAAAAGCCCGTCAGACGATCGGGATATTTGGTTGCGGATTGCATGATATAGTCATTGTGTCTTGTGAAAAATTCCGAATCCTCCCAGGGGAAACCGAAGATAACCGACCTCTGCACTTCGTTTTCATCCATGCTCCGAATAAGCTCCTCGGTTTCCACGAGCTTCGCGGCCGGAGAGTCATAGAGCGTCCCGAAAGCGGAATCGCGCCGGATGCATTCCGCCCTGTTTTCCTTGAAAAATGAGGAAAAAACGTGCGTGTGGAAATCGATGATCATTTCAAAAGAGGCTCCAGGGATTTTTCCAGTGCGCCGGGAAGAAATCCGGGGATTTTCTCCATGATTTTGCCTTTTTCGTTTATAATGAACATGGTGGGAACCGCCATTCTTTGCCCTGCGAAATAGTCTTTCAGAACCTTCTGGTCGCATCGGAGAATCGGATAATTTATCTTCGCCGACTTCTTGAATTCCTGCAGATCTTTATTTGATGTTCTTTCAGGATCATCCACGGATACGCCCAGGACTGCCAGCCCTTTATCCCGGTACTTCTCCTGCAGGCCCACCAGTTCGGGAATAGACATCCGGCAAGGGGGACACCAGCTTGCCCAAAAATCGAGGAGAACTACACGGCCACGGTAACTGGCCAGGGAAACCGTTTTACCCGACAGATCCTTGAGAGAAAAATCCGGGGCCATTGGACCGGCTGCGACCTCTTTCTGACATCCCGAGTACAAAATGAAAAGACAGATGAATAACAATAACCATAAACTGGAACGGCTTTTTAACGCCATATGGAATTCCTCCAATGAAAAATAAGCAAACGTAAATGGCTCATCAACTATTATTATAAAGATACAAAAAAGTCAAAAAGTTACAGAAAAAGTGCGAAAAACCTTGCGCACCCTCTCCCGAACTTCTTTTATTCTGCTGCCTACAATTCGATTTGTTTTGCTATTGAGATAAAGTCCCTGATTGATCTCAATTTGTATGAAAATTTTATCCATGTCCTGAAAATCTTCGTCCGTAATGCGTGGTAATAAACCCTCCGCTGTAAGGATCATTGATGGAAACGGAAAATCCGCAATCTTGAAAAGCATCTTTAAGGATCCGTACGGTTTCGGAAGGGGCCGTCGGCTTTCCCATACCGGGCGACTCCTTTCCCTCACTGTCTCCGTTATTGCCCAGAACAATATCCTTTCGCCTGCCTCCCGCATCCGGCGCTTCAACGGGCGCTACCTCGCAAAGGGAATGGCAATCGATGATCCCCCTGATCTCAGGGTCTTCAAGGCATTCTTTCAAATCGGTTGTGATAGGGAAGATAGTAGTTCTCAATCCTGAATCGGATCTCTTTCTCATCGGGAACACATCCCGGCCTGTAAACAACGCGGCCATGATAGTCCACCTGGGGCACTACCCCCTTACGGTCTCTCCCGTCGGGGTCCCTGTTGAGATCTACAATCACCCTGCTCCATTGGGCACACAGGGTTGCGCGGACGGCAGGGAACCGAAAATCTCGGAAGTTCCCGTATCCACGGATTCGCATCATTTCCTCATCCGTAAGGTCCAGCGTGTTTCTCAATGCGGCAGGGACCTTCGCTGAGCAGTGGGGAATAGATATGACAAAAGGAAGTCTTTTCACAACGAACACCATGCACTGTCTCTGAATCCAGTCTACGATAGCAGGAATTTCCTCCCGCAACCCCTTCCCGTTCTCTATGGAATAAGGAAAAAGAATCCTGCACAACCTGCGGAATGGATCCGTGGGGCACGATTCAACCGGCCCGCCATCCGGGGGGCCGTCCGCGAGAATGAATTGCCTTGGGTTCTTCACCTCTTCCAAATCTAAGGATCCCTTCAGAAAGGAAAGTCCCTTTTTCCCGATTGTATTCCCAGATACCCGCTCTGAGCGGCTTGAAGGAACCTGTTTTTCGGTCGGCTCCCACAGAAGACAAGGAGATGGCTCCCATTCAGAGGCAGGGCGTATTGCCTGTTGAGACCCTCCACATCAACCTGGTACGGCATATTCAGGAACTCCAGGAGATGAAAGGCTTCCATGGGGGCAATACCGTGTGTCATGTGCAGAAGAGAAAGTACGGGAAAAGCGCCCGTAAGCCGTGGGTTGATCTCCACGGGATATACCCTATCTTCTTCCGGCTGCACAATAAAATCTATTCCCGCGATACCCCTGTAACCCAGAGAGGCAAGGTGGTTGCCGACCTTCCGCTGCTTGTTCCCGGGCTTTGGTCAACACGGATTCGGGCCAGGTGTTCCCACCCCAGACATGGCCGCAGAAGACACCGTTTTCGTCAAAACCGCGACAATAGGGAAGATCGATGAGCTGTTTTTGAAGTCCCGAAATGAGGATCCCGTTTCTGGTCGCGCAGATGGCCACGCTCGCGGGAATCCCATCTAGAAAACGGCGAACCAAAACGGATGTGAGCCTGGTTCCACGCCAGATTCCATTCGCCAGCCGTTTTTGCAGGGAATCATATTTCCCCTTTGATCCTACAAAAAATGTTCCCCTTCCCCCTCCCTTTTTTATTTCAGGAAGCTGAACCACAAACTTGGGCCCCAATTCCTCCGCCCAGTTTTCGTAGCTCCGCTCTTCCATCACGCTCCACGGAAAGATCCCCCCTGGAATTTTCGGAAGTCCCAGATCCGATACCGTCCGTTCAAAAAACGACCTTTGTCCCACTCGAATACGAAGTTCGGAGGGGTTGGCAAGAAGTCTCCACCCCTTCTTTTCGGAAAGATTTTCCAATTCAGGATAGTTCTGGTAAAGAAACAAGTATTTGGGTCCCTTCCATCTGTTCAGAAACTCCTCTACGCATGGCTCGGAAAGCAGCTGAAAAGAATTTTCCACCTTGATCGAATAGTCGGCCCCGAGCGTTTCACAAAGGCAGAAAACAGGGACCTTTTCTCTCAGGAGGGAAAGATCACAGGTTTTTTGGTTACAGAGGATACGATAGGATGGAAGAAAAGAGGCAGGGACAATTCTTGAAAAGGCGGTCATGCCAACGCCGATGATGGGACCATCCAGGCTGCTGAAAATTTGCTTGATCTGTTTCAGGCCCTGTATCAGCATCTTTCAAATAGCGGCATGCATTAAAAGAAACAGGCCGCCTGATGCCCCGGGCCGCGTTCACTAAGCCCAGGCTTCGCCCTGCTGCATTGTTTTTCTTCTGCTCTGCTGCATCTGGAAAAGAAGGCACATCCTTCCCCATTGCCCCCATTGCGTTCCATGTGAAGAAGCGTACCGTACCGACTCACGGCCTCTTTCCGCCCGAATTTGGGTATGGCATCCAGCAGTGCCTTGGTATACGGGTGTACGGGATTGCCGATGACTTCCTCGCCGGGGCCTATTTCCATGATATTTCCTCTATAAATCACCGCTATCCGGTCGCACAGGTAACGTGCGGCCGCCAGACTGTGGGTGATAAAAAGCATTGTCACATCAAAATCATCCCTCATTTTCAACAGGATGTTGAAAATCTGAGCGGAAATGGAGGCATCCAGCATGGAAGTGGGTTCGTCCGCAATCACAAAATCCGGATTCAGGATCATGGCTCGGGCGATGGCTACCCTCTGTCTCTGGCCCCCGCTCAAACGGTGCGGATACCGGTGAAGGAAATCGTCGGGAGGCGCCAGCCCTACGGATGTCAACGCCTGCCGAGTTTTTTCATACTTGTCCGACCCCAGCCCCAGTTTGTGAATTCTTAATGGTTCGGATACGGTATCGAATATGGAACGCTGTGGATTGAGGGACTGGTACGGGTCCTGAAAAATCATCTGCACCTTGCGCCGGAATTTTTTCAGGTCTTTACCTTTCAAATGGGTCACCTCGTCCCCATCGAGGTACATCTTCCCCGAATCCGTCTCTTCAAGTCCGATAAGCAAACGTCCCAAGGTTGTTTTTCCGCTTCCACTCTCTCCAACCAGTCCGAATATTTCGCCTCGGGGAATGGTCAGACTTACCCGATCAAGGGCCACAACATCTTTCTTGCGAGTCCCGAAAAAAGATCCCCTGGCCTTGTAAATCTTGCAGACATCCTCAATACGGACAATCTGATCATCTTTTGGATTCATAATCCCTCAGATCCATCTATTTGCACCTGCAACACAAGGCCTTGTGTTCCTCGCTTATGGCCACCCACTGGGGGGGCTCCGTTTTGCATGTGGAGCCAGGTTTCGCACAACGGTCGCAAAACCTGCATCCGGCAGGCGGGCTGACCAAATTCGGCGTTTCCCCGGGGATGGGCAGCAAATCGGTTCTTTTGCCGGTCAAGGTGGGGAAGGAGGCAAGAAGGGCCTTTGTGTAGGGATGAACGGGAGATTCAAAAACCGCCTCCCTCGGTCCGTATTCCACAAGCTGGCCCGCGTACATCACCCCTATGTCGTGACACATGTCGGCAACAATGGAAATATCGTGGGAGATAAAAATAATACTCAGATTAAATTCCTTCTGCAACTGCTTCATTTCTTCCAGAATCTGGTCCTGCACGATCACATCCAGGGCAGTGGTGGGTTCATCGGCGATAATCAACTTCGGCTGACAGGCAAGGGCCATGGCAATGATGGCCCGCTGCTTCATTCCTCCGCTGTATTGGTGAGGATAATCGAGCATGCGATCTCGTGGAATTCCCACGAGGTCAAAAAGCCCTTCAACCCTGGCCATCGCCGCCTCTTCCCTTAGAGAATCGTCATGGACCAGCATGGCCTCCGCCACCTGCGCCCCGACTCTTTGAACCGGATTCAGGGCGTTCATGGCCGCCTGGAAAATCATGGCGATCTTGCTCCACCTGACCTGCCTCATCTGCTCCGAAGAAAGCTTCAACAAGTCCGTGCCCTCAAAAAGTATCTTCCCCTCCCTGACCGATCCGTTGGGAGGCAGAAGGCCCATGAGAGCCATCCCCATGGTGGTCTTGCCGCAACCCGATTCGCCCACAAACCCCAGGGTTTCGCCTTCTTTCAGGCTAAAGCTGACTCTGTCCACGGCTTTCAGAGGTCCGTGTTTCGTATTATAACCAACCGTCAGGTTTTCCACGCTCAAAAGAGGCATTTAATCTGTCTGATCCTCCTTTCTCAATCTCGGGTCAAGCACTTCATCCATGGCTCTTCCCAGCATGTAAAAAGAAAGGGTAATCAGGGAGATGCATATTCCCGGAGGAAGAAGCCAGTAGGGGGCCCTGAACATGTGACCCGTTTTCCAGACCCATTGGAGCATCATCCCCCAGCTTACCGTTCCCGGATCCCCGAATCCCAGGAAAGCAAGGGCTGCCTCCGTAATGATGGCCGATGTCACCCTGAAGGTCATGAAAAGAAACGCCAGAGGAAGTACATTGGGCATAATATGGCGAAAAATGATCCTCATATGTGATGCCCCCGCCACTTTGGCAGCCTCCACGAAAGGTCTCTGTTTCAGAGAAAGGGTCTGGCCCCTGATGATACGGGAAACGCCCGGCCACCGGAAAAGAGCGATGATAAGGACAATGGTCCATATGTTCAGCTGCCCGAATACGGCTGCAAGCAACAGGACCACGAGGAGGGTGGGCATGACCATGATCATGTCCGCCATCCGCATAAGGACGGTATCGGTAAACTTCCCCAAATATCCAGCGGTCATACCGATGGCTGTTCCGAGAGCGATACTCATGACTGCCGCCGAGACTCCCACCATGAAAGCAACCCTGGCGCCGGCAAGGAGCTGACTCAGGATGTCTCTCCCCATGAAATCGGTGCCCAGCCAGTGTTTCAGGCTCGGACCGGTACAACCCAGGATATTGGGGTCAACCCCGGTCATCGGGTTGTACATGGGGTTTATGAAGGGGGGAAGATAGCTGAAGAGAGCCATGAGGGCAAACATGACAAGGAGGCCAAGACCGATCTTTCCCAGGATATTCTGCCTGAATATTGCCCAGCCTTCCAAAAACGATTCAAGCCAGGGAAATCGAACGGGTCCTGCCATGGATTTTTTTTGTGCCGCATTCGTCATGGGACCTCGCCGGTCAATATCTGATTCTTGGATCAAGGTACGCATACAGAACATCCACCACCAGGTTGGAAAGAAGCACCACAATGGCAATTAAAAGGAAGGAGGCTTGTGCAAGAGGGTAGTCATTCTGACTGACGGCGGAAACCAGTTCCCTCCCGATGCCCGGCCAGGTAAACACCGTCTCGGTCAGCGCACCCCCGTTTATGGAAAAGGCAAGACTCAGACCGATGCTCGTAACAACCGGAAGAGCCGCATTGGGCGCCGCGTGGTGGTTCCTGATCGCCTTTTCCTCCAGACCCTTGGCCCTTGCGGTCAGAATATAATCCTCCTTGAGGGTCTCCAACATGCTGCTGCGCATGATCAGCAGATAAGATCCGAAGTGAATCAGGAACAGGGTGCTTAACGGAAGCACCATGTGGTAGAGCACATCCAGGGCCTTGGCCACAAAGCCCGACTCCGGATCGAGCCAGACTTCCTCCGAGATCATGCCCGTAATGGGAAACCATCCCAGTTTATAAGCAAA
Source organism: uncultured delta proteobacterium (assembly GCA_963747015.1). Taxonomy (GTDB): domain Bacteria; phylum Desulfobacterota; class DSM-4660; order Desulfatiglandales; family Desulfatiglandaceae; genus DUZB01. Next base: position 33,351 of record CAVVEP010000022.1, read on the forward strand.
GATCCAGATCATCAGGAGCGCCAACCAGGGAAGAAAAAGGGTGTGCGTGGCGAGGGCCCCGATGGTCATGAACGTATCGGTCTTTTTCCCCTTATACCATGATGCGATTTTTCCCAGGAAAACTCCCACCAGCGCGGAAAGGATAATGGAGGTGGTAAACAGCAGAATCGTGTTAGGAAGACGGTCCCAGATGATATTTACGACCGGCTCCCCGTAATGAAACGAATACCCGAAACGCCCCATGAAAAAATTCTTAACGTAGATGATATACTGCTCGCCAAGGGGTTTATCCAGACCAAGCTCCGCAATGAGACGCTGTGAATCCTCCTGGGTCATATCCGGATCCACCATTCTGGTAACCGGATCCCCGGGGGCCAATCGGAACAGCAAAAACAGCACCGTAAGGATCAAAAAGAAAATCAGCGCAATCTGCAGCAGTCTTGCGGTTATGTACCTTCTCAATTCCATGGGGTGGTCCTTGTGGCGATAAATGGAACCTTATTTCGGCTTCAACTGGCAGAAAGACCACATATTTCCAACGCCGCCAAGCATCTGCACCCACCCTGCAAAAGTTTCCTTTCGTACGGCCTCGATAAGTTTCGGGTTGTACAGGGGCAGGTAGGGAACATCCCGCATGATGATTTTTTGCATCTCCCAGATCAATTTTCTTCTGTCATCCAGGTTCATGGCGCTGGCGGACTCATTGGCGATCTTGTCGAACTCCGGATTATTATACCCGCTCATGTTCCATCCCCTCGGTTTATTGTTGCTGGAGATGAAAAAATTCCTCAGATAATCGGGGTCCAAAGAAAGACTTCCGTACCCGAGGATGAAAGTGTCAAAATCCTGCCGAACCTTGACCTGCTGAAGCAGCGCCCCGAATGCCATCGGTTTGGAATAGGCGGGAATTCCTAACATTCTGAGCCATTCCTGCATCATCATACCGCACATGGCACGGTGCGGATCATAGTCGGCGGGAGGCGTTAAAATAGTAAAATCTTCCATGAGTTTGCCGTTGGGAAGGATGATCCCCTGACCGTTTACGATATTTCCCGAAGGCTCGACAGGGGCGATCTGCCAGGTATACCCTGCATCACGAAGGATCTGGACCGCCTTCTTAATGCGGCTTTCCCTGTCAAGGCCCGCTCCGTAACGGGGAACATCCGGACAGTACCAAAAGGCATTTCCGGGAGGAATGATGGAGTACATGCGGATACCCGCCCCCTGAAGGATCCGTTGAATAATGAATTCCTCATCCACAAGGGTCGCAAAGGCGCGTCTCAGGTTGGGATCGTTAAAGGGGGCCTTCCTCACGTTAAACCCCATATAGTAGAGGGCGCTTTTTTCATTCGAGAATAGCTCTATGTCGCTGTTCTGTTTCAGATCGTCAACATATCCCGGTTGAACGCCCCACCAGAACATGTCGATGGTCCCTTTCTTGATGGCCAGAATCGCCGCATCGGAAGTCCCGTAGACCTTGAGGATAATCCCGTTTATATACGGTCCCAGAAGATACCCGTCTATTGTTTTCCCTGAACCGAAAAAGTATTTGTTTTTTTCAAGAAAAAGATAGGCTCCCGTACGCCATTCCTTTAACGAGAAAGGACCGGTCCCCACGGGATCCGTTACCCGGTGGTTCATGATCCACGACAAAGGTTTGTCTTTGGTTCTGGCCTCTTTGGTGACTTCCACCCATTCTTTTTTCTGGGCAACGGGCGTTGTCAGGGTTCTTGATACAAAGATCGCTTCCGGCTTGTTCAGATAAAACTTCAAGGTATGTTTATCGGGGGTTTCAATTTTTTTCACAAACTTCCATTTCGAATAAAATTTGGGCACCTTGAATTCATTGATGAAATCGCCTGTAAAGGCAACATCTTCAGAGGTGAATTCCGTTCCGTCCGACCATTTTGCCGGCCTTAGTTTTACGGTATAGGAACAGGTTGCCGCGTCATAGACCGGGTCGCTCTCCGCCAGCCATGGAATAAGCTGGAGACTTTTTGGATCTCGAATATAAAGAGATTGATAGATCAGTCCCAGGACCTTGCCGGACCAGGCGTCGCTTGCACGCCAGATATTCAGGCTTTTCGGTTCTTCCAGCATCCCGATCTTGAGCAGCTTTGCCGCCGAGGCGTTAGCAAAAGTAAAGTGAATACCGGAAAGCAGGACCGCGGCAAACACAAAAAGCAGACCCATACGACAGACAAAACTCCTTTCAACGAACCTGTTTTGACGCATAATCTTTCCTTTCTCTTCTTCCAAGGTTTACTGAACCAACAACATCCCTTACGTTTTCATTCGTTGAATTGACGCGCTTCTTCCACGGTATGAATGCACCACCGGACCATCCTGGTGTTTATACGCTGTTTCTTGAAGAGATCTTCCGCTCCACAAAATCGATGACTTTTTTCTCGAGCTGCACACCGTTCAGTCTGTTGATACGTGGAATACCCCCCGGACTCAGACAGTTAATCTCTACCATTTTTCCGCCTATTACGTCAATGCCCACAAAAAAAAGGCCGTCTTTCAAGAGCCTGTCCCTGATTGTCAGGCATATTTCGCGTTCCTTGTCCGTCACCTCGTGTTGAAAGGCCATTCCTCCCGCATGAATATTCGTCCTGAAATCTCCTTCACGAGGTTTCCTTCTCATGGCGCCTATGATATCGCCGTTAAGCATCAGGATTCTCACATCTCCCTCTTTCTGCGCCTCGTCGAGATATTCCTGCACCATGATGGGTTCCCTCTCCGGATAAGAACGGTACGCCCTTACATAGTAGTTGATCAGGGAGTTGAGGTTCTCCTTGTCCCGGACGCTCACCTTGATCACCCCTTCTCCTCCGAACCTCTGGAGAGGTTTCACCACCATGGCGCCCCCGAAGTCATTGATGATTTTCCTGAGACGCGCAGGATCCCTCGAAACATGGGTCTGGGGAATGATATCGGGGAAATTGAGGATATACAGTTTGCTGTTGGCAATAATCTGGCCGGTGGCGCTGTTGATCATGAAAACCTTGTCGCTGACCGAGGTCAGAAATTCCATGGTCTGGTAAACGAGAGGGGGATTCTTTCTGAGGAAAAGGGCGTCGATATCCGTGATGGTTTCAAAGATAAGCCCGTCTTTCTTTAGGCAATTCATCAACATGCGCCAGTATTTTTTCATGGGCAGATCAGGAGGGACGGAAATATTGTGCATCCTGGCAACCACCTTGTTGTCACGGATGTAAATATCGTGGGGTTCAAGGAAATAGACCGTATGCCCTCTCTGGTTGCATTCATACATGAGGTGACTTGTGGTCTCATTCTCAGGTTCAATGGAATCCAGTCTGTCCATCAAAAAGGCTATGTGCATGGTCCCTCCATTGAGCGATGCGTTATGTAGTCAATGATTTCAGACGCAATATCCGCACCAGTGGCGGCCTCAATGCCCTTGAATCCGGGAGAATAATTCACCTCAATCACTTTTGCACTCGCCTTTTCATCTAAAATGATGTCCACGCCGGAAATCTCAAGGCCCAATGCCCTGGACGATCGAACCGCCAGATCGAGCAATTGCGGGTCGGGATGGCAAGGCATGCCGTGGCCCGTAAGATGGACATTGGCCCTGAAGTCATCGGCATTGGGCTTCAATTCCATTGCGGCAATAACCCTGTCTCCAATGACGAAGGCCCTGATATCCTTTCTTGACCTGGTTGGAATAAATTCCTGAACGAGCAACCCCCGGGACATTTCCTGAAGATTGTTCAAAACAAATTCCGCCATAGGCGGCGACTGGATCAGGGCAACACCGGCCCCCTGCCTGCTTTGCGGTGATTTGACGACAACCGGATACCCCCCCAGGTTTTTCACCGCTTCCCTGAAACCGTTCCAGTTTATCACAAGATAGGAATCGGGAACAGGCAAATTGTGAAGGGACAGGGTTTGAAGGCACGAAAATTTATTTCGTGCGGACAGGATGGAACAAAATCCGTTGACGGAGGGGATGCCGGCAAGTTCGAACTGACGCACGATGGCCATGGCGTAGTCGTTGATGGTTGCCCCGATCCTGGGAAGGATCACATCGGGCCGGAAATCCGGATCATGAATAATCCGCACATTCATTCCATGGGCGCCTGTTCCTGACAGGCATTCCCTGGTATGGATCAAAGATACCCTGTGTCCCAAACGGGAGCCCGCCTCCATCAGTCTCCTGTTCGGGTGATAGGACTGGTCTTTTACGCTGAGGATTCCGATATTCATGGCCTTACAGCTACCTCAAGATCATTGAACGTCTTTTCGATTCTTTCGGTTTTCCCCTGTTCTCCAGCCGACTTTTTTATTTCCAGCTGCAAACGTCTCTTCAGTTTGAACAGTTCCCTGATTTCCTCCGGGGCATACCCTTCACCCCTGAGCAGTTTATAAATTTCTTCCACATAGGCCTGTCCGTCGGTAAAACTGTTTTCCAGTCTCGGAACCATCTGAGACAGAAGCCGGGAGGCCTCGGCGGAATCCATGGTATGATGTTTCCATGCCAGTCCCAGGCCTTGGAGACCCAGGGATTCTTTTTCTCCGTAAACCAGGGTATTGCCGGTGTAATAGAAAACATAGGGGTGGTAATAGGGAAGGCCGCTTTCACGGATAAACCCTATGGTTTCTTCAAAGGTCTCCTCGGTTTCCCCCGGATAGCCGATGATAAAACTGCCCCTGCTCTCGATCCCCCGGTCATTGAGCATTTTGATAGCCGCAAGCGATTGCTCCCGTTTCAAGCGCTTGTCCATCTTGTCTAAAATGGTCTGGCTTCCCGACTCCAAACCCAAATCGACGAATTCGCACCCGGACTCCTTCATGAGTTCCACAAGTTCCGGGGTCAGGGCGCTGGCCCTTGCAAAAGATGACCAGGTAAAACCGAATTTCTCCCGAATCATCATATGGAGAACCTCTTTGACCCGCGCCTTATTGGCCGTAAAATTGTCATCGGTAAACCGCACGTGCTTCACAAAACCCAACGTTGCAATCCTTTTGAGTTCCTCTTCAAGAACGGGAATGGTCTTATAATGAACCTCCGGGAACAACCAGTGATAGGTGCAGAAGCGACATCGGTAAAAGCATCCTCTGCTGCTGTTGAGCGGCAGAGTGCTCCTGAGATATTTTCCGGGAATCTTGTCCCAGGAAATGGCCGTCTGATCCATGTGGACCTGTTCCTTTTCCCGTGGAGTAAATGTCAAGTCTCCCAGGGAATCAAAATAGGCCACATTGGGCACACGGCTCGGTTCGGAACCGTCTTGCATGCATCGAAGCAGCTTTATAAGGCTTTCCTCTCCCATGGCCTCGATGACGAAGGCATCCACCTTGCCACGGTATTCTCCCAGATAGTCAAGCGTCTTTTTTGAAAAACGTTCTCCCGCATCAAGCACCTTCTTTACGAGCATGCCCCCGGCGACAACTGGGAGCTCGGGGGCAATCTCTTTGATCTGCCCGGCAATTTCCTTGATGTCATTCATCAAGATGAAATTTGATGAGATACAGACGGCAAGGACGTCTCCTTTTAAAAAATCCGACACATCACACGTGGCGTAATTCTGTATGACCACCGGTTCAAACCCGTGCGCTGACAGATACTGATAAAAGTAGATGCCGTTTAGCGTGACCGTGTTGGCAAGGGAATAGTGTTGATTCACATTGGAGGGGGTGATTTCAGGAACGCAACGCCCGTTTTTCACATAATTCATGAGATCCAGAAGATCCATGTACCGTCCGTTATAAAACAGAAGCGACTCCCTGATATTTTCGTGAACGGCTTTCTGGAGCCCGGGAAGATCCAGGCCGGCAAAGCGGGAGGCCTGTCTTGAGGCCCTGTCTTCAGCATCGGCAAACTTCTTCGTCAGATGAGCATGATTGTCAAGAGGCTGGTTTTGGGCAATAAAAACGATTTTGGATGGCTTCAAAATTTCTTTCCTAATCAGGCTGTTTTTCCTGTTTTTTGGGCAATGATCCCGGCAATGGCGTTCTTCTCCCCGATAATCCCTTCTCGATAGCGAAGGCACCGGAATTCCCGAAACAGGCGCAACAGCTCATTGTGTTTCAAAAGATGGTCCGGGTTTTTAGGTTTGCCGAATTGGGCCTGGTCCACAATAAACGTCTCATAGACAACCAGCCCCCCCACTCGCAAGGCATCCTTCATGGTTTGGAAAAGGGGCCGATGCAGATAATTGAAACAGACGATCAAATCGTAGGCATTCTTTTCAAATCGATACCCCTTTTCGAGATCCGCGACCAGGGCGCGCACAGGCACACCGGCCGCCGCCGCCAGATTCAAGGCATCATTTACCGCTTCGGGGGATATGTCAATGCCTTCCGTTTCATAACCCATCCCTGCCAGAAACACCGCATTCCGGCCCCTTCCCATGGCCACGTCCAGGGCCCGGCCTTTGGGAAGGAGATCGATATGCTCCATCAGGAATGGGGAAGGCTCATAATTCATGGGGTTGTTCAGCCATCGCCGGGGCGCATGGTTGCTCTCTAATTATCCTTTAAATTCGAAGTCATCCGAAAGAATCCGGTCTTTCACACCGGATACATCCAGCTTTTCCTCCATGGCTTTGGTAATGCGGGTGAATCCTTTCGTGTTCCCAAGCATGATGCAGCCCACGATCCGGTCCTTTTCCAGCACCACTTTCTTGTACACGGCATCGTCCGTGACAATCCTGGACTCCAGCTTATTCTCCACATCGATGTTGCCCGCGGATGCCAGATCCACCCCCACGACCTTCAGGGTATTTGCCATGGTCGTTCCCTGATAAACCCTATCGCCTCCTGCCATGTTGGCCCCGGCGATCCTTCCCTGTTCCATGGCCGCTGGCCAGATGCCGTAAGGCATGCCGTTGAATTCGGCAACGTCCCCGGCCGCATAGATATGGGGTACGCTGGTCATCAGCCGCTCGTTTACCTGAATGCCCTTGTCGCATTCAAGACCCAGATCTTTCGCCAGTTCCATGTTCGGCCGGACACCGGCGGAAATAATCACCATCCTTGCCGGCAGGGTCTCTCCGCCTTCAAGCTGCACGCCATCCACCTCATCGACCCCCACGATCGCTTCGGTCTTGGCTCCGAGTCTGAATGAAAATCCCATCCCTTCCATAATTTTCTGAAGCCTTCCAGCCCCATCCACATCCAGCTGCCTCGGCAAAAGCCTGGGAAAGAACTCCACCACCATCACCTTTTTACCGAGTCTCCGGAGGGCCTTCCCGGCCTCGAGACCCAGCAGGCCGCCCCCGATCAGGACAACCTCCTCCACTTCCCCGGCCCGGGATGCAATGTCCCTCGCATCCTGGATGGAACGAAGGGCGAAGACCCCTTTTCTATCTGATCCTTTTATGGGAGGGATAAAAGAATGACTTCCCGTGGCCAGCAAAAGTTTGTCATAGCCCATTCTCTCCTGGCCCGTGGTCAGGAGGATCTTTTCTTCGGGGACTGCTCCCGAAACGCGCGTGTTGAGCTTCAGGGTAATGTTGTGCCCCTGATACCAGTCGTCTTTCCTGGCAATCAACTCTTCTTCCTTCATGTCCCCCGACACATACTCGTTTAACCGAATTCTGTAGTAAAACGGCATATCCTCATCGGTTACAATGGTAATGCCGCCCTCGTTGTCTTGCTTTCGAATATTTTCCGCCGCGGTGGTTCCCGCTATCCCGTTTCCTACGATGAGATAATTCGTCATGTTGGCTTCTCCTTTTCTCTCCGGCCGACCGGTTATGAAATCCGTTCAGCGCGGAACCCGACTTGTTGTCTGTATTCCTGCTCTTCTCCATCCGATCTCACGAATTCTCAGGCAATCCTCCCACCAGGCTGACGCGAACATCCTCTTTCACGTTTTTGAACCGGCTCAAACCCCTGTCGAAAAGCGCAAGTTTTCCCTCTATCCTCCGGGCTGTTTCAGGACCCACGAGGATATCCCCGATGTTCAGTGAGGAAGTGACTTTTCGAGCCACACGAGAAAGATTTTCAAAGCGTTTCTTATACACCAGCCCCTGTACATCAGCCCTGTTAACCGATTGGCATTCCTTTAGAGTTCAAACTCCGCCACGAGAAAGGTATGATCGGAAGGCTTGGGAAGCGCCCTGGCCGACCTGTCGACCCGGGCCGTTCGAGATTTCTCCGCAAGCGGCGCCGTGGCAAGGACATAATCGATACGCCATCCCAGATTTCGCTTAAAACCGTTCGGGATCCTGTAATCCCAGAAGGTATAATGGTTTCCCTCCGGAAAATGTCTCCGGAAAACGTCCTTGAGCCCCCAATTGAAAAACTCCTCCATCAAGGTCTGTTCATCTGAATGAAAACCAACCCCGCCCCTGAAGGTTTCAGGATCATACACATCCCTGTCCTCCATGGCCACATTAAAATCTCCCGCGATAATAAGCGAATCGGATGGGGTGTAGTGATCGCCAATGTATTTCAGGAGGGTCTGAAGCCATTCCAGTTTATACTGAAATTTTTCAGAACCCACTTGAAAACCCTGGGGGACATACACATTGATGACGGAAATCCCTTGTATGACCGCGCTGATGAACCGAGCCTGGTCATCCCCTTCGGAAAAAAGATCAAGTTGAACGTCCTTCGGGTGGAGATTTACTTAGAATCGCCACGCCATTGTACGATTTCTGACCACGGACTATCACATGGTAGCCGAGCTCTTTAAAGGATTCAACGGGAAAATCCTCATCCTGGACCTTGGTTTCCTGAAGGCTCAGGATATCAGGGGTTTCCTTCACAACCCACTCGAGAAGAATAGGAAGACGGGCACGAACGGAGTTTGTATTAAAGGTGGCAAATTTCATTCCGGTGTTTTTCCTCCCGGCCCTCGCCTTCAAAAGATCCCATGCACAATATAAACCTCGCACGGGGCATCATCATAACGGGTCATGAATCGAATAACAAGGGCAAGATAAGGCCGGAAAAAATTTTCCGTCACCCGCTTCCGCCAGGCCGGAATATCTTTCCTGTTGATTCGGTAAGCCCCCATCCCTATGTTAACAACATATGATTTATCGACGGCCTTCAAGGCGCCTACCCGCAACTTTTCATGAAAGGAGACATTTCATGGGTGAAAACCAGGAGGTCCTGAATGGACTCAAAACTGCAATGGAAGCTGAGCTGACCGGCTACAATTTTTACAAGAACGCATCTGAAAACGTGAAAGATTCCAAAGCGAAAGAGGCTCTTTCGGAAATGGCCAAGGAGGAATTAAACCATTTCAACTACTTGAAGCATCAGTATAAATCCGTATTTGAGAAAGGCCATTACGATTTCTCGAAGAGCCTCCTGAAAAAAGTCGATAGGCAGGAAGAAAATCCCATCTTCAGCAACGCCATCAAGGATCGCATAAAAGACAGTCATTTCGAGGTGAGCGTTTTGACCATAGGGATGAAGTTGGAGATGGATGCCGTGGATTTCTATCGTTCATGCGCGGAAAAGTCAGAGGCCCCTGAAGCGAAAAAGTTGTTCAATGAACTGGCCGATTGGGAGCAGATTCATCTGAATGCTTTCAAGCAAGGGCTGGATTCCCTGAAAGCGGATTACTGGACCGCCAACAATTTCGTACCCATGTAGGCCGCGGCATCGCAGACTTGTCCGCCGGAAGTTTGGCCGATTGGGGATATTCTTGTCTTTCTTCGTGTCTTGCTGGAGAGACTTCCAAGTTCCGGCTTGTCCGGGTCAGGCGTCTTTCAATCCAGAAATTTAGGCGGCAGACGGGACTGACCTTCCAGCTGAATGGATTCAAGCACCATCATGGTCGCGGTGCCGTGGGCCAGAAGCCTCCCGTTTTCTCCGTCCTTGATTATGGCCCTGCTCAAACAGAGACTCTTACCGGTTTTAATGACCTCCCCTTCCGCCGTGAAAATCCCATCCGATGCCGGGGCAAGATAGTTCAGTTTCATCTCCACCGTGGTTAATCCTGCCGGTTCTTCCACATCGGTATAGCTTGCCCAGAAACAGGCGGCATCGATCAGGGATGCGTAAACGCCTCCATGGACAATGCCATAAGGCTGGAGGTGCTTCTTGGAAACATCTATCTTCAATACGGACCGGCCCCGGCCAAGAGATACAATGCCCAGGGAAAGCAGACGGAAATAGGGACAGCGGTTCACGCCATCGGCAACCGCGGAAATATGTTCGGGATTGAGTCTTCTCATATTGTCATCTTTTCAAGAACAAAGGTCATCGATTTAATCTTGCTGCAACCAAATAGGAAGTATAATCGAAAAGAAACAAGGAAGCAAGCTGAACGATATTTCCTTCAGGTTTTGAGTGCCATTTTATTTTTGTCTATGGTATACTGCTTATTCATAAAGAGAAAAGGGGAAAAGGGCGTCTTTTCTCCGTTGTAAAAGAGCCCGGAACAGAAAGAGCATTGAGCATTGCCGCCGCATGAGAGGAAATTTGTGAAAAAATTCATCATCGTGTTCATTCGCCTTATTCTGGCCTTTTGTTTTGCCTATATTGTTTCCCTTGTATTCTTTCGGGATATTTCCACGGAGCGGATACTGGGACTGGGTTTAATCCTGTTTTGCCTTGCCTATTTATTTGAATATGCAAGGCGGAAGAATAGGGAGTGAAAAAGCCATGGGATCCAAGAAATTCGTGTACTCTTTTGATGAAGGAGATGGGAAAAACAAAAAACTTTTAGGGGGAAAAGGAGCAAATCTGTGTGAGATGACGCAGATAGGACTCCCGGTGCCCCCCGGATTTGTAATTACGACGGAGGCCTGTCTTTTCTACCTTGAAGACAAGAAAAATGGCCTTCGTCCCGAGCTCTCCAAACAGATCGATGCGGCCATGGCAGCGCTTGAAAAAATGACGGGAAAAAAATTCGGGGATCAAAAGGACCCCCTTCTGGTTTCCGTAAGGTCCGGCGCGGCCATTTCCATGCCCGGGATGATGGATACGATTTTGAATCTGGGTCTCAACACGGAAACCGTGGAAGGATTCATCGCGCTCACAAAGGATCAACGTTTTGTTTACGATCTATACAGAAGGCTGATTCAGCTCTTCGGATCAGTCGCCCTGGGGATGAAAGATGACGATTTCAGCCAGATATTCAATGCCATAAAAAAGAAGAACAAGGCGGAGCAGGATGTTGATCTGGACGGCAAGGCCCTCAAGGAAACATGCGGCCGTTTTCTGGACCTTGTGAAGGAAAAAACCGGAAAGCCTTTCCCCCAGGATCCCCGCGAGCAGTTGGCTCTTGCCATTGAGGCTGTTTTCAAATCGTGGTCTGGAAAGAGAGCCGTGGATTACCGCAAAGAGTTCCATATTACCAAAGAAATGGCCAACGGCACGGCGGTAAATATCTGCACGATGGTTTTCGGGAATATGGGCAATGACAGCGCAACCGGCGTAGCCTTTACCCGCGATCCGGCTACCGGGGAGAACCGGTTCTTTGGTGAATATATGATCAACGCCCAGGGAGAGGACGTGGTTGCCGGGATCAGAACACCCAAGCCAATTCTTAAACTGAGAAGGGAAATGCCTGATATTTATCCTGAGCTGGAGAAGTTACGCCACACCCTGGAGGACCACTACCGCGAGGTTCAGGATCTGGAGTTCACGATAGAAAAGGGCAAACTCTACTGCCTCCAGACAAGAAACGCCAAGATGGGCGTCTCGGCCTTCATCAGGACTTCCGTGGATATGGTGAATGAAGGACTTATTTCCGAAGAGGAGGCTTTGCTCAGAATCCAGCCGAATATGCTTGAACAGCTTCTCCATCCCCGATTGGACCCCAATGTTCATGCGGAAGTCCTTGCGCGGGGACTTCCCGCATCTCCCGGAGCGGCATCCGGGAAGATCGTTTTTGATGCGGATCGGGCGGAAAGCAAGGCAAAACTGGGAGAGAAAGTGATCCTGGTACGGGAAGAAACAAAACCGGACGATATTCACGGGTTTTTCGCGGCCCAGGGGATTCTTACCAGTCGAGGCGGCAAGACCTCCCACGCTGCGGTAGTGGCAAGGAGCATGGGCAAACCGTGCGTTTCCGGGTGCGAGGAAATTGTCATTAATGATATAGAGAAAACAGCGGTCATATCGGGCATAACGCTGAGGGAAGGGGATGTTATTACGATCGATGGAAGCACCGGCGATGTGTACAAAGAAAAGGTCGCAACCATTGAGCCGGAGTTCGTGGATGATCTTCTTGTAGTTTTGGAATGGGCCGACGAGTTGAGTGAGCTTCAGGTCATGGCCAACGCGGACACGCCGGAGGCTGCCGCAAAAGCAAAGAAATACGGCGCCGTCGGCGTGGGGCTGTGCAGAACGGAGAGGATGTTCAATCAGACGGAAAGACTTCCCGTGGTGCAGAAAATGATTCTTGCGGATACCACGGAAGAAAGGCAAGCCGCCCTGGATCAGCTCCTTCCTTTTCAACGGAACGATTTCAAGGAAATTTTCCGTGTAATGGATGGACTTCCCGTTACGATAAGGCTCCTGGATCCTCCCATCCACGAATTCCTGCCCTCCGCGGAAGAACTCTTCAATGAAATAACAAAAGTGAAAAATCTCAAAGAGACCGTGGAGAATCTAACGGATCTTCCGGACACCTTGAAGATAGTGGATCCTGAACTGGCCGAGCGTTTTTCCAGCAATCTTGATCTGATTATCCACGGGTTGGAGGAACTGAAATCAAAACACCTGGACGGTCCCATGATTGAAGCCAAGGAAGTCATGCTCAAGAAGGTTAAAGCGCTTGCGGAAACCAATCCCATGTTAGGGCACCGCGGGGTCCGGTTGGGAATTACCTATCCGGAGATCTACGCCATGCAGATCAGGGCCGTTCTGGAGGCGGCCGCGGAACATATCCAGGAAGGAGGAAAGGTCTCCCCGGAAATTATGATTCCACAGGTGTGCACCCTTGAAGAATTAAAATGGGTGCACCGCTATGTAACCAGGATAAGTGATGAAGTGGAGAAAAAATTCGGCCTCAAGGTTCCTTTTAAATTCGGGACCATGGTTGAGGTGGTCCGCGCCTGCATGCGGGCGGGCAGGATTGCCGAATTGGCTGAATTCATTTCTTTTGGAACAAACGATCTGACCCAGGCAACCTTTTCATTCTCCAGAGAAGACGCGGAAAATAAATTTCTGCCGCTGTATGAAGAGCGGGGAATCCTGGAACACAACCCCTTTGAGGTCCTGGATATCAAGGGCGTTGGCCGCCTGATGATGATTACCATGGAATGGGCCAGAAAAACGCGCCCCAATCTGAAAGTGGGAATTTGTGGAGAACAGGGTGGGCACCCGGATTCCATCCGTTTCTGCCATCACATAAAGATGAGCTATGTATCCTGCTCTCCGCCCAGGGTCCCCATCGCCAGACTGGCGGCGGCTCATGCAAAACTCAAGGAAAAGGAATACCGGCTGGATTGATGTTCCAAAGGCTTCTGATTGCATGGGACTGGTTGTAAAGGACGGTTTCGTTCTTAATTTTTTTAATCAGGCGCTGCTTTCCCCTGAATTCAAGGGAAAGCCGCGTGCCTCGAGGGGTAACAAATTAAGAATTTGGAAGTTCGGCACGAAATCTTGCCGAACCTGGTCGATCGGTTTTGAATAGTTGCAATAAAGGTACATGGTAAATGCCACAAGCACACATTGTTGGGACAGGATCGGCAATGCCGAAAAGAATCCTGTCAAATGCAGATCTTGAAAGCATGGTGGATACGAGCGATGAGTGGATTACACGTCGCAGTGGAATAAAAGAACGCCGTATTTCCTCCAACCTGGACAGCGAAAGCACTTGTGATCTCTCGACAAGAGCCGCATTGGCCGCCATGGAGATGGCGGGCATGGGGCCAAAAGACCTGGATATGATTGTAGTGGGTACGGTCACGGCGGATCGGCAGTTCCCCTCCGCCGCCTGCATGATTCAGATGTCGCTGAATGCGAAAAACGCGGTAGCTTTTGATTTGTCCGCGGGCTGTACGGGATTTCTTTATGCCCTTACCGTCGTAAACAACGCCGTCCGGTGCGGGACTTGTCGAAACGCACTGGTTGTGGGAGTGGATCGGCTCTCCAGCGTTGTAAACTGGCACGACCGCGGAACCTGCGTATTGTTGGCCGACGGGGCGGGCGCCGTGGTTGTTTCGTCGAAGCCGGAGAAGGGAGGAATCCTTTCCAGCCATTTGAAGTCTGACGGCAGGTGGTGGGAGTTGCTATATTCCGAAGAGGGAAACACCTTCACTCCCGAGATCCTCCACGATATCGATCAGAAATCGTTCTACCTGAAAATGGACGGGAACCGTCTTTTCAAGCGGGCCATCGCCTGCATGACTGGAATCTCAAAGGACGCCCTCGAAGAAAATGGCCTGACGGTCGGCGATATCGACCTTGTTGTTCCACATCAGGCCAATATCCGCATTATCAATGCCCTGGCAAACACCCTGAGCATTCCCATGGAAAAGATCTTTGTAAATATTCAAAAATATGGAAATACCTCTTCGGCGACCATTCCTATCGCACTGGATGAGGCGAACCGCGAAGGGCGTCTGAAAAAAGGAAATAATGTTCTCATGGTCAGCTTTGGCGCCGGTTTGACCTGGGGCGCCTGCATATTGGAGTGGACCGCTTAAATGGTACGCGAAAGAGGAGTTATCGAAACAGTTACGAGCAAAAGGGCGATGGTTCGCATACAGAAGAGTTCGGCTTGCTCCGCCTGTGAATCGAGGGACTCCTGTGGCGCCACATCAGGAAACGGAATGACCATTGAAGTGGCCAACGAATTGATGGCATCCGAGGGCGATGTGGTGGAGATCAGTATCTCCTCCGGTTCTTTCCTCAAACTTACGCTGCTGGTGTACTTCATGCCCGTGGTGGCGCTGATTGCGGGTGCATGCCTCGGAGACGAACTGGGAACGCATCTCGGTTTGAATGCGACACTGGCGGCGATTCTAACAGGAGGCATAGCCATGGGGACGACTTTTTTCGCCCTGCGGCGATTTGATCACTATCAGAGACAAAAAAGAAGTCTCAGCCCGAAGATGACGCGGATTTTAGCTTATTCAAAGGGATAATTTCTGATCCGGGAGAGGTATCCTGTTCAGATGTTTCTCTTCAGCGGCAGGCAGTCTTCCAGGTTTGCCTTTCCTTCAACCACATCCTCCGCAAAAGTTTGACAGTCGGGAGACCCGCAGATCCCGCACTCCTTGCGGGGCAGGCCTTTCAGGACCTGTTGCACCTTGTTCTGTTTTTCTATGGCCTCCGAAATATCGGAGATGGATGATCGCTTTAGGGGACTATTCCCGGGCAGGACCGGGCGGGCCCCATGGAACCAGCCCTTGTCATATAATTTTTTCACATGGTCGGCTTTCACCCTTTTTTCTTCCCCGAACATCCGGATGAGTTTTCGAAGGTTGTGTCTGGCCTGATATTTGTCCGCCACTGTATAAGGGCCTCCAAGACAACCTACATCGCACGTCCTGAATTCTATGTAATCGATATGACTTAGAAGTCCCATCTCCACCTTTTTAAGATATCTGATGGTTTCCTGCAAACCGGATATTGCCAGACAATTTATGTCAAGGCCGGCAATCTCTCCTCCCGACATCCCCCATCCGAGACCGACCCCTCCCGCGTGATGAAGCACAATGTCCTCATCCACATTTTGGATATTCTTTTTTAATGTTTCGAATATTCTGCTGATGGCCACAGCCTCGTTAAGATAGGAGCGTTCCTGAAAAATAGGTTCTTTGATGCAGATCATCTTTGAGGGACAGGGCGTGATATGGGCAACCTTGATATTTTCCTCCCGGCAACCATATCTTGTAACAAGGCGTTGCTTGGATTCTCTTGCCACGATTTCCCGTGGCGTAAGCAGTGGTGGAATATTCCTTATCAGAGAAGGAAATCGGTGGGCAATAAGCCTGACCACCACCGGGCAGATGGGGGAAATCAACGGGAAAACAGCGTCCGCCTTCTCCCTGTGCTCCTTGACGAACAACTCGGTGGCCACATTGAACATCTCGTTGGTATAGGTTTGATCATGGACATAACTGAATCCCATTCTCTTGAGTCCTAGAAGGACGTCATTGGGCAATACGCCTTCGTCAAACTGGGCAAGCAAGGCCGTTGATGCACTTACGGCCGTAAAAAGATCTTTGGGAACAGCTTCTTCCGGTTCATTTGCGCCCATCAAAGCGCTTATGGCACTCCTCGGACAGATGCGCATACATTCTCCGCAGTCTATGCATTTGGCATCGTCGATTCGGGCCACCCTGCCTTCTTTTACCCGTATCGCCTTTGTCGGACAGGCCTTCATGCACAGAACACAGCCGTTGCATATTTTTTCATCTACATGCACATAGTGGACCGGTTCCTGAAGAGTCACAAATTCCGTCATGACATTTCTCGGACCATGATGGAGATTTCCAGGTGGGTGCCTTTGCCCTTTTCGGAATCAATATTCAGTGAATCAGCGTTTTTCTTGATGTTAGGAAGTCCCATTCCGGCGCCGAAGCCCATTTCCCTGTATTCCGACGTCGCCGTGCTGTACCCTTCCCGTAGCGCAAGCTCGACATTTTCAATCCCCGGCCCTTCGTCCTTGAAGTCCAGAATAATCCTGTCTGGGTTCTACGGTCAGGATCAGAACACCATCCCCACCGTGCATAACCACATTCATCTCCGCCTCATAGGCGCACACCGCTACCCTGCGCACGGAATCGGCGTCGAATCCAATCGTCTTGAGGATGCTCTGGACCTCAATGGAGGCTTCACCGGCCCTGATAAAATCCCTGGCTTTGATCTCAAACTCTCTTTTTAAGTGGGTCATTTCGCCTGCCGTGGTTCAGAATTTTCACAAACCTGCTTCCACATCATAGATCCCGGCTCAAGACATTTCCTAACAGCCATGAAAGCCTGGTTCAGCAGCGCCAACGGGTGATTTCTTAGACCATGGATGCTATTTTGCCGGGGACTTCAATTTCACTTCAACCCCACGGAGGCCCTTACTGAAAAGTCTTCCGCTTGAAGAAAACATGGTGAAGGGCGTAGTCAGAAGAGGCAGCCCGTATTCCCTGGCTTTGACGACAATATCCTCTGTCGGACATTTGCCTCTGACAAAAACAACAGCACTGATTCCCGCAATCATAGAGGTTCGAAGAACCTGTATGTTGCAGAGTCCGGTTAATAACAGGGAACCGGTATTCGGCCCGGTAAGCAGATCGCTCATGAGATCACTTGATATGCATTTCTCAACGACCATGTCCAGTTTGTCATGCCCGTTGATGACTTCAGCTAACAATATTTCTTTTACAGTTTCTAATTTCATAATGGTATGCAATGGATTATAATGGGTTTAAGATGAATAGGCAACGTTTCTCCGCCGCATGGCAGGATTACACAGCCGCCACAAAGAAATCAACAGTTAGGCCTTTTGCACCGCGGCGAATTTGCAATTGTCATAACAAAGACCGCACTTGACGCAAAGAGCCTGGTCAAGGACATGGGGTTTCTTCTTTTCCCCCGTGATGGCATTTTGAGGACATTTTCGTGCGCATAGGCCGCATCCGGTGCAGGTATCCGGGTCTATGTGAAAAGTGATGAGCGCCTTGCAAACAGCGGCCGGACAGCGTTTTTCCAGAATATGGGCCTCGTACTCATGGCGGAAATAGCGAAGGGTGCTGAGAACGGGGTTGGGAACCGTCTGGCCCAGACCGCACAGGGATGCGGACTGGAGAACTTTGCTCAATTTTTCAAGCCGTTCCAGGTCCTCCATCGTCCCTTTTCCCTGCGTAATTTTTTCCAACATCCACAGCAGCTGTCGCGTTCCCTCGCGGCAGGGAGTGCATTTCCCGCAAGATTCTTCCGTGGTGAATTCCACAAAAAATCTCGCAACGTCCACCATGCAGGATGTCTCATCCATCACGACCATGCCCCCGGAACCCACAATGGCGCCGGTCTTGGCAATGTTTTCATAATCTACCGGAATATCAAGGAGATCCGCCGGAATACATCCGCCGGAAGGGCCGCCTAACTGGACGGCCTTGAAATTCTTTCCACCGGGTATGCCGCCGCCTATGTCGTAAATAATGGATCGCAAGGGCGCGCCCATGGGAACCTCGATCAATCCGATATTTCGAACCTGTCCACTCAGGGCAAACACCTTGGTTCCCTTGCTTTTTTCCGTTCCGAGGCTGCTGAACCAGCCTGAACCCCGATAGATGATCTGCGGAATGTTGGCCAGGGTCTCCACGTTGTTCAGGACTGAGGGCCGATCCCAGAGGCCTTTGTTGGCCGGGAATGGAGGTCTGGGCCGCGGCATGCCTCTCTGGCCTTCTATGGAACGCATCAGGGCGGTTTCTTCCCCGCAGACAAAGGCCCCCGCGCCGAGATAAAGATCGATCTCCATGTCGAAGCCGGACCCCAGAATGTCTTTTCCCAAGAGTCCGTATTCCTTTGCCTGGCCGATGGCCGTCCGGAGTCTCTCGATGGCCAGCGGATATTCGGCGCGCACGTAGATATATCCGGTATGGGATCCGATGGCCCTTCCACCGATAATCATGCCTTCCAGGACCGCATGGGGGTCGCTTTCCAAAATGGAGCGGTCCATAAAGGCGCCGGGATCTCCTTCATCCGCGTTGCAGAGCATGTATTTGATATCTCCCTTTGCCGCGGCGCAAAATTGCCATTTGAGTCCCGTGGGGAAACCTGCGCCGCCCCTGCCTCTCAGGCCGGAAGCCTTCATCTCTTCAACAATCTGTTCGGGCGTCATTTCCAGAAGGGCCTTCGCGGCCCCCAGGTAACCATCCCTGGCAATATATTCATCTATGCTGTCCGGATCAATCAACCCGCGGTTTCGAAGTGCCACAAGAATCTGACTGCTGAAAAAGCCGATATCCGTGATTTTAGGGATGGCTTCTTTTGCATCATGTGCCTCAAAAAGGTGCTTCTTGGGAGTCCTGCCTTTAACAAGATATTCTTCTACGAAATAAGGGACGTCTTCCACGGTCACATGCTGGTAGAATACCTCATCCGGATAAGCCAACATCAAGGGGCCGGCCGCGCAGAAACCGTTACATCCGGTGGTCCCCACAAATATCTCATCCTGCAGTCCGTTCTTGTGTATTTCTTCAACCAGGGCGTCTCTCATGTGAAGAGAACCGTTCAATACACAGCTTGTTCCTGCGCAAACCATTAAGTGAGCACGATATTTCTTTTCCATAAAAGCCGCCTCTTTGCCGTGAAAATAGGTCCAAGGTTTCCCGCTTTCTCTGCCGCGGGATCTTCGACAGGTTCAGGATTTCCCGGATATCTCTTGCTGTATCCCCTTTTCAGTAAGTGGTCTCGCTGCCCAGCGAAAGGGCATAGTCCGCCACCGGATTGTTTTTCATGACATGTTCGTCGAATATCTTGACGGCCTTCGTATCGTCCAGATTGATATATTTTATGGGGGCGGAGTCTTTGACTTCCACGGTGAGCATCGGTTCATGGTTGCAGAGTCCCGCGCAACCTGATGTGGTCAGCATGATATCATTGGCCCCGGATTCTTCCAGCTTGGCAAACAACGTGTCCATGATTTTTCTGGCGCCGGCCGCTATTCCACAGGTCCCCATATGGACCGTGATTTTCACACGATGCTGTCCATCCCGCAAATTTACCGTCCCTTTTAAGGATTCCTTGATCCTTTTCAGGTCTTCCACTTTCATTTTTCCCATCTCTTGAGCCTCCGGTTTCACATTCGTCCCGTTAAGAGTTCGCTTAATTTTTGAACAGACCCCTGAGAAATTTCAGGACGGCAGGATCATTCATGGCAACGCCATTACCTAATTCAGTTCTCAATTCTCTCGTATCCAGCTCAATCCTTTCATTGTTCAGATCTCCCTTGTACACAAAATCCACATCAGGGTTCCCCGCAATGAGGGCGACAAGAGTCGATCCTATGTCTCCCAGCGGTTTGCGATCAATGTGATTTGCCTGGAACATGGCCTTTACGGTTGTGCCCCGACCCGTACGCGAGGTGATAGTCATATCTCCGCCGGTTTCCCGTGCAGCCTGCTCCAAAAGCGAAAGGCCGAGACCGACGCTTCGGGTTGTTCGCGTGGTTACAAAGGGATCCCTTACTCTCGCAAGCATTTCCGGATCCATCCCCCGCCCGTTATCCTCAATGGTAATCTGCAGCACATTTTTTTCCCGGTCTTCCAGGATATGGATCATGATGAGCGTGGCGCCCGCCATAGTCGAGTTTTCGACAATATCCAGTATATGAAGAGAGAGATCTTCCATTTCATGGAATAGCCCGTCACGTCAGGGAGAAACATGCACGGATTCTTTAAAGGCCCGTTTTAAATCATCTATATGAGGCCCTCCCGTCAGCAGATGCGTAGCCCCTTTCCCGATTTCTTCCAGATCATGTGCATCCGAAGAGTGGATGAACGCAAATCTTTCATAGCCTTGGAAACGGCTGCGTGCTTCTTCCGGCGACACGCGCCAGGATATCTCAACGGCATCCAGTTCCAGGTCATCGGGGATGAAACCCAGTTGCCCGATAATACCGAACCTCTCCCTGTCTATATGGGCGGCCACTGCCAACCCGTTCAGGTCGTGTATGGCATTTACCACCTCATGCACGGGAAGGGCGGTGGCCCCGATAAGAAGCCGATGGTTCATCTTTTCCACCTCATCCAACTCATTGGCCACCACCTGCAAACCGAACAGGTCTTCATCATTGGTCCCTTCCTGGAGATTTTCGTATACAAGACTCTGCATTTCACGGGCCTGGCCTATTTCCTCAAACAGGCCAACGACATGAACCTCTTCGGATGTGGTTACCTCAATTCCCGGAATGACGGTAAGATCACATTTTCGAGCGCTTTTCATTACAGCCCGGGCGTTTTCGACGCTGTTGTGATCCGTGATGGCAATAATCTCCAACCCCTTTCTGCACGCTTCAGCGACGATCTTTCGGGGAGTCATGTCAAGAGAAGCACACGGCGACAGGCAGGTGTGGATATGCAGATCTATTTTCACAAGCCTTGGCTCTTTCGTCTTTAGGTTCGTCAATGGCGCTCCGTTCCCGATTCCACCCATTCACGATTCCGCCATTTGTCAAAAAAGAGCCGAAACCTCGGATCCCCCACCCTTCGGGTTACACCGTGATCAGCCGCCCTGCACGGGCCCTTTTTTTCCAATCCCCAACTCAAATAACGTTCCCGCCAATTCGAATGCGGGCATGGTGCTGACCAAAAGGGGAATCCCCTGTGCCTCAGCCTTTTGAACCGTTTCCTTCTCAGGTTCCCTTCCGTTGACCAGGATAATGCCGCAGAGGGATTTCATCACGCCTACGGCCACGATGTTCTGGTGCGTCTGCAGAGTGATCCACAGGTTCCCTGCTTCGGCCCGGGCAATGACGTCGCTCATGAGATCACTGGCGTAGCCTCCGGTCACTTCCACATCCAACCGGTCCGAGCCCGTTCTCATATCCAAGTTCAACTTTTTAACAATATCGCGTAATTTCATCATTTGAAGATACCAACCCCGATTTCTTTTCCCCGCGGGATGGTTTCCCTCCCTTTATTTCGATTGAGCCCCGCTTCCTCGGTAAGACTCCACAATGGATACGACCTTACCCTGTTTGACCTGCCCATGGGTGGTTTCATCAACCATGATGACAGGAGCCAACCCACATGCGCCTATACAGCGGACGACTTCAAGGGAATACTCCCTGTCCTCGGTTGTTTCACCCATGGTAACGCCAAGATGCCCCTCAAGCGTTTCCAAAAGCTTTCCGGAGCCCTTGACAAAGCAGGCCGTGCCGAGACAAAGCCTGATAATATGGCGACCACGCGGCGTCATGGTAAAGAAAGAGTAGAAGGTCGTAACCCCGAAAACATCCGAGGCGGGAACTTTCAGATGCAGGGCGATATAATTCTGCACGGCAATGGGAAGAAAGCCTAAAACCCCCTGTACCTGTTGCAATACCGGAATAAGGCCGCCTTTGTGGTTTTTATATTTCCTGAGGATGCCGTCTATCCGTTCTTTTGCATCCGGCTTCCCTTCTTCGTTAAGCAATTGTAGAAAATTCGCCGTTACTTCTTCCGGACTGCCGGGCGGCTCGTATCCCTCCAGTATTTTCCTGCGCGGAAGTGACTCCAGCAGGCCTTCACAATGTTCCAGAAGGGTGTGATGGTGATAATTAAAGGAGGTCCATCCGGGCCTTCTGAGCGGGGATGCGAAATCCGCGTAGCTCTTTATCCCCAAAGAAGCCGGGTCAGGCAGGCTCCAGCAGACGCCTCCTCGTTCCAGGCGATCGTAGGTGAGGTCTTTGAGAAAAGGCACCACTTTGATAATCTCATTCTCCCAGATCTCCTTCTTTTTCCGGTTTTCCCAGGCCAGTCCCAGACGTTTGGCAAGTTCCGTGAATATCCAGGTTTCGGGCCTGGCTTCTCCGGGGCTGGAAACAGCCTTCCTCATGAGACTCACCCTGCGCTCACAGTTTGTATAAGTGCCGTTTTCTTCCGACCATGCCGCGGCGGGGAGAACAACGTCGGCATAGTGCATCGTCTCATTGTTCAAGATATCCTGAACCACAAGGAATTCAATGGACTCCAGGGCATTTGCGATATCCGGCAGGACAGGCTGTGCAACGGCCAGATTTTCCCCTGCACAGTAAAGAAAACGAATCTCTTTTTCTCCCTCTTTCCGGATGCCCGCCATATTATTAATGATTTGTCCAAAGGTCATTCCCGCTTTTTCAGGAAGCGAAGCGCCCCAGGCATCTTCCAGTATTTTCCGTGCTCCTGCGTCTTCCACCATCCGATATCCGGGAAGAAACGCAGGCAGACAACCCATGTCGCAGGCGCCCTGGGAGTTATTCATATCGCCTAAGTAATTGACGCCACCGCATTCCACGCCCAGATTTCCCAGGATCTCCTGCAACCTGACAAACGTCCGGGCAAAAGTGGCGACCTTCGAACCGTAGACAAGCATGACCGGTTCATCCACATCGAGCAGATCCACGGCGTTTTTGAAATCCTCGGAGGACAAACCGGTGGTTTCCAAGACCTCATCCATGGAAAAACTTGACGCTACTTCTCTCACGGAGTCGGGACATTCTCGACCTCGCTCCATCAGTTGTCGGACGAAACCGTTTACCAGGACCGCTTCCGAACCTGTTTTCAGAAAGAGGTGATGGGTTGCAAAGGTGCTGATTTTGGTGGGCCTGGAATCGGCCACGATCAAGTTACATCCCTTTTTCACCGCCCGTTTCACAAAAGTGCCGGCCACCGGGTTTTCCTCTGTGATATCAGAGCCGATAAGCAGGATACATTTCGCCTTTTCAAGCTCATCCAAAGGATTGTTGAGCCCCCCGGCGGCAAACGGCGAGGCGATATTGTTGGTTCCGATTCCCGTGCGAAAGAGTTTCTGCATCAAATACAGGCCTTCATTGGTTGACTTGGCGGAACAGATTCCCGCGACGGCATCAGGACCATCCGCCTCCACCACTTCCTTTATATTCAAGGCGATGAGATCCAGGGCCTCCTCCCACGTGGAGTCTCTCAGCACCCCGTTTTCTCTGATCTTTGGAACGGTTAAACGTTCCGGACTCTGAAGGAAATCATATCCGAAACGGCCCTTGATGCAGAGCCTGCCATGGTTGGGGAGTGCATTTTCAACCCCCGTCACTTTCATGATCTTATCATCTTTGATGTGCAGGTCCTGTTGGCAACCCACGCCGCAGAAATGACAGGTCGTGCGGATATGACGGGCTTCCCAGGGCCGGATTTTATATCTGCTTTTCTTTTCAATGAGGGCGGCAACCGGACATGCCTGAATGCATTCCCCACAAAACACACAATCGGAGCGCTGCAGGTTGTCATCTCCCAGAGCCACGATTTTAGCGTTGGCGCCCCTGAAACCATGACTGATGGCATTGTTAACCTGAATGCTGTTGCAGGCTTCCACGCACCGGCCGCAGAGGATGCAACGCGAGAAATCCCGCACGATCAGAGGGCTTGCCATTTCCATGGGATAGTCGGTTTGCGCCCTTACGAAACCGCTGGTATCCACCTGATATTTATAGGCGTAGGCCTGAAGATTACACGCACTGTGGGCAGGGCAAAGATCGGATGCCTGATCATAGTTCTCGACCCTCTGCTGAAAGGCCGTCCAGTCCTGAGATCGGTTGGTTGAGATCGCGCAATTATGATTTCCCGACTGAAGGAGAAGCGCCAATATGACTTTTCGAGCTTCTATGACCGAGGGAGAATGGGTGTGGACAACCATTTTCGGCGCCGCGGGAGTGGCGCAGGAGGGAAGCAGCGAACGGGCGCCTGCCACTTCAACAACGCATACCCTGCACGCCCCGGTAGGTCGGGCGCCTTCTATATGACAGAGTGTCGGAATAAATATTCCGTTTCGTCTTGCAACTTGAAGGATCGTCTCTTCATTTTCAAACTCCAGTTGACGTCCGTCGATTGTAATGATCTTCTCATGCATTGTTTCTCTCCGGGCTGCAGGTTAAGGATCCGCGGCCTTCCTCACGAGTTGGGTTGTTCTCAGCCTTTTACCATTTCTCTTCCATGAAAGTCTAAAAACATGCTTACGCTGAAGGAGCGATACCG
This sequence comes from uncultured delta proteobacterium, assembly GCA_963747015.1. Taxonomy (GTDB): domain Bacteria; phylum Desulfobacterota; class DSM-4660; order Desulfatiglandales; family Desulfatiglandaceae; genus DUZB01. The sequence goes on from CAVVEP010000022.1 coordinate 57,923, forward strand.
GACAGTTGCATCTTTTGCCTTCTGTAACAGATAAGTCCGCATTTCAAGCACCTTTCGGACTCCTTTCTCGCCGCCGCTTCATCCAGCCCCGGGAACTCATCAGGGAAAATCCATGCGGTCTTGCTATTGCCTTCCACATCCGATACCAAGGGGCGCTCCCTGTCGGATGGGGTGACGTTGTAAACTTCCGTAACATTGATGATAGGACCCGTTTTACAGACGAGATCCTGCACGGGAGCGACGGTATCGTCTGTAAAATACTGGTGAACCGCCCTGGTCAGCCGCCTGCCGGAGAGCAGAGATTTTACCACGGCCGACGAATCACTTATTCTTCCGGTTTCGGGAGGGCTCAGGATACCGTCCACGGCGCCGGGAAAGGTCCGGTAAGCGGGCACTGTTTCCCACGCAATTTCCTGTGCCTCCAGCCCGGATTGATCTTCTGATTTGACAAATACATATTCAGGCAGGCGGCCCGCGGAAATGATCAAGGTATCCGCGGGAATGCTTTCCGTTTCGCCGGGAGTTTCCCCGGAAGATTGATTTTGTTGCAGATCGACTCGGACAAGATGCCTGGAAACTCCTTTCAGTGCAGTAACGACCGTCTCGAATCGTACGAATATGCCTTCTGATTCCAATTCCTGAATTTTTTGGAGTTCAAGGGGTGCTTCCCGCGAGAGGAAAGTGCGTGACAAGGGTTACCTTTTCCGCCCCCATGGCCCTGCATCTTCTCCCCAGTTCCAATCCTTCCGTACCGTCGTGGACAATGACGACTCTTTTGCCCGGATCGGTGATGCTGCCCTGGTTCAGGGCGTCGAGAAAATCCAGCATGATAAAAACGCCACTTATGGAAGCATCATAGGCCTTTCCGTCCGGTTGCAGGATCTTTCTGCTGTCAAACCCCCCTTTGGTCAAAACCACGGCGTCGAACCCATCCGACAACAAAGAATCAACGCTGAAATCCCGTCCCATTGCCATATTGGTCTTTGCCTCCACCCCGATTTCCAGGATCCCCTTGATTTCGTGGTCCAGGACTTTTCGTGGGAGCCTGTCCTCCGCGATAACGTATCTGAGTATCCCCCCCAATTCAGGTTTTGCCTCAAAAATTGTGACGTCGTAACCAAGCCGTGCCAGATAATAGCTTGTAGTCAGCCCTTCGGCCCCCCCTCCCACAACGGCGATCTTGTGGCCATTGGCAGGCGCCTTGTACGGATCGAGATGCTTTCCGGTCATCATCTCCTGGTCCGAAACAAAACGCTTCAACGGGTTAATGGCAATGGCTTCATCTATCAGGTTGCGACGGCATTCCAGCTCACAGGGCGCGGGACAAATGTATCCGCATATAAGAGGCAGGGGGCATTTTTCTTTGATAATGGCAAGCGCGGCTTCATTGTTGCCGGATCGAATTTCCTGAATGAAGGCGGGGATGTTGATGCCTGTGGGACAGGCCCTCTGGCAGGGCGCGGTGCATTCATCCACCACATACTCGCTGATGAACCGCTCAGAGGTTGAGGAAAGAGTAATGATGTGCTTGGGACAAATCCTTTCGCAGGTTCCACATCCGGTACAGAGTGCGGGATCGACTACGGGGAGATTATCGGGGCCCATGGAGAGCGCGCCGAAGGGGCAGGCTCGCACGCAAGTGCCCAACCCGAGACAGCCTATGGGGCAGATTTTTGTGCCCCCATGCAACATGTCAGCCGCTCTGCAGTCGTGTATTCCACCATAGAGGAATTTCAAGTCAGCGTCCTGAACTCCGTAGCTGCACCCCGGAGCCGCAATTTCCGGCTCTTTCAGCGTCACGGCTACACCCATGATGGAGGCGATCTCGGCTGCCACATCAGGGCCTCCCGCTACGCAGGACGAAGCAGCAGACTTGCCATTCACGATGGCGACAGCATTGGAACTGCATCCGGGCAACCCGCACCCGCCGCAATTCGCCCCGGGCAACGCTTCTTCAACGGCTTCAATCTTGGGGTCAACGTAGACATAGAATATCTTGGATGCCAGGGCCAGCCCTATGCCGATAACAACGCCTAAGCTTCCCATTACCAGTATACCGCCTAACATTGCGTTCCTCCAACTTGTGTTGAATATTTAGACTGTTTTTGACTGTCCCTCTAGTCTCTCCTCCACTTTTTCCCGAATACGATACTCCTCATTTCCCGGCCTGATGGTTTCATGCGGGGGAGGTCTTCATTCTTCGCACTGCCATGCAGCGCGGCCTTTGGAAGACCTCATGATTGAGGGTGTTACGGTTACGATTGAAAGGTTTTATAAAAAATAAATGTGAATGGCCAATATGCAGCACACAAAGAATAAGAGGAAACGGAATTCTTTTCTTTATGTTTTTTACGGTTTTGTTAAACTTGCGTCAACCGCGACGCGTAGATTTCCGTCCTCAGCTAAACCATTCCCTTAAATGCGAAAAATGCAAGAGAAAGCAATCCGGCCGTGACCAGCCCGATCGAAGTGTCCTGGAGCGGTTTGGGAACACGCGCGAGGATGATACGCTCACGGACTCCTGCAAACAGCACCAGGGCCAGGCCAAAACCCACCGCGTAGGCAAATGATGCAACCAGGGCCTGGAGAAAGGAATATTCCTCCATGATATTGATAAGGCATACACCCATTACGGCGCAGTTCGTCGTGATGAGGGGGAGAAAAATCCCAAGACCCGCGTAGAGGGTCGGGATGCTCTTTCTGAGAAACATCTCCACGAACTGGACAAGGGACGCGATGACCAGGATAAAGGACAGGGTCCGCAAGTATTCCAGCCCAAACGGCTTCAGAAGAAAGGCATCTACGATCCATGTCATGGCGCCGGCCATGACCAATACAAATACCACCGCCATGGCCATGCCCGTGGCGGTTTCCATTTTTTTGGACACGCCGAGAAACGGACAGTTTCCCAGATATTGCGCCAACAGGATGTTGTTGACAAAGATACAACTGATTATGAGTAAAATATAATCGCTCATCTAATTTCTCCTGTTTCCAGAGTCAGATGGAAGGGTTCCTCCTACTTCTTGCCCAGAAAGATTCATAATACACAACATGAGCCCCAGGCACACAAAAGCCCCGGGCGCCTGTACCATAAAAGCAAAGGGCTTAAAGGACGGACCGAACACGGGGATATTGTACAGAGTACCGTTTCCAAGGACCTCACGAACAATGCCGAGCGTGCCGAGTGCCAGCGTGTAACCGATGCCTATGCCGAGACCATCGGCCAAGGAGGCCGCCACGCCGTTCTTTGCGGCGAATGCCTCCGCCCGGCCCAGAAGGATGCAGTTTACGACAATAAGGGGAATAAATATCCCGAGCTTCAGGAAAAGGGGGTAGGTATAGGCCTGCATCAAAAGCTCCACAACCGTTACAAAGGTAGCGATAACCACGATGTAACAGGCGATTCTCACTCTCTTGGGGATGCTGTTTCGAAGCATGGATATGAGGATATTGGAGCAAACAAGAACGAATGTGGTGGCGACCCCCATACCGATGCCGTTTTCGACGCTTTTGGTCACCGCCAGGGTAGGACATAGGCCCAGGACAAGGCGAAAAGGAGGAATTTCAGCCCAGAGCCCTTTTGTGAATTCCTGAACAACTGTCTTTGCCATAGCCTATTCTCTCCCTATCCTTTGTTCTCTTTGATCTTAGCAATGATAACGGGTTTCAGCCTTTCGTACACCTTGGCTGCTTCGATGACTGCACCGCATACGCCGCGGGACGTGATGGTGGCGCCGCTCATGGCATCGATTTCTCCACCATCCGCCTTGACCTGCAGGGGAGCGGTGATAGACTTGCCCTTGAACTGCGCCACAAAAGTAGGATCTGATTTTGCTCTGGAACCAACGCCCGGCGTCTCGCTGTTGGTGGTTACGCCAACGCCCACAATCTTGTTAGTATCCAGATTTATGCCGACAATCACCCCCAGGACGCCGCCGAACCCCTTTCCGAAGACTTCAAAGGCAACCGTATTTTTTTTCCCATCGAATTCACCTAAGAACATCGTTCTTTCCGCGGCTTCATCCTTGATACGCAGCCGGTCGATGAGAGGATCGTTGGAACTGCCCTCCATGATGGTCTTGATGGTCGGGCCTTTGACGAACTTGAGCTGCTGATATTCTATTTTCTCCTTGGTTGCGTTCTGAACGGCAGCCAGTACACCGCCGGAGACGACACTGAATATAACAACGGCAAAAAAGAGTTTTAACATCTCACGCATGTTCAATCCCCTTTCCAAAGGCCTTTGGCCTGATTTTATCCAGAAGCGGACTGGCCACATTCATGAGGAGGATAGCAAACACCACTCCATCCACGAAAGCCCCTATATTTCGAATGAGAACGGTCAAAAAGCCGCCGCAGAAGCCGTATATGAGCATGGGAACCAGGTTTACCGGAGAAGAAGAGTCTTCGGTTGCCAGGAAGAACGCACCTATGAGGGTGTAACCGGTTAACAGATGAAAGATGGGGCTTGCGTATTTCGCGGAATCCGACAGATTAAAAAGCAGGGCCGTCACGAATATGCCCGCAAGAAAGGAAACGGATATCTCCCAGCGAATAATGCCCCGTAGAATCAAGTAGATCCCTCCGATAATCAGGCCGAGGCCGAAGGTGGCCCCTATGCCGCCGCTTTGCAGGCCCATCAAAAGGTCGGCGAAACTGAACTCGGAAGCCGCGGACACTCCGAAATATTTCAGCGTTGCCAATGGGTAGTTCATGACGAATCCCAGATCGTAGTTTACCAGGGCTTCGTCAAAATTCATGATCCCTTTCCAGGAAAGCATAAGCAGGGCGACAGCCACCAGCACCGGGTTGAACGGGTTGGCGCCGGTTCCTCCAAATACCTCTTTTCCGATTACAATGGCCACGACAGCGCCCGTAAGAACCGCCCACCACGGGGTGGCTGCGGGCAGCATCATGCCAAAGAGAAGGCCGATCACCGCTGCGTGGCCGTTCCCCATGCTTACCGGTCTTTTCATGAGCAGATTCATGAATGAGTTCCGTGATCATGGCAACGGACATGGACAGGCCGATGACTCCCAGGGCAGGCGCTCCGTACTGAGAGATTCCCAAGATCACCGCGGGAAGAGCCGCCAACATGATATTGTAGCTCTTGGCCGAAAGGCTGCTGCCATTGTGCCAGTAAGGGGCGTGAGAACTGACAAAGAGCTTCTGGTTATCCATTGGATTCCTCCAGGGCTTCCGTTAAAGCGATTTCATGTTTTCCAAGCATAATATAATGAAATATGGGAATTCGCATCTCGCACACATAACCGCAGATGCCGCACTCGATACAGGAGAACAGGTCATAATCTCTTGCCGCATCCTCGTACAGGCCATTTTCCAGATACCGGATAAGCATGTTCACCGGAATCTTGGCGGGGCAGGCCCTGACGCACTCGCCGCAATTGATGCAGGGGTCATTGGAGCTGGGTATGATCCGGGCGCTGTCCTGAACCAAAATGGCATCGGTTTCGGCCTGTATGGGCATTTCCTCGGAGTAAACGGCCTGACCGAACATGGGGCCTCCGAACACAAGCCGGTCACCCTGGCCCATCTCGATATTCAGGGCCGTGAGAATCTCTTTCGCGGGCGTGCCTATTCGGGCGCGTACAACGACGAGGCGTTCGTTCTTGTCTATCACTGTCAGCACTTTATAGAGAGGCATCGTACCTTTGGCGAAAAGATTCCCGATAGCCGCGACCGCTTCAGCATTGATGAAGCCAATGCCGACTTTAGCCGTATCCATTCCAGCCAGCATTCGAACTCCTGTTGCACCTTCTATGAGCAAGGAAGGGAGGGCATTGGGATAAGCCGGTTCCATGACCTTTACTTCGGCGCCGATCCTGCCGGCTTGAGCGCTCAGCGAAGGGGGAACGGCAAGGATGATTCTCTCTGCTCCAGTGATTTTTTTGAGAAATGTGACGCCCTCGGCAAGCGCTTCCGCTTCGGTTTTGACGATAAACTGGTTCGTTACCGTCAATAGATCCCTGTCAAGTCCGCTGATAACAATGGTCTTAAGATTGTTTTCCGGCTTGGCGAAGGGTGTCGGGTCCGCAAGTCCCGGGAGACTTCCAACAAGTGAAAAAGCCTCTACCGGGCCTTTTTCCTCTAACACTTTTTTGAAAGCATCGTCCCATACATCCTGCTTTTCCGTCTCAATAACAAGGGAAATGAACGACTGTCCCGAATACCCGGTAAACGGGGATATGTCCTCAACTTTTCCGGTCGTCGTCGAGGTAAGGAATCCCCTTTTCCCGGGGGCTAACAACAACCTCTCTCCCGTTTTCACCTTCTTTCCCTTTGCAATGGGAGAAATTCCCTGCTCCTCACCTGTAGTTTTCAAAAAAAGCGTGATTTTTTTGGAAAGCGGAATTTCCCTGACGTCCTGATCGACCTCATCCGCCGTCGAGTATCTTAACCTGGGTTTTCCAAAACTGAAAAACGGCCTCTTTATCATTTGTGCCTCCTGCCCGCAAGGTCGTGTTGCCTTCCATCCGCGGGAACAAGAACATGTTGTGTTTCACTCACGCATCTTTCGCCTTTACATGGCATGGCATTGCGCGCAATTTACCGGTCCACCGCCTTCCTCGTGGCAGGTTTTGCAAAGTTTGTGAAAAGCATCCGATAGCTTGGGCGCCTCTTCGGCATTGTCGGCTTTGTGGCATTTTCCACAAGGAGAAGGTTTATCGCCCGCATTTTCGATGTCATGATGGCAGTCTTCACAGGCGATTCCATATCCCGACTCGGCCAAATGCACCTTATGGTCGAACAGGACGTTTCCTCCCGTGCTTTTCAGCATGATCCGTATCGGTTCCTCGGGCGTTTTTTTCGGAAAAGCCGCATAACAGACAACCCCCACGACAAGCATTACGGCTGCAAGACAATAAGCAATGGTTCGTTCCTTTTTTACTTCCATCCTGTTTCCTCGGCGCTCTAAGCTATCATCCTGAATATTTTTTCTGTTTTCCCCTATTCGGCTTGCTTTCCGCATTTTCCGTTCACACGGTTTGAAAGTCAAGCTTTGTGTTTAGTGCAATTTATTACAGAAGAACGGGATCTTTTGTCAAGCGGTTTATTGGAAATATTCATGGTTGTTTTTTCTCCATATTTTCAAGGCAGCTTTTTCCCATTTCAATAAGAATAAATTTGTCTCTATGGAAGTTGGATTCCCCGCCTTCTTTAATTCTTGGATCTTGCAAAACAATCTTTTCGTTGGTATTATTTAAAAGATGCACAGCATTCTCGCCTCCATAGATCTGGGAAGTCATACCGCCAGACTCCTGATCGCCCGTCGGGCCGTCGACTCGGGGAATATTTCTCCGCTGTTCAGGAAGAGGGAATATGTTCGGCTTGCGGAAGACTTTGGAAGCCTCGGAGACGGGTTGTTAACCCCGGACTGCATGGATCGCGCCGTTGATGTCTTGAACGGCTTTTCACGTATCATACAACATTTCGGGGCGGAACATACATTTGCCGTGGCTACGGGGGTTGTACGGGGTTCAAAAAACGCCGACCATCTCCTGGAGCGCATCCTGAGACGCACAGGAATCGTAGTTCATGTCATTCCTGGAGAAAGAGAAGCGGTTTTGAGCGGGTTCGGCGCCATCCGAGCGCTGAAAATGTCCGAGGTTTCCTATCTGGTTTTCGACCTGGGAGGAGGTTCCACGGAATTCATTCGAAGAACCGGCGATGGCATGGATGCAAAGTCTCTGCCCTTGGGAGCAGTGGGAATGTCTAAAAGACACGCGAAGACCGATCCCCTTGCCCGCACGGAAATCGAAGCAATAAATAGCGAAACGGATCGGGTTCTGCGGCAGTCCCGTTTGGCTGCCATTTCCCGTGAAAAGTTGATCGGAACAGGGGGTACGATGGTCACCCTGGCAGCCATGATCCATAAAATCCCCCGGAACGAAATCGTTCCTGAAGCAATAAATGGCCTGTCTTTGGAACTGGAGGAGATTGAAAGGACATTTCATGAAATGAATGCGATCCCCATGCGCGAAAGGATGAAGAAATACCATCTGGAACCGGAGCGCGCCGGGGTCATCTTATCGGGATCTCTTATCGTCATCAGGATCATGAGACACCTGATGTCCCGGGCGGTGTTAGTCAGTATGTCCGACCTGCTTGAGGGGATCTTATTCGATTTTTTGGAGGGAGAGCAACATGCTTGAAAAGGATATTAGATTTGCCTACACATTTGACGATCTTATGCTGGTTCCGGCACATTCGGAGGTTTTGCCGGCTGATGTGGACGTAAGTACGCGATTGTCGAGAAATATCAACTTGAATATTCCCATCGTCAGTGCCGCGATGGATACGGTAACGGAGGCGGAGACGGCGATTACCATCGCGAGACAGGGCGGCCTCGGCTTTATACACAAGAATATCAGCATTGAACGTCAGGCCCTGGAGGTGGAAAAGGTCAAGAAATCAGAAAGCGGCATGATTGTTGATCCCATTACCATAGAACCGGACAGAAAGATCTATGAAGTGCTTGAAATTATGAACAGGTACAAGATTTCGGGTGTTCCGGTGGTAAAGGGGGAAAGCCTGGTGGGCATCATTACGAACCGGGATCTCCGGTTTGAAACAAATCTGGATCAGCAGGTGTCGTCGGTGATGACCAAAGACAATCTGGCCACGGCAAAGATGGGGATCACGCTGGAAGAGTCCAAGGCCATACTGCATCAAAGGCGCATAGAAAAACTGCTGGTGGTGGATGATTTCGGCAAGCTGAAAGGGCTCATAACCATCAAGGACATCGAAAAAGTGAAGAAATATCCCAACGCTTGCAAGGATCACCTGGGCCGCCTGCGTGTCGGCGCCGCGGTCGGCGTGGGACCCGACATGGTGGACAGAACCAGGGCGCTGATTCAGGCGAATGTAGACGTGGTGGTCATTGATACGGCCCACGGTCATAACGAGATGGTAATCCAGGCAGTCAGGGATTGCCGGAGACAATTTACCGATCTGGAATTGATTGCAGGCAATGTAGCCACGGCAGGGGCAACAAGAGCCCTTGTGGAAGCCGGCGTCGATGCGGTGAAGGTAGGTGTGGGTCCGGGTTCCATCTGTACCACCAGGGTTGTCGCCGGCGTGGGAGTTCCCCAGATGACGGCCATCATGGACTGCGCCGAGGAGGCGGGAAAACGGGGAGTCCCGATTATCGCGGATGGCGGGATCAAGTTTTCCGGAGACATCCCCAAGGCGCTGGCGGGAGGCGCCCATTGCGTCATGATCGGCAGCCTGTTCGCTGGCACGGAGGAAAGCCCGGGAGAAACCATTCTTTTTCAGGGGCGCACCTATAAGGTTTACCGCGGGATGGGGTCTCTGGAGGCCATGCGGGAAGGCAGCAAGGACAGGTATTTTCAGGAACAGGCCGATACGGACAAGAAACTGGTTCCGGAAGGGATCGTGGGAAGGGTTCCCTACCGCGGTTCGCTGTCCGACACCATTTATCAGCTTGTCGGGGGTCTCAGAGCCGGCATGGGGTATCTTGGATGCAGGAGCATCGAGGAACTCCAGAACAAACCTAAGTTCGTCCAGATCACGCCCGCCGGTCTGCAGGAAAGTCACGTCCACGACGTAATCATTACGAAGGAAGCCCCCAATTACCGGGTGGAGTAAAAGTATGGAATACAACCTTTACACGCAAAAAATTCTGATTCTTGATTTCGGTTCCCAGTATACCCAACTCATTGCCAGACGAGTGCGGGAGTCACGGGTATACTGTGAGATACATCCCTTCAATATGGATTTTGACGCCATAAAAACTTTCGCGCCGAAGGGCATTATTCTTTCCGGGGGGCCATCCAGCATTTATCAGCGGGACGCTCCTTTCGCCGACCGGAAAATCTTTGAATTGAACGTGCCTGTCCTTGGGATATGTTACGGAATGCAGTATATGACCAGTCTTCTTGACGGTGTGGTGGGTAAATCGAACGACCGTGAATATGGTCATGCCATGATTACCATCCTGGACGATTCCGATCTGCTTTACGGTTTGGGAAAGGGAGAGGAAAAAACCGTGTGGATGAGCCACGGAGACAGGATCGACCGGATGCCCAGAGGGTTTTCCGTCCTTGCCGGAAGCACCAACAGTCCGGTGGCCGCCATGGCTGACCACACCAGAAAATGGTTCGGAGTCCAGTTTCATCCGGAGGTTGCCCATACGCCGGACGGGATGAAGATATTGGGGAATTTTCTGTTCAGGATCTGCCGGTGTGAACCGACATGGGATATGGCCTCCTTCATACAACGCACTACCAAGGCCCTGCGGGAACGTGTCGGAACGGACCGGGTGATCTGCGGACTTTCGGGCGGAGTGGATTCATCGGTGACGGCCGTTTTGCTGCACAAGGCCATAGGAGACAATCTGTCGTGCATCCTGGTGGACAACGGCCTGTTGAGAAAGGACGAAGCCCGGGATGTCATGGAGATGTTCCAGGCCCACTACGGCCTGGATCTCCATCTGGTGGACGCGTCGGAACATTTTTTGAAATGCCTTGACGGGGTAACGGATCCCGAAGAAAAAAGAAAGATCATCGGCCGCGAATTCATAAATGTTTTTGAAAACAAGGCCAAAGAACTGGGCAGCGCCGCCTATCTGGCCCAGGGAACCCTTTACCCCGATGTCATTGAAAGCGTGTCTTTAAAAGGCCCTTCCGCCACCATAAAGAGCCATCATAACGTGGGCGGATTGCCGGAGGTCATGAATCTCAAGCTGGTGGAGCCCCTTCGGGAGCTTTTTAAAGATGAAGTCCGGGAGGTGGGATTGGAGCTTGGCCTGCCGAGGGAACTGGTCATGCGTCAGCCTTTTCCCGGTCCCGGCCTTGCCGTCAGGATCCTGGGCCGAATTACGCCAAAAAGGCTCCAAATTCTCAGGGCCGCGGATGCCATTGTGACGGAGGAAATCAAATCAGCCGGGCTCTATGAAAAGGTATGGCAGTCGTTCGCCGTGCTGCTGCCTGTGAAGACGGTAGGCGTCATGGGGGACGAAAGGACTTATGAACATGTTATCGCCGTCAGGAGCGTGGACAGCCTGGACGCCATGACGGCGGACTGGTCCAAAATTCCTTACGAAGTGCTTGGCAGAATATCCAACCGGATCATCAACAGCGTGAAAGGCGTCAACAGGGTTGTTTACGATATCTCCTCCAAGCCTCCCGGAACCATTGAGTGGGAGTGAGAAAGTGAAGAGTGGCAAGTGACGAGTAGTCGGTGATGAATGACCGGTAATCAGGAAAGAGCCTCCATGTACGACAAGCAGAATCCCATCCCTTCTTTCGGCTTCTCCCGGATTCCAAAAATCACCTTCGGACCCGGAGAATTCCGGCGGCTTTCTGAAATTATGTCGAAGGCGCGCGGCCCGGTGCTGATTATCACGGGATCAAAATCGTTCCGATCGTCCCCTCAATGGCAAAGTCTGTTCCACATGCTGCGAACAAACGCCATTTCCTTTTTCGAGTGCGCTCTTTCGGGCGAGCCGAGCGTTGACCGGGTCGATGATCTGGTGCGAGCTTTCTCGGGAAAGGGTGTGGGAATGGTGGTTGCCATCGGAGGGGGCAGCGTCATCGACGGGGGAAAAGCGGTCTCCGCCATGCTGCCTGATGGAGGTTCGGTGATGGACTTTCTTGAGGGAGTGGGCATCAAGCCGCACCCCGGCACAAAAATTCCCTTTGTGGCGGTTCCCACTACGGCGGGCACCGGCAGTGAGGCCACCAAGAATGCCGTGATTCGCGGAAGTGGCCGTCAATTTTTCAAGAAGTCCCTTCGTCACGAAAATTTCATCCCCGATGCGGCGGTAATCGATCCGGAACTCATGCTTTCCTGTCCTCCGAATATTACGGCGGCCTGTGGGATGGATGCCTTCACCCAGCTTCTGGAGTCCTATGTCTCCACAAAGGCCGCACCCGTGACCGATGCCCTCGCCTTCAGCGGACTGCAACACTTGAAAGGGGCTCTTCTCCCCGTATCCACCACGGAAGGGACCAATATCCATTACCGGATAGCCATGGCCTACGGGGCCTTGATATCGGGCATTACCCTGGCAAATGCCGGATTGGGGGTGATACACGGCCTGGCAGGACCGCTGGGAGGGCTGATGGAGATTCCCCATGGTCTTGTTTGCGGCATGCTGTTGGCGCCGGCCACGGCCATGAATATTCGGTTCCTTGAGAGAGAAGACAAAGGAAGCGGCACCGCACTAAAAAAATATGCCCGGGTGGGGCATCTTTTGAAGAACAGCAGTGAGGAGGATGTGGAATCGGGGTGCCGGTTCTTGATAGAGGAATTGGAGACCTGGCAAGATCAATTGCCCTTGCCCGCCCCGGGGAGTCTGAAAATCGCCCCTGACGTTCTCGATGAAGCGGCCCGCCTTTCAGGGAACAAGAACAATCCCGTGCATCTGGAGGGGGAAGACAGAAGAGAACTCCTGCGCCTTTCCTTTTGACGAAAGCCCCAGCCTATGGTATGAATCACAAGCCTCAAGCAGTTTTCTGACGGGAAACAGAATGAAAAATTATCGGTTAGCTTTTTCATAATCTGAGATTATGGATGTGATAAGTATAATCGAATTGACAACTTCCCTCCCCTGGATGGAAAATAGAGGCAACATTCAGTTCACGCTTATTCAGCAATTCAATGGAGTCGAAGTTTTTCAGCAAAAGGAGAAAAGGGATGCTTTTACCAAAATTTGATTACCATGAGCCTTTGACGGTGGATGAAGCCTGCCGGATTCTGGGCGAGCTGGGCCGGAACGCCAAACCCCTGGCCGGCGGCACGGATCTCATCGTCAACATGAAAAAGAAGGTGCTGAGCCCGGCCCATGTGGTCTCCCTGTCGGGGATCGCGGATCTGAAAGGGCTGGATTCCGCAAACGGAACCATAAAGATCGGGGCATGCCTCACCGCCTCGGAAATAGCCCAGTCGGAAATCCTTCAGAAGCCCTTCAGCGCCCTCTGCAAAGGGGCCGCTTCCCTGGGATCCCCTCTGATTCGAAACCTTGCCACCATAGCCGGAAACCTGGTTTCAGCGAGACCGGCCGCGGATTTTCCGCCTGCCCTCCTGGCATACGGCGCCAAGGTCGTGCTTGCAAAATCTTCAGGTGAAAGGGTTGTCGCATTAGCCGATTTTTTTAAGGGGCCCGGACAAACCGTTATGGCGCCGGATGAACTGTTGACGCAGGTTATTCTTGAAAAACCTCTCGCGGGTTCAGGCGCCGGGTATTTCAAATTGGGGATCAGGAAGACCCTCGAAATATCCCTGACCAATGCGGCCGCCTATCTTGCCCTTGATCCGGATGGGTCCATTAAAACCGCCCGTATTTTCCTTGGCTCGGTGGCTCCCACACCCCTTCGCGCCCCATCCGCGGAGAAGGTTCTGCTCGGTGAAAAACCGAATGAAGCGCTTTTTGAAAGAGCCGGGGAAGCCGCGGCAGGAGACAGCAAACCCATTGATGATTTCAGGGCCTCGGCGGATTACAAAAAGGCCATGGTGGCGGTGTTGACGAAACGCGCCCTGAACGTGGCGTTTGAGGAAGCAAACGCCGGTTAATCTATAAGGAGATCTGGAATGAAAAAACTCATCAGCGTGACCATTAACGATAAAGAATATGAGTTGGCCGTGAGCGCCAACCAAACCCTGGTGGACCTGATTCGCAATGACCTGGAGTTGACCGGAACAAAGAAAGGTTGTGAAGTGGGGGACTGTGGTTCCTGCACGGTCATCATGGATGGAAAACCGGTCAATTCCTGTCTTGTCCTGGCGGTCCAGGCCAATGGAAAAAAGATTACCACCATCGAAGGCGTTGCAACGGACGAGGGACTTCATCCGATTCAGGATGCCTTTGTGGAGCACGGGGCTATCCAGTGCGGGTTCTGCAGTCCCGGGATGATCCTTTCCGGAAAGAGTCTGCTGGAGTCGAACCCCAAGCCCACCGAACTGGAGATTCGCACGGCCATTTCAGGAAATCTTTGCCGCTGCACCGGGTATCAGAAAATCGTTGAGGCCATCAAGGACGTAAGCGAAAAGGCAACAACAGGGCAATAGCCTTCCATGAGGAGAAAAACACTATGAGCAAATATGATGTGATCAACAGCCGGGCGCGCAGACTGGACGCCCCTGACAAGGCCACGGGGCGCGCCAAATATATCGACGACCTGAAACTGCCCAACATGCTCTACGGAGCGCTCCTGCAGAGCCCTTATGCCCATGCGAAAATTTTGAACATCGACACCTCCAAAGCCGAAAAGCTCCCGGGGGTAAAGCGCGTCATTACGGCAAAAGATATCGGCACGGTGAACTACGGACTGAGTCCGGCCCGTTACGATGAAACCGTTTTCTGTACTGACAAGGCCCGTTATGTGGGCGACGAAATTGCGGCCGTTGCGGCGACCGACCTGGCGACCGCCCTTGAGGCCGTCTCCCTGATCCGGGTGGATTATGAAGAACTCCCCGCCCTGCTGAGCATTGAAGAGGCCTTGGCCGAAGGGGCCCTCGCCATCCATGATAAATTTCCCAACAATATCGGGGCGGAAGTCCATCAGGAATTCGGGGATGTGGAGGCGGCGTTCAAAGAATGCGACCTGGTTCGAACGGACACCTTTATCAATAAGCGCCAGGATGGGGCCTTTATAGAACCCCACGGGTGCGTGGCCGATTTCGATCGGAACGGATACCTGACCTTGTACAGCTCGGCCCAGTCGCCCCACTATACCATGCGCAACGTGGCCATGGTCCTTGGCCTTCCCATCGGGAAGGTGAGGGTCGTCAAATTTTACGTGGGTGGCGGGTTCGGTCCCAAGATGGAGGCGACCCCCATGGATTACTCCGCGTCGTTTCTTTCAAAAGTCACCGGCCATCCGGTAAAAATGAACTACACCAGGGAGCAGGTGTTCCTTCACTCCAGGGGAAGACACCAGTTCGTGCACAAGCTGAAAACAGGCGTGAAAAAGGACGGAACCATTGTGGCGCTGGCCAATGAATGCTACATGGACGGCGGGGCTTATTCCAGCTTCGGCATCGCCACCATCTACTATGCGGGATCTTTGTTAGGCGCCCCTTACCGTCTGAAAAACATGAAATATGACGGATACAGGCTCTTCACCAACAAACCCGCGTGCGGCGCACAGCGCGGCCACGGCGGAGTGGTGGCCCGGGCCGCCTGGGAACAACAGGTGGACATCCTGGCCGAGGAACTGGGGATCGATCCCGTGGAAATGCGGCTCAGAAATTCCATGGAAGCGGGGGACATCACCTGCAACGATTTCAACACCAGCAGCTTCGGCATGAAGGAATGCATCCACGCGGTGGCGGAAGGTTCCGACTGGAAATCCAAGAAAGGCAAACTGCCGAAGGGGAAAGGCATCGGCGTTGCCACGGGGTTCTTTGTGTCGGGCGCCGGCTATCCCATCTACCGATCCGAAACCGCTCATTCCACCATCACCATCAAACTCTCCGAGGACGGTGGAGTTGTCCAGGTCTCGAGCGGTTCCGCTGAGATCGGACAGGGTTCCGATACCGTTATCGCCATGATTGCCGCGGAGGCCATTGGAGTCCCCCTGTCGGATGTGCGGGTCCAGTCGGGCGATACGGATTTCGGCGTGGACCTGGGCGCCTATTCCAGCAGGCAGACCCTCATGACCGGCCATGCCACCAAAGATGCGGCAGAGAATGTGAAGGCCCAGGTGCTTGAGGTGCTTTCAGAGGAACTTAATGTTCCCTTGGGAGATATGGATGTGAAAAAAGGGGTCGTCGTATTCAAGAACGGCACACCCGATTTCCAAAAGATCCGGACCATCTATCTCAAGGAGCACAGGGGATTCACCGATCCTCCCGAGGAAGGCGGATTGACCTTCAAGGAAGCGGCCCGCCTGGCCTACCTCAGAAAAGGGACCATCGTGGGAACCGGCAAATACAGTCCGGGGCAACTGGGTGGCAAATTCAAGGGGGCCACCGTGGGAACCTCCCCGGCCTACGGGCCTTCCGCCCAGGTGGTGGAAGTGAGCGTGGACATGGAGACGGGCCAGGTGACGGTGGACAATATGAACGACGCTCATGACTGCGGATTCGCCATCAACCGGACTTCGGTGGAAGCGCAGATGCAGGGCTCCCTTTCCATGGGACTTGGCGAAGCCCTCTATGAAGAAGTCAAGTTCGACGGCAAGGGACGCATTCTGAACGCCAACCTGGGGGAATACAAGTTAGCGACAGCGCTGGATATGCCCCCCGTAAATGCCATCATCGTGGAAAGCAATGAACCTGCCGGACCCTACGGGGCTAAAGAAGTGGGAGAGGGCGCCATCATGCCCACCATTCCCGCCATCCTCAATGCCGTGTACGATGCCGCCGGAGTTCGAATCTGGGAACTTCCCCTGACGCCGGAGCGCGTATACAAGGCCATCAAGGAAAAAGAAGCTAAAGAGAAAGAGAAGAAATAGAAAAACCGTTATCGTTCCCAGGCTCTGCCTGGGAACGCATACCAGGAGGCTCCGCCTCCACCACTTCAAACACACCGCCCTCACTCAATTTCATCCAGCCTCATCCCCTGGCAAGCCCATCCACCAGCGTCTTCACCGCCTTCAAATACTCTCCCATCCCCCGAAAGAAAATATCGTTGTGATTGGCCCCCGGGATCATGAGAAGTCGCTTTTCGCGTGCGCTCGAAGCCTCATAAAGCTCCTCTGCATCCGAGAAAGGGATGATGTGGTCTTTTTCCGCGTGAATGATCAACGTAGGCCCGTGATAGGCTCGGATCTTCCGGACATTTTCAATCCCTGAATCCTCCGCAAAACCCAATGGCTTTCAGGTTCACCCCCAAAAGCTGCAAAAGCGGTCCGGTTCGGGCAAATCCGCTCTCGATAATAAGGCCGGCAATCCGATCCTCGTATCGGGATGCCAGTTCAAGGGCGGAGGCACTCCCCAGAGACCTGCCCATGACAATGACCGGGCCTCGGTATCCTCTTTCATGAAGAAACTCCTCCGTAAAACCAAGGATTCGATGACTGTCGGCCATCATAGCCGTAATGGTCGGCGAACCGGTGGACCGACCATATCCCCGGTAGTCCACCGGCAGGAAGTTGATCCCCATCCGGGTGTAGACGGGCGCCATTTCATCATAATCGGCCACGATCTCCCCATTCCCATGAAAAAAGAGAAGAACCGGATCATGTTGACCGGCCCCGTGGAAACGGGCGCCCACCACGACGTCTTCACTCCACCGGAATCAGGAGTTCCTCGCCGGGGGCCGGCGCCCCTTTTGGCCGCCATTCCCTCCGGGGATGAAAAAGGGCCATAAGGATCTCGGGACGATCCAGGTTTGAGTAGTCGAACTCTTCCATGTCCGCATTGAAAATCAAGGTTTTTTGAAGGGGATCACCGTCCCCGTTTTACCGGTTCCTTTCTTCGGACTCTCATCCTTTCTATCCTCTTCTTTTTCTTTCGGGCGCGCAATCCGCTCAACTTTTTCCAGTCGCATGGGCTTCCCGCCCATGGTATAGGGTTCCCCCTGAACATAGGACCATCTCAATATCCAGGTAACCTCCCGAACAGGGATGGAAAGCAGAAGAAACGTGACCTGATACCAGTCTTTTTTGACGTCGGGCTCGATGTATTCAATGCGGCCAAAGGCAACCGGCTGATCCTCTTGATAAATCAGAATCAGATCCCCTTCATCGACCATAATGCCTCCTGTTGATTTATGAACATTGCTCCGAATGATAGAATCAGTCCCCGTCCAGAACGCTGCCCGGGTCCGTTCGGAGTTTTTCCACCTTGTTTTCAAAGCTGCTCCCCAGATCCACGCCCATCTGCTGTGCCCTTTTTTTCGCGGCGAGCCCGATATTGCGACTATCCTTATAAAAGGAATCGCTCTGTCGCGAACCGGGATCAAAGCTGTCCAATCGAGCGCTCTCGGACAAATGATAGGCAACGCGGGATATGAGCCTTCTCAGATCCTTTCCCTCACACGCGGGGCATGCCAGATTTTTCTCATCGTCCGGCCCCATCACCAGACACTGGAACTCGGCGGTACAACTCCTGCATTCGTATTCATAAATGGGCATGAGCGGTTTCCTCCCTTCCAGAAAAAATCAGTCCTTTTTGACCCTTGAGCCGATATATCCGGGAAGTTCACAGATGAGAGCATCAATCTCCGCACTCCTCTCACTTAAGAATCGCATCATCCGTTCTGATTTCATTTTGAGAACGGTCTGATCCTGCTTTTCGATTTCCAGGCCTTTTATGAGCATCTCATTTTCGAAAAGAAAATGAACGATCATATCATCCGCATCAAGCTGGGCATCAAACTCCTTCCTCAGATAATCCAGCCAGTAACCGAATTCATGAGGATGCTCCAACTGCTCCGAGGGGACACCCAGCTCGAAACTCAGGGGTTTTGCCGCTTCCGGAGCCAGCCTGGACCCGGCCAGGTAATCCAGGACATGGGCAAGCTGATGCACAAGGGCGCTGTCGCCAATATCGGGAGATATGGCAATATACAAATTGCCGGGATCGCTTGGCTCGGTCTTAAGGACATTAATGAGAATCCCCCCCGATCCGGATTTTTCTTCGGAGGTACTCCTGTCGCCCGAAAGGTTGAGGGAATGATATGCTTTCAGATCCACGAACCGGATACCGGCGGAGACCCCCGTCAGTGCCTTGATGTCGAGCTGATCGACCATCTCCCGCGATCTCCCGTACCACACGGCGGGAAGGCTCGTTATCAGGCTGCTCATCTCCACCGTAAAGTCATCCATTCCCTTCGCGGACAGTTCGTCTTCTTTTCCAAGATGGCACTGCTTAAATTTCCTGCCGCTCCCGCAAGGGCAGGGTTCATTCCTTCCAATCTTTTTCATGGTTGCCATTCACCTGTCTTTAAGACATTAATCCTCAATAATGCTGTCTCGATGGGCCTCGTTCGACCAGGTCGGAAGCGGTGAACTGACACCGGTTTCCGGATTAACCGATTGCCTGTAGGATGCCTTTACTTCCTGTGTCTTCATCATGTGATCCCACCCCCTGACAAAGTAGGGGCACTCGTCATTGAAACAGACCCACAAAAATTCGTTGGTCCAGGTGGAATGGGAAGGCGGTCGCCACTTTTTCATTTCGGTTTCACAATATTTACATTTCGGTTTTTCATCGGTAGTCATGTTTCTCTCCAAGTTTCATCATTTCATTCCATAAACAAAGACGCATTTCCAAGGGAATCCCTATCGTGTGAAATGGCATCGGCTCGAAAAAAGAAAAACCAAACCCCTTCATAACCAGATTCCGGGGTTTGGTCCGATTCCCTCTGAATACATGGATGCCAGCAGGTCAACCCACGGCTTTCTTCAGAATGTTTTCCGGTGGGATCACGTTGAAATGCAGTGCGGCGTCCTTCTTCAGATCCATTCCAAAGGCAACGGCCATCAGCTGTGTAAGATACACAATCGGGATATCAAAGTTCGGTGCCGTATTTTTCATTTATCCTGCCCTGATACATCTCGAGGTTCATGGCGCACATGGGGCAGATCGTGGAAATCAGTTGCCCGCCATGCTTCACCGCATCCTCCAGGATATTTTTCACCAGTTCCAGACAGTAATCCATTTCCGGAAGAAAAATCCCCGACCCACAGCATTTGATCTTGCTGGGGAATGGCACTGCCTCCGCGCCAAGGGCTTCAATGAGGCGATCCTGAACCACAGGCTTGTTCACGCTGTCATACTCTCCGAAAGGACGGACCGACTGGCATCCCACATACCCTGCCACCTTGAGCCCTTTCAAGGGTTTGACAACTTTTGCCCGTATGGCGTCCACCCCCACATCGTTGTAAAGCACATCCTGGATATGTCGGACCTTGATGCCGCCTTTATAGGTAAGCCCGCCCTCTTTCAGACACGCATTGACCTGGCTGAGAAGTTCGGGATCTTCCTGTATCTCATGGTTTACCTTGATCATCTGAATATAACAGGAGCTACAGGGCGCCACGATATCATACTTCGCCTTGGCCTCCGCCAGGGCAAGATTCCTCGCGTTCAAGACCTTGACGGCAAGGTCATTGGCGCCGGCATAAGAGATGCTGGCGCCACAACAGTTCCAATCTTCGATTTCTTCGAATTCCATGCCCAGGGCCTTGCAGACCGGCTTGAGCGATACGAGAAAATTGGCGCCGGTCCCCTCCAGGCTGCATCCCCAGTATAGAAAGTATTTCATGCCGCAGCACCTCCTTTCCCTATTTTCTCCGCCTTATCCAGCATTTTCTTCAGCGAGCCGATTCCCTTGATCTTTTTCTCCGGAAGCAATTTCATCCGGTGGTGCAGCATCAGCTTCAGACCGATATCCACGAAATTCAGCGTGGCCTTAATGCCATTCACAAACCCTCCGGCAAAAAACACCCGCCTTGGAAGATCCTTCTCATCGATACGGCCAAGATTGTACACCTGTTTCCAGAATTCCCGGCCGAAATCGGCCGTATCCTTGCGAGGCACATAACCTTTTTTCAGGGCATAGTGCGCCAATCCATGCATCACATCGATCACCGGAACGGATCTCGGGCATTTCACCTTACAAGCATAACAGGAAGTACACAGCATGATAGACTTGCTGTTCAGAACCTCTTCCCGCTTTCCCGCCCTGATCATGGAAAAAATCTGTCTCGGAGGGTAATCCATATGTTCTCTCAAGGGGCACGAAGCGGCACAGACACCGCAGTTCATGCACATTTTAATCTCGTCCCCGGAGTCCACATTCTGGAAGACCTCCTGGCTAAAGGAGGGATCATAGTTTATCTTATTTTCCATAAGCCACCTCTTTTCACTGGGAGTTATGGTTCACCAACACCTGCCGTTTTCCAATAAGAACAAATTCCGTTCACCATTTTCCATTTTGCTCCGCTGCATGCACCAGGCAAAACAGCGGAGGATATTGAATGGAGGTACGCCCTGTTACCACCCCTTATAGGGGTTGGGGCCGACCTCTTCGATCTTCTCCATGAACTCATTAATGATTCCCGGGATTTTATCGTAGTCTGAGATGCCAACTTCAACAAATTTTACCCGATCCGACTCCAAAGCCAACCTGTCCAGGGTCTCCGATACCTTGCCCAGTCTGGTATTGGCCAGTTCGCTTCCCTTGACAAAATGGCACTGATAATCATCCCCGTGCCTGCATCCCATGAGAAGAATTCCATCAACTCCCCGGGAAAGGGCATCGGCAATCCAGACCAGATTCATGGAACCAAGGCAACGCATGGGAATGAACCGGATGTAGGGGCTCCATTTCATGCGCTTGATTCCCGCCATATCCACGGCCGGATAGGCATCATTCTCGCAGACCAGACAGATGACCCGTGGTTTCTCTTCGTCTTCTTCCGGCACATGTACGGCCTTGATCATGTTTCCGATCATCCCGACGGAATAGTTCTTAAAGGAAATGATCCGCTCCGGACATGCCCCCATACAGATGCCGCAACGTCGGCAACGGGTGGGATTGGGCAGAGGATTCGCCTTTTCATCCTCATTGATCGCCCCGAAAGGACACTCTTCCGTGCACCGTTTGCACTGGGTGCATCGCTTCATGTTGAATTCCGGATAAGTCATGTCGCCGGCCCTTGGATGAACCGCCATCCCGATTGCCGTTGCTTCGGTGCACTGAATCGCCTTCATCGCGGCCCCCACCGCATCATCAATGGCCTTGGCCGTCTCCATGGGGCGTCTGATTCCGCCTGCGGTATAAATACCGGTCCTTCTCGTCTCATAGGGGAAACAGATGAAGTGGGAATCAGGAAATCCATATTTGAGGGTCGGCAGCTCCGGACCCTGTCGATAGGCCAGATTCAGAGCGCTGTTGGCAAAAAACCCGGAATCGGGAACGACTTCAATCATGCCTTCCTCATCGATCCCTTCCGCATCGGCGGGGGCCTTGATCCGCGGCGTTGTCACCGGTCTGGAAGCAGGTACCATCCCCACCGCCAGCACCACAAGGTCCAGGTCTTCGATTTTTACGTTTTGGCCTAAAAGTTCATCATCCGCCTCCACAAAGAGTTTTCCTCCGGATTCACCGACATTCGTGGTTGTTCCCCGGACAAAAATATTTCCATCATTCTGAGCCTTTCTGTAAAAGTCCTCAGATTGCCCGACGGTACGAATGTCTTTATACAGGATATAGTTTACCGTTTCAGGATCCTGCTCTTTCAGGTAGGTGGCCTGCTTCATGGAGACCAGGCAGCAGGTGGAAGAACAGTAGGGGAGATGTTCCGGATCCCGCGATCCGGCGCACTGGATAAACAGGGCATTTTTCACCGGACTCCCATCCGAAGGCCGGGTGATTTTGCCGGCGGCGGCCATCTCTTCCATCTCCACGTTCGTGATCACGTCCTTGAACTTGCCATAGCCCAGGTGTCCCAGCTTGTTGGCATCATACGGCACCCATCCGGTCGCTTGAACAACGGCCCCCGCCCTTTCCGTTGAAGAATTGCCGTTGGCCTTGATATCCACGGAATAAAGTCCCGGGCCACCGGTGATCTTTCCAATGGTGGCGGACGTAAACACTTTGATCTTGGGATTGTCCTCCACGGACTTGATGAGAGCGGCGGCCCCCGTATCCGATAATTCCTTGTACGGCGTGGTCACGGCCTTTTTCATCTTCCCCAAAAATCCGCCTAAACGATCCTCTTTTTCCACAAGAATCGCCTGGTACCCGGCCTTGGCCGTCTCCAGAGCGGCAGTCATTCCGGCAAGACCTCCGCCTACGACCAGGATATCTTTCGAATATTCTTCTTCGGCCTTGTATGGCTCGGGAATGGAGGTGTCCTTTACCTTGGCGCAACCAATCCTCAGATTGTCTTCCGCCAACATCTGCGTGTCCTCTTCCCCGGGAGTCTGCGACCACGCCACCTGTTCCCTGATATTCACTCTTTCAACGATCTTGTCCCCGCCGAAATTGAAGACGTCATAATTGACCCGCTGCGAACAGGCGGCGATGATAATCGTGTTGACGCCTTCCTCTTCGATATCCTTGTTAATGAATTCCACGCCTTCCGGACTGCACAGACAACCATGGTCTTTGATCAGATCGATACCGAAATCCTCGGTGCCGTTTTCTTTTAACTGCTCCACGTCCACGGCATCTCCGATCCCGCATCCGGTACATATATAAACTGCTGTTTTCTTGTCCATCAAGTTACCTCCTCGCGATTGATTGAATAGCCCGCAGGGCCGAAGCAGTGGCATCCTGGACAGACGAAGCAACATCTGTTGGTCTTCTGACGCAGCCGGCGCCGTAAATACCAGGCTTTTCAGGATCACAGGTCATAAAACCGTATTCATCATAGGAGACATCGGGCGACGTCTCAAGATCAATCTTGTTGGGCACCATGCCGGTCGCCAGCACGACCATGTCAAAGGTCTCGCGAATCTGCTCGCCCGTCCTGGTGTTTTCTCCTTCAAGAAGCAGATCGCCTGTCTCTTCGACCTCCGAGATATTGGCGATCTTGCTCTTGATGAAGACAACTTTCTCATCTTGCTGCACCTTGACATAAAAATCTTCCAATCTGTCAAGAGCCCGGATGTCAATAAAAAAGATCGTCACATCGCTGTCAGGCGTCTGCGCTCTCATGTAGGTGGCCTGCTTGAGAGAAGCCAGGCAGCAGATACCCGAACAATAGGGCAGATAGTTGTCGTCTCTTGACCCGGCGCACTGGACAAAAGCGATCTTCTTCACCTCTTTTCCGTCGGATGGACGTACTATTTTTCCACCGGTTGGTCCTGTCGGAGAAGCGAGCCGCTCCATCATGACGTTGGTGATGACATTCTTATATTCGCCGAATCCGTAGTAATCGATCTTCGCCGCATCATAAGGCGTCCAGCCCGCGGCCCATACAATTGAACCCACTTTGAGATCGAAGGAGGATTCTTTCATATCCAGATCGACGGCGCCGTATTCACAAGCCTCAAGGCATTTCTTGCCCTCTTCGGTCCCCACGATGGCGGGGTCCAGGACATACCTCATGGGAAAGGCGAACTCGTGAGGAAGATAAGCCCCTTTCATCTTGTCCAGACCGTAATTAAACGGATTGTCCACTTCCGTCTCGCAGACCTCGGCGCATTTTCCACAGCAGGTGCATTTTTCATTCACGTATCTTGGAGCCAATTTGATGGTTACATCGTAGTCCCCTTCTTTGCCGGAGATTCCCGCAACCTCCGCCATGGTGAAAAATCGGATCTTCGAATTCTGCCTCATTCTCCTGAAATTAATTTCAAGACCGCAGTTCGGCGGACAGAGTTTCGGGAAATACTGATAAAGCTGCGTAACCCTTCCCCCTAAATATGGACTCTTTTCCACCAGCACCACGTCGTAACCGGCTTCAGCCGCTTCCAGGGCGGCGGTAATTCCGCTCATGCCTCCGCCAACCACTAATATACTCTGGTTTGTCGTTTTTACCTCTGCCATTGTCTCCTCCAGGGTTGAATGTTTTCTTGAATGCTATGGGAAACGTGCCACCTATAATGGCAAATCCTCAAAAGGCCGGGTTTGAAGTGAGTAGACGGAATTTTCGCCCGGACTTTCCAAGAACCTTCCCTCATTAATATAAAAAGCGTATTTCTTCAATAACCATTTTTCCAAAAATCCCGTGGACCAAGAAAATGTTCATTGAGCAAATACGCTCTGTCCATTCTGCCAAGCTAACAAAATGCTCCAGGAACCAAGAAAGGCGCCTGGAGCATATTCAGTTAACGTTAAAACTTATACGCCGGGAATGTTCCAGACATCTTTCTTGGACATTTCCCATTCGCCGGTTGCAGGATCACGCCTGCAGTTGGCGAAGCAGTGCCAGTTTTTTTCGTCCATCTTAGGCGTATCCGCCCTGAAGTAGTATCCAGGCCAACGGGTCTCATCACGGAACAGCATGGTGCGTACATGGGCTTCAGCCTGCGCCATGCGGTGCATATTCTCCCAGCATCTTTCCAGGGAATAGATATCCGCGGCGGCCAGCTTCTCGGCATCTTCCCGCAGATACACGAACAGCTCCATGGCTCTCTCAAGATTCGGCTTGCTGGTCTTGAAGGCCGGCGGTCACACCGCCTGCATACTCATCCATGATCTTCTGCATACGATCCATGAAGGGGCGCCACAGGATGTAGTTGGGGTTGACGGAGGGCTCGGTGGTGATTTTGCAGAATTCCTGGTAGCGATCCAGAGGTGACAGGATCTTTGCTTTCAGGTCCGCAATCACGGCCGCATCCACAGTCGGCGCAGCGCCCTTTTCCACGATGTATTTGATAGCGGCTTTACCGGTAATACGACCTTCCGCATGGGAACCGGAGGAAAACTTATGGCTGGAAGCGCCGGAAGCATCGCCGGCCGCAAACAGACCGTCCACCGTTGTCATGTTGGCATAACCCCATTTGTAGGGGGTGTCCAGATCTTCAGGACCGCTCACCCATGCACCGGAAGCACCGGAATGGGAACCGATGAAGTACGGCTCACAAGCAGCGATTTCGGAATGTTTCTCTTCGGGTTTGACGTTCATGGCCGCCCAGAGATGCGCCTGGGAGATGGTCATATCCAGAAAATCTTCCCATGCCTCGGACTCCAGTTCCTTCATTTTCTTCTTGTAGCCCTTCGGGTCTTCCTTGTAGGCGTCGGCAATCTTGTTGATGGCCTCAGCGGTTTCCATGTACAGAGGCCCTAAGCCCTGATCGATATCCAGCATGCCCAAGTAATTTCTCAGGTTGGCCGGAATGGGTTTGGCCAAGCCATAAGGCGCCCAGTTCTGGAGCTCATCTTTTCTTACCGACATGTACTCGCCGCCCACGGCGCTGATTGCTCTTGATTTGAACAGAAGGAACCATGCGCCAACCGGGCCGTATGCGTCCTTAAACCGTACAGGAATAAAACGCACTTCCTGGCAGGTCATTTCGGCGCCGGCCTTGATGGTGAAATACGCACTGGATCCGGTGTTAAACGGCGGATACCAGGAACGTCCAAAACCCTCGCCAACGGATCGGGGACGGAACACGTGCACTGCGCCGCCCATGGTGGCCACGGTCGCTTTTGCCTTGAATACGTAGAATTTTTCTTCACGCGTGCTGAAACCAACCGCGCCTACGCATTTGTTTCCATCCAAAAGAGGTTCTACAATAAAAACCCTCTCAAAAATTTCGCCGCCTGCTTCGGCGATGGCATTCTTGGCTGCTTCAGCAACGATGATCTTATAGGATTCACCATTGATCATGAGCTGCCAACGTCCTTCGTGCACATACTTGCCGTTTTCATCGAGCCAGATCTTGAGGCCCCATTTTTCAAAGAGATGCACGGAAGAATCCACGTGACGAGCGATGTTGTAGACCAGGTCTTCCCTGGAAATACCCATCAAGTCCTGACGCACGTAACGAACATAGTCTTCGAGGGTGTTGTCGCCGTCTTTTACGCCCACATACTGGTTAATGGCGGAAAGGCCCATGGCCACGGCGCCGCTTCTATCAAGAGCCGCCTTGTCCACCAGGGTAACCTTCAATCCATTCTTTTTTGCCCAATAAGCTGCCTCAACGGCAACTCCACACGCTGAGAATCCCCCGCCAAGAATAAGGAGGTCAGTGCTGACTTCTACTGTTTCAAAATTTGCCATATCTTTATTACCTCCTTTCTTATAGTGTGGGAACTGCATCAAGACCGAGGGATGCAGGCTCTGTTGCAAGGGCTTCACTGTTCAGATCATCATTCGTAGCAAACCCACCCAAAGGATCCGCCGTGCCTTCTTCTATGGTCCTGATGGGGAACTTGAATCTCTTGAGGCTTCCGTCACGGAATTTGACGGTCCACATGATATCCTGAGAACCGCGAAGCGGCGTACAGCTTGCGCCCAGTGGAATAAAGTCCGCATAACCACGAACATCCATGGCCTGCTGGGGACAGATCTTCACACAGCACTGGCATTCCCAGCACATGGAAGGATCCCGGTTAAAGGCTTTCATTCTTTCTTTATCAAGTACCATCAGGTCATTAGGGCAAATATACATACAAGCGGTTTTATCCTGCCCTTTGCAACCGTCGCATTTTTCTGTAATTACAAAACTTGGCATTATTACACCTCCTACCAGATTAACGATTTATCAAACGTGTACAATTCCTGTGAACACATGAAAATTGTTCCCGACACACCTCCTTTCTCTGTGATAAGACTCAGGGTTACAATCAAAGTAAAAAAAAGCCAACTGCTCCGTGGAAGGAAAAGTGGCTTTTTTTTATGCCTGTTCACTCGATAGACAATGCTGCTTCCAAAGACAAAACACAATCTTGTCATGGGGCGCCAGGTAATTATCACAAAGAATTTCAGCAGCTTTAAACACAACCCTTACGGATCCGCCAGTCATCGAAAATCCATTCTTTTCTTTACCATGAAGCGCCATCAGATTTGACATTTATCTTCCCAGTTCTTCACCAGAATTCTTGACAAGACTGAACTTTCTATTCGGTCCCGCTGCAGCGGGAAAAAGAAATAGGCTATCTTGTGCATTTTGTAACAAGCACATTTATATCTAAATATTTAGCGGTGTCAAGAAAAAATGAACAATTATTTTTCCGGGCCTTTCAAAAAAAACTTCGGGATGCAGGGGGGAAGCTTCCCTTTTCAGATCATCACCTTCGGCTGGCCCGTGGATTCAAGGACACTGTTCCACAGTCTGCCGTTAGGATCGATATGCTTCCTTTCCGAGACGGCCAAGGGGATGGGGACATGGGTATACTTGCCATTCCAGTACCCCACCACCATATTCGTTCGACCCGAGATCCCCGCATGGACGGCATTATGCCCTAAAAGCAGACAAAATACCGAATCATGAGAACTTGCAGGCCTGCTCCTGATGATATAACTCGGATTAATATACTTGAGGCTGATTTTCAGATCGCTGTCCTTGAAATATTCCGGGATGCGTTCCCTCAGGAAGACCCCGATATCCCCGAAACGCACATTCCCGGATTCATCCCGCTCGTGGGTCTCTTCAAGAAGGTCCTGGCCCGCCCCCTCGGCGACAACGATCACGGCATGGGTTCTTCGAATCAGCCTTTCCTTGAGGACAGTGAGAAAGGCCTCCATTGAGAATCTTACTTCCGGGACCAGACAGAAATTCACTTCGCTGTTTGCAAGAGTGGCATTGGCCGCTATGAAACCGGAATTTCTCCCCATCAACTTGACCAGACCGATTCCGTTTCTCGCGCCTTCCGCCTCCACATGGGCGGAATAGATGGCACTCCTTGTCTCGGCAACCGCGGTCTCGAAACCAAAGGATCTTTCCATATAAGAAATATCATTGTCGATGGTTTTGGGAATCCCCACCACACTGATTTTGAGATTCCGTTTTTCTATCTCCTCGCAGATGGCCTGAGCCCCCCGCAACGTACCGTCTCCACCGATGGTAAAAAGTATCCCCACATTCATTCTCTCCAGAGTATCCACCATTTCCGACACATCCTGCGGCCCGCGGGAAGCGCCTAAAATCGTACCGCCTTTCTGGTGGATATCATTGACAATGTCCGGAGTTAGCTCCAGAGGAACGTGTCTGTACTTGGGTGAAAGCCCCTCAAATCCATACTTGAAGCCGAATACCATTTCAGCGCCGTAATGGTAAAAGAGGCTCAACACGATGGCTCGAATCACATCGTTGAGGCCCGGACAGATTCCCCCGCACGTGACGATCCCGCACTTGAGTTTTGACGGATCGAAATAGATACTCCTGCGGGGACCGGCCATCTCAAAACTCGGGAGCGTTTTCATCTGGCTGTAACAGGCGGTTGCCTCACGAACGGTGGAATGGAAAAGAACCCGTTCCTGGTCATCCACAAATTCGGTCAATCCCATGGGCGACGCGATTTTACATGACCCCAGCCTGCTTATGTCAAGGTCTAAATTCTCTTCTCGCATAACGGTAATCTCGCTGAACGGTTGAAGGAATGAAATTGAAGATCTACCATCTTATGAGTGCGCTGCCCCAGGTTAATCCTCCCCCGAACACCGGGAGACAGACAAGATCTCCCTCCCTGACGGCCCCTGCCCTGACGGCTTCATCAAGGGCGATTGCACAGGATGCGGAGGAGATGTTCCCATATTTATTCAGGGTTACATAAAACTTTTCCATGGGAACTCTCAGTGTCTTGGCTATTGCCTGAAACATGCGGAGATTCGCCTGATGCGGGATAAACCAGTCGATGTCTTCTATGGCCACGTCATTAGCCGAGCCGCTTCGTGAATGCAATCCACAAAATGCCTTACGGCGACCCTGAAACTTGCATTGGCGCCAATTAATTGCAGGGAATGAAGGCCTTTGTCTACGCTCTCATGGGAGATAGGAGTTGTCTTGGAACCGCCTCCGGGCATGAGAAGGTCCTGGCCGTTTGATCCGTCCGTATGGATATGGGTGGATAGAATTTCATGGCCGCCTTTCCCCAGAGACAATACGGCGGCGCCGGCGCCATCGCCCCACAGGATACAGGAACTTCGATCCTTCCAGTCCAGCGTTCTTGTCATGATTTCAGATGCCGTCACAAGAACGCATTTTGCGGCGCCCGTTTTCAAATACTGCTCCGCAACGTTGAGCGCAAAGATATACCCTGAACAGGCCGCGGTCACATCAAAGGTTACCGCCCGCGTCGCATTCAGCTTCGCTTGAAGCCAGTTGGCGGCTGAAGGGCAGCATGTGTCGGGCGTTATGGTCGCGAACAGGATGAGATCCACGTCTTCCGCCGTCATGCCGGCTGCCTCAAAGGCGGCCAGAGAGGCTTCATAAGCGAGATCGGAACTGGTTACATCCGGGTCGGCAATCCTCCGTTCACTGATGCCCGTTCTCTGTACGATCCATTCGTCCGTGGTTTCAAGCCCCATGGCCTGCAGGTCCGCGTTGGACAACACCCTGGGCGGGACATAAGAACCTGTCCCCAATATCTCGATTCCTCCCATGACGTTATGCCTTATCCACCTTGATACCCAGTTCCTTTTCCTTTTTTGCCACGGCCAGGCGTGTTTTGATTACCGTATCGGGAATCAGGCTCATGGAGTCGATGCCGCACTCCACAAGGAATTCCGCAAAATCCGGAAAATCACTGGGGGCCTGCCCGCAGATCCCGATCTTTTTTCCTTTTGCTTTCGCAACATCGATGACCTGCTTTATCAGGCGCTTTACCGCATCGTTTCTTTCATCGTAGAGATGTGCAACCAGGGAGGAATCCCTGTCCAGGCCAAGGGTAAGCTGGGTCAGGTCATTGGAGCCGATAGAAAAACCGTCAAAAATTTCGGCAAATTGATCGGCGCAGATCACGTTGCTGGGAATTTCACACATGACATAGACTTCAAGGCCATCTTCTCCCTGCACCAGGCCAAGCTTTTTCATCAGGTCGATCACCCGCTTTCCTTCCGCGGGCGTCCTGCAGAAAGGCACCATCACCTTGATGTTGGTCAGTCCCACTTCACTGCGGGCTTTGCGAGTGCTAGGCACTCCAGTTCAAAGGCCGGCATGAAGTTGTCATCGTAATACCGGGAAGCCCCTCTCCACCCAATC
>CAVVEP010000023.1:0-40160 GCA_963747015.1 uncultured delta proteobacterium
ATATCCGTCAAGTATCCGGAACAGTCTGATTCCCCCGTCCGCCAAATCTCTCAGAACCTTCTAAATGACTTTGAAGCTCACCATTAACTGGCTGCTTCCAATTTCCGGGTATCCATGTTAGATGATATTTGCGCTCTCACTTTGCATGACTTCATTAAGTGGCCTTTCGCACGGATCATTCTTACTTAAAAGAGAAAAGCTTATTTGTAAGGCTGAAACAACGAAAATGAAACTCAACTCAGAGGGCTGGGGCTGGGTCGCCGTCATCATCGGCATGGGTATCGGCGCGGGCATTGTATTTTCGCCGGTTGCGGCAGGCCTTGCGGGATTGTGGACGTTCCTGCCTGCCGTTCTGATTGTCTATCCGGCTCTCTACCAGTTTCAGCGTCCTTTTTATCAATGCGCTGATTGAATGTCATCAACAGCAACGGGATTACGAATAATGGAAACGGACGAAATCGCAACAGGCATGTGCAAGGGAACTGACGGTAACCGATACCCGGGCCATCTGCAAAGCGCGTGGTTTTACCATAACCGATGCGGGTTCCCCCGCGCTTTTCAGGAATTTCCTCCTTTCCGACAGGGGGCTGGAATCGGCTTTCAGCAGTCTGGACCGTAGAGAAATCATTCTGCTTCATTTCCTCAACTTTTTAAAAAAACCGGTGGATATCACAGTATTCGAACGGCTTACGGAACAAAAGTCCAACTGGTTCTCCACATTTAATCAACGATATGGGGATGTCTTCAAACACGTCAAAACACGTTTCATTCGAAACGGGGTTCTGATGTTTTCTTCAGACCCTTCCGCACATTATAAGAAAACCAAACTCGAAAAATTTGTATTCGCATTTCCGGTGCAATTCAGCGCCCACCTCCCTTCCCCGTTTCAATCGCCCATGTCTCTGCCCGGTCAGGGGGAATGGAATGACGCCTTTGTTCGCGAAAAACTCCATCAAATCATCCACCCTGTTCGCCCAAATCAGGAAAACCCCTTTACATGGGATTTGGAAGAAGGCGTGCTGCTGATGGGAAAAAGCGAATTCAGCGTGGGTTCCTTTGAAAAATGGCGGGAACGGGAATGGGCTCTGTTCAGGACCCCAAGTCTTGAATATGCAGGCCATTCAGGGAAGTATTTATCGCCCATGGCCGCACTGAAGTACGCTTTTTCGCTGCTCGACACCGGTCAATGGGTCGAAGCGGATGAACTGAAACCGATTCTGGAGATTTTTTGCAAGGATGGAAGCGCGCTGGATATCCATGAAGTCCTCCGTCAGGGCTGGGAAAAGGCCTGCCTGGTTCGACAAAAAGCCAATGGGAAGATAATGTATCGTCATGCCGGGGCATTTCCGGAAACACAGGGAGATTTTCCCTATGGGGATTCTTTGCATCGCGGTCAGAAAGGCAGCATAAGCGTGGATCTTGAAACCATTCCAATAGAGCTTCTGGAGACGGTATCCCGGATCGCCCTGTTTCAGATCGAAGACGGCTGTTTGATCGCCTCCCCTGACATTATTCGGATGGGTCGCGTTTTTCATGAAAGCCAAAAAGATCCCCTGACAATATGGCTGGCTGAAAAATCCGAACCTTTTTCAAAGGCGTTTGAAACCGTTTCCGAGCGATGGGGAACGTGTCTGATCCACCGAAATCTAATGATTGCAAAAGTGAAAAACATCGGTCTGAAGGTGGCCCTGGAAAAGTCCTTCAAGGATGGAGTAATCATCTTTTTGCCGGACGACTTTATCGCTTTTCCGGTATCCGTATACGATCAAGTTGAAGACCTTGTAATCAACAACGGATTTGCGGTAAAAACCTTCGAATCCTCTTCCGGAAAGGCGGAAAGCGTATGAAAGGTACGATTGGAATCAACAGGCTGAAGACAATCGACGCCGAGGGCTATGAAACTTCTTCCATCCAGGATGACCTTCGCAGGGATCTGCACCTCTATGTTGATCATATCAAAAATCGCACAATAAAGCGGTCCGTCCGCGAAAACAAAATACCAAAGGCAGATGCCAAGCGCATCGCCAGACTGCTGGGCAATCCCGATGCGGTGGAAGAAATCGAAGAAACGGGTGAGTCGACCTGGGTGAACTTTATCGATGAGATCGCGCTGGTCCTCGGCCTTACGAATTATGACGCGAAAGGGGCCTATCAAGGATATTCGAGTGCATCCCCTTCTTTTCTCGATAATTTTATCGAATTCAGTAAAGAAACCTACCGGCAGTTCCTTGCATTCCCGTTACAAAAACAGGAGCAACGCCTGTTCGCCTCCCTGTTGGGAAAGTATTCCCCCAATGACAACGAATTTTGCGGCACAAAATTTTTCGGCCGCCTCGACGGCTTTTCCCGTATAGGGTATTCTGGAGGCGTCATGCCCTTCATCAAATTCGACAAGGCCAGAATTTTTCTGTTCCATTGCTTGACATCCTGCAAGCCGGGCGTCTGGTATGAAACCGCATCTCTGATTCAATATCTCAAAAAGACACACCCGTTTTTTTTGATTCCTGAAAAACCCGCATTCCGCCACCAGTGGAAAAAGAACAGGGTCGCTATTGCGATTTCTTTGAATATGAGATTGCATCGAATCAAAGCATAAAAATATCAGAAAAAGATCCCGATTCCTTCGAACGGGTGGAGGGCCGGTTTGTGGAACGATTTCTGGAATATATCCCTTTGCTGCTGGGGCATGTGGACCTGGCCTACGACACGCCGAAAAAGAGCGAAATACGCCCTTCCCTCGGTAAACAAAAGGCATTCAGGGTCAATGAGCGCTTTTTGCGATTCATGAATGGAGAAATTTCCGAACCTCGGGTCATGGTTCATCCCAATCATGAAATCCATGTGGAATCCGATTTTTATCCGGCGTCCACGCTGGAAAAGCTCGCGCCTTTTTCAGATCTTGTCACTTCAGACAGGATCTGCATACTGAAATTAAACAGAATGAAGGCAGTGAAGTATATAGCCGAGGCGAACTCTTCTAATTTAAAAGGATTTCTCGAAGAGCTGACACGAAACCCTCTTCCTGTGAACATTGCCGCCGAGCTGGATGAATGGGCCGATCATTCGGAAAAGTTTTTATTATACCAGGACTGTGGACTGCTTGAAGGAAACGATCTTCCACCGTTTACAAAAGACTTTGAACTGGTGTCAATCTCGGCCGGCCTTCGTCTGATCCGATCACCGGACGTATTATTTTCCAGGCTTGAAAAGGCCGAGCAGTTCCCTTGCTGGTGACGCATCGATCCAATGCTTTCGTGGCACCCCCGAATGGCGCGATATCCCTTTTCGCCCGGAAGATGGAGAAAGCAAAGAAAACCACCGTAAAAGAGGCGATGACCATTGCCCAAAAGTCCTATATCACGCTGTTTTTCGAGACCGGTGCTTTCTTGGGAGCCTTTGAAAAAGCGCTCATTGAAGAAAAATGCGTCGCCGAAGTCAATAAAACCAGACGAACCATTACTTATGCTGCCGAACAAAAACAACAGGTGGATGCCGCCGTGGCAAAATTGAAGAAAAACTACCGGGTTAAAATCGTGAGGGCAGGCTCATGACATCCAGGAGCTCCGTTGTCGGCGGTCCTCTGATTATTCAAAGCGATGGCACCTTTATGCTTGAAACGACCCACCCTCAGTATGCCGAATGCCGTGACTTTTTAGGCCTGTTTGCTGAATTGGTAAAATCCCCGGAATTCATTCACACCTATCGTGTAACGCCTCTATCCATATGGAATGCCGCTGCACTCGGCATTTAGTTTGCTGAAATCAGGAAAGGCATGGAACGCTTTTCGCGGTATGAGCCTCCTGCCAATGTGCTTGCCGATATGCAGGAATGGCATGGACTGTATGGCAGGTTGATTCTTGAAAAGGCAACCGAAGAGAGCCTCCGCCTGCGCGTGCTCGATGAAATCGTCTTTAACCGAATCGGGCAAAATACGGAATTGAAGCGCTTCTGGATCAGACCGGCCAGGGACGGATGGTGGATTGATGCAGGGGAACGGGGCAATGTGAAACAGGCCCTGATCAAAGCCGGCTATCCCGTGAAGGATGTCTGCGGGAGATGTGGACGGCGCCCATCTGGATATTGCACTGCGGGATGTTGATCTGGACGGCAACCCGTTTGCATTGCGAGACTATCAGCAGGAAGCCGTTGAAGCCTTCTATCAGGGAGGTCGTTCCACAGGGGGCAGCGGCATCATTGTGCTTCCGTGCGGATCGGGGAAAACCATCATCGGCATCGGGACCACCGCCAGGATTTGCGGCCACACCCTTATCATCGCCACGAACAATGTTTCCGTGCATCAATGGCGGGACGAGTTGTTGTCCAAAACGGACCTCGGGCAGGAATTGATCGGCGAATATACCGGTCAGATGAAAAGCATAAAGCCGGTCACCATTACCACCTATCAGATGCTGACCCATCGTCGGAACAAACAGGAACCTATGAAAAATCTGGAGCTTTTCACCCGCGGCAGCTGGGGACTGATCCTTTACGATGAAGTGCATATGCTTCCGGCGCCCGTGTTCCGGGCCACGACCACGATTCAAGCCAGGAGAAGACTGGGGCTGACCGCAACGCTGGTCCGCGAGGACGGCAAGGAAGATGATGTATTTGCGCTCATCGGCCCCAAGCGGTACGATGTGCCATGGAAAACCCTCGAAAACCGTGGATTCATCGCTGAAGCCATTTGTACTGAATACCGCATAAAGCTTCCCCGAAAAGAAGAAATTCACTATGCCGGCGCCCCAAAACGGCAGAGATACCGCATCGCCGCGGAAAACCCCTTGAAAATAAAACTTGCCGAAGATCTGATAGCCAATCATGAAGATGACAGCATACTGATCATTGGCCAGTATATTACCCAGTTGGAGGAGATTTCAAAGGCATTGGGCTATCCATTGATTACGGGGAAAACCAAACACCAGGAGAGAGAAGAGCTGTATGCCCGGTTTAAGTCGGGACATATAAGGATTCTGATCGTTTCCAAAGTCGCGAATTTTGCCATTGACCTGCCCGATGCCAACGTCATGATACAGGTTTCCGGAACATTCGGATCGCGCCAGGAAGAGGCCCAGCGCCTTGGTCGCATCCTGCGTCCCAAAAACCGTCTGTCCAGTTTTTATACCCTCGTATCCAAAGGAACCGACGAGCAGACCTTTGCCTTGAACCGGCAGCTCTTTCTTGTGGAACAGGGATACAAATATCATATTCGATACTTTGGAGATTAGGGCCATTACCCGTGACTGAATATCACACAGAGAAAGGAATTTGAACTCAATGAACACATCCAACCAAGATCATGGCCCGAATTTCAACCCAGCCATGTGATTTTGTACAAATCCTTGCGACGGCTTTCCAGGTTGCGGACAGTGCCGTGCTTTCGCAGTTCCTTTAAGAGATCCAGATCAATATCCGCGATCAGGGTCATTTCCGTGTTCGGGGTGGTCTCCGCCGCCACCGCGTCATGGGGAAATGCAAAATCCGACGGGGTAAAAATAGCGGACTGGGAATATTGAATGTCCATATTCTCCACCTTGGGCAGATTGCCCACGCTGCCGGAAATGGCCACATAACATTCATTTTCAATGGCCCGCGCCTGGGCGCAGCGTCGAATCCGAAGATATGCATTCTTGGTGTCCGTCCAAAAGGGGACCAGGAGGATTTTCATCCCTTTGTCCGCCAACAGTCGGGAAAGTTCCGGGAATTCAATGTCATAGCAGATCAGAATACCGACTTTACCCACATCCGTCTCAAAGATCTTGAGATCCCGTCCTCCCTGGAGCCCCCAGTATTCTCTTTCGTCCGGTGTGATATGCAATTTATACTGCATATCCCAGGTTCCATCCCGACGGCATAAAATCGACACATTGTAGAGTTGTTGGTTCTCATACAGGGGCAAACTGCCCGCCACGATGTTGATGTTGTAGCTGACCGCCATCTGAAGCATTTCATCCCTCAGTTGATCGGTGTACGCGGCCAGAGATCGCATGGCCTTGGGCGGGTCCTGCTGATCGAATTGGGACAGGAGCGGAGCGTTGAAAAGCTCCGGGAACAGGACCAGGTCCGCCTTGTATCCGGCCACCGTATCCACAAAGAATTCCACCTGTTGCAACAGATCCTGAAAGGATTGAAAGATGCGCATCTGCCACTGAACCGCACCTAATCGAACATTGGATTTACGTCCCCAGATAAATTTCTTCTTGGTCTCGTAGAAAATATTGTTCCATTCCAGCCATACGGCATAGCTTCTTGATTTGTTGTCCTCCGGGATATAGTTGCGAATCGACCGCTTGGGATGAAAGTCATTGGCCAATTGAAAGGTCAGGACCGGGTCTATGATTTCCCGTTTCTGAACCTTCAGGATGAATTCCATGGGGCTCAACTCGCCCGCATATTGGGCATAATTGGGAATGCGTCCCCCCACGATTATCCCTTTCAGGTTCAATTCCTCGCAGAGCGTCTTGCGGGCATCATACAGGCGGCGGCCCAAACGCATGCCCCGGTGTTCATCATCCACGAAAAGATCGATGCCGTAGAGATAGTCGCCGTCCGGATCATGACTCTCGAAACTGCCGTCCGACACGATGTCCTCGTAGGAATGGTCATGTTCCAGGCTGCCATAATCGATGATCAGCGCCAGGGCGCAGCCCACCACCCGGCCCTTGTCTTCGATGCAGATCTGACCTTGGGGAAACAGGTCCAAAAGCGTCTTGAATTCCTCCGGACTCCAGGCGCCTCCCATGCCCTGATAGGCCTGGTCCATAATCATTTTGACATCACTGTAATCCTCGATTATGAGGTTTCTGATTTCAAGAATATGGTCGTAATCCTTTGTTTCCATTCTAGTGATTCCTCTCAGTCGTGCACCGACATAACCCGCGAAAAGCGGCTCAGCTCGGAAAATGGGCTATCATTCCTTTTACCTTAAGCGGTTTGGTTTTCATGGCCGCCATGACCTGACAGGGCGCTCGCCCTGACGAATGATGAGGGACATCAAACAAAATCGAGGACCGGATTCAACTCCGGTTCCGGATAGATCTGCCCGTGGGCGGGAGGCATGGAATTATACACCCATGTGATGTCTATGGTCCCGAGTTTAAGACCCATTACCCGTCTAAAGCCCTGAAAGACGCCTCGAATAAGCACGTCTTCCATTTTCATGGTCAGACCGAATACGGCCACCGTCGTTTCCTTTGGAATACGAAGAAGTTCATTTCCGTAGGCCATTGGATAAAAGGCCAGTCTGCGACTGTCGGCCGCCTGGCACTGGATCACGGGCACAAGGACCGGAAAGCGATCCGGCCCCGCATAGGCCAAAAATTTAAGCGAATCCATTTGATTAAACAGGTCCTCCGCAAAAGGCTTGAGAATTCGGTCCTCCTTTCCTGTTGCGGTCAAACCCTTTGTGAGCCTGGTCAGCATGGCGGACAGGACGATTCTGGACATGGGAAGATCCTGGCTTTCCGAAGTCTCGATAAGATCCAAATAGTGAACGGTATTGATGCCGAAATAGGTATTGTAACGGAACATGGGCGTTTGGTTGTATCGCTCGTATTCCGGGCCCTCATTTTTCAGATGGGTCCATTTGGCCTTCCCCCGCCACATCTTTTTGTCCATGGTCATGATCAGAAAAGCGATATGAGGGTTTTGCTGGATATACTGTTTGCTCAACCCTTTACAGAACTGTCCCAGAGTAATCTGGTCGGGTTTGGACGCCATGATGGAGGTAATGAGGGAAATATGCGGAAGTCCATCCGGATTCACACAGGCCACCAGACCGATCTTTTCCGCCGGCTCAAATGCCTTCATTTCCTTTTCATTGAAAAATGTCTTCATCAAACCATTTCCTTTCAGCTTTACCCTTCCCTCTTTGCCTTTGAGCTTTCGTCCACCCTTTGAGCTTTCGGCTTTCACCTTTGACCTTCACCTTTCGGCTTTCGGCTTACTCCGCTTTCCAGCTTCGTCGAACCACTCCACAGGACAATGCCCGGATCCACACCCGAGTTCCCGGCGACGGCAGCCATTTTTTCCATCACCGAGTTTACCTAACAGATCCCGGTCCCTGTAAGTCCAGTCAAGATTCAGGCGAAGATATTTGTCTTTGCAGAGATTGTTGAAAGCGCACAGTTCCCATCGATCTACCAGTCCGTCCAGGTTGGCGGCGATAAACTTTCCGATCCCCCTGATGTTTTCGCTGGTGGCGGTTGCATCCGGGATGATCGGTGTTCTGATCCAGAGCTTCTTGGGGCGATCATTGGATTGCATCCAATCGCGCACATGGATAAGATTTTCCAGAATTTTTTCATTACCCGTTCCGGTAAATTTCACGTGTTTTTCAGAATCAATTTCTTTCACGTCAAACAACAGCAGATCGCAATAAGGCAGCAGCCCTTGCAGCGCCTTGGGGGAACACATGCCGCAGGTATCCAGCGCAGTGTGAATGCCGCTTTCCGTTAATCTTTTCAGTAATTCCCGGTTAAACCCCGCCTGCATGGTCGGTTCTCCACCACTCAGGGTTACGCCACCGCCGGATTTCTCGAAATAGGTCCGGTCCTTCATGACTTCGGCAAACAGGTCATCCAGGTTCCATGTCCGCCCCAAAAGCTCCAGGGCGTTTGCCGGGCACTCTTCGGCGCAAAGGCCGCAGCCCGTGCATCGGTTACGGTCTACGCGGTTGCCTGCCGACGTGAATGCCAGTGCCCCTTCGGGACATACCTCCAGGCAGGTCTTGCAGCCGATACATTGATTGGAGACCCAGTGGACCTGGGGATGGGGGGAAATGCTCTCGGGGTTGTGACACCAAAGACAGTTCAAACTGCAACCTTTGAAAAACACCGTCGTTCGAATCCCCGGACCGTCTTCCGTGGACATGCGCTGTATTTCTAAAATCGTCGCTTTATGTATATTAGTTTAACATACTGTTAATAAAAATATTTCACCTTACATCAAAGCGGGAAGTCCAAAGTTGGAGGCGGAGAGTTCAAAACCTCCCATGACTCACCCTCTGGATCACCTCATCCTGCAGCTCTTTGCCCACCGACGTAAAATAGGCGTTGTAACCGGTTATTCTGACCAGCAGATGGCGATAGTCTTTCGGATGTTTCTGGGCATCTCTCAGCATATCCGGATCGAGCATGTTGATCTGCAAGGCGCTGCCTCCGTTTTCACAGTACCCTCTCAAGAAGGCCTTGAATTTCTCTTTGTGCTCCGGATCTCGGACAATCGAGGGGTTAAAGGTAATGGTGTGGCTCGCGCCATTGGGCAGGCAGTTCAGATACTCGCCCCAATCGCCACTTGCCGTCAGTGGCCTTGCCGCCCATCACCTTGCCCACGGAGTTGGCGTTGGATGTGGGGCCTTTCATGTCCGCACCGTTTGAAGGACAGATGGCATTGGAAAGAAACTGCCCTTTGGGCCTGCCGTCGGCACTGGCGGCCATGATAAACCCGTCCCCGGCCCAGTAATTCCAACTGAGCATGCCGGGTCTGAATTGTCTCCCGGTGGAAACGGTCTTATGCTTCCAGGTCTCCTTACACCACAAATCCATAACCCGCCGTGCCATGGCATCGGCCTCGTCATCATCACGCCCGTATTTGGGGGCCTTATTCCTGGCCATGGCCTGGAGCACTTCATGCCCCTGCCAGTTGTCTTTCAAGGCCCTCGCAAGTTGGTCCATGGTGCATTTTTTCCGGTCAAACACAAGATATTTGATGGCTAAAAGGGAATCGACGGTGGTTGCGTAGGTAACGGTTTCAAGCGTGGCAAAGTTGATTTCAGCGCCCGCCCGGGTGACATCCAGACCTTTTTCCGCACACCCCTTTACCAGACAGGAAAGATAGGGGGTGGGGAAATATTTTGCCCGGAGCGATTCCGATCTTTCATAGACATCGACGCTTTTTCTTATGATATATTCGGTCTGTCGGGCGTACGCCTCCCAAAAATTCTCCCAGGTTGCACAATCGCCGGCCCTGCCGGTATCCGGTCCGTCCTGATGGACGGGTTCTTCCCTGCCCGTCATGGGGTTCAAAAAGGGATTCATATCCCTGCCGCCGGTGAGGGCCAGCTCCACCGCCTTGAGCAGGTTGAGATTCACGTCCACCGTGCCGGACCGGTCGTTTCCCACCATGGTATTTTCAAGACAGCCAACCGGCGCATAATCATGAACCGTATTCTCGTTGATCCACTGGCTGAACCCCGCCTTTCGGGCTTCCAACATCATACCGGCCATGGAACGTTCATCAAAGTTCAGCAGGAAAGGCGATCCCTGGCTGACGGAGATCATGTCCACCACCTTGTCCAGCAAGGCATCCGGGGAGTTTCGATGCAGTCGGACATTTGGCTTGGGCTCCAGGATCGGGGTCATCTCGTCGACAACCTCCAGGATGGCATAGGTCAAATCATTGGTCAAATCCATGCCGTTTGGCCCCATACCCGAGAGCGTGATCAGTTGGCCGAAGCCGGATGTTATGCCCTGGTTGCCGTTCCTGATCATGGCGTCATACACCGTGTTGCAATGCATCCAAAAGCATTTCAATATTTCCTTGCCGAATTCGCGACCCATTCCCCGGGCCAGGGAATACTCCCAATAGGGCAGCAGATATTGATCGATACGGCCGAATGAAACCCCGGGCCCGGGATAGTTTTCGTCGCTCATGATCAACATGTGATTGATCCACAGGGCCTGCAAGGCTTCCTGGAAGGTTTGGGAAGGCTCCCAGGGCACTCTTCCCAGGATTTCCGCCATCTCAAGGAGTTCCTGTTGCCGCTGGAAATCGGTTTGTTTGGCCGCCAGATCCAGGCAAACCGCCGCGTACCCGGCGGCCAGGTCACGAGGCATTGTGGCCGCCGTCATCATGGCCTTTAGCTGAGCTCCCCTCCCGGCTTCTTTCTCACGGTCGCTCAGGGTGTTGTACCGGGATTGCAGATCGGCAAGAATCCCGCTCCACCCGACTTTCAAAACCCGCTCATGGTCGGGAATCAAGTGACCGCTTGTGGCGCCGGCATTGCCGTAGCCGTGGTCATGAAACCATTTCATGGCGGCCCGCGCCCCATTTTTGCCTAACAGCGCCCTATCAAAGGCGTGCTGTTCTTCCTTGTTCAGACACAAGGATGTCTGGATGTTGAACCGACCCCCGGCAATCAGATCGCCCGGCAGAATTTCTTTCGGCATATATCGGACCATCACCTCTTTAACAAACCAGGCCCGACGCTCCACCTGACTCCAGGTCCAGAAATCCTTATCCAGCTCTATGGTTCTGGCTGCCTGGCGATAGGAACTCCGCAGCGTCTGCATCAAGGCATAGGTCTCCGGCACGATGTAGAACGTCATCTCGTTGAATTGCACATCCCACGCCGTCCCGGTGGACCAGGCAACAAATTCGTTGTTCCAGGCCCGCTCCGTCCCCTTGAAATAGTAATCCCGCAGCCATTGAATGCGCGGAGATAAACCGTTAGGCTCTTTGATCTGATGGGGGATTTGAGGTAGTGCGACGGCAGTCATGGTGTTTCCTCCTCGGCATTCTTGGTTAAAGCCTTTAAATTCTTTTCCGTCGTCTTGACGAACAGAACAAATTTCGCTATGCTCCCTTTCCAAAAAAAGGTTTTCGCAAATTTTTCAGGCAAAGTGATAGAGAGGTAGAACCTTGCGTATCGAATTGGATTGCATTCCCTGCATCGCAAACATGGCTGTTTCGGCTCTTAGAAGTCTGAACCTATCCAATGAACGTCGCCGGGAGATTTTCAGCGCAGCCCTTCAAATTCCGGCTTTTCGAGGAACGCCGTGGCATTTGACCAGCCCGGAGATCATTGAAGAGGTCTGGCAAACGATCTGTCGGGAAACAAA
Source organism: uncultured delta proteobacterium (assembly GCA_963747015.1). Taxonomy (GTDB): domain Bacteria; phylum Desulfobacterota; class DSM-4660; order Desulfatiglandales; family Desulfatiglandaceae; genus DUZB01. Next base: position 11,838 of record CAVVEP010000023.1, read on the forward strand.
CCAAGTCGATCCATTCCTTCGGGAAAAAGAGCTCCAGAATCAACGGGTGGCGGATATTCTGCCTTTTCTCCAGGATCAAATCGAAAAGGCTGAAGATCCCCTTCGCACAGCCGTTCACCTTGCCATTATCGGCAATGCCATTGATCTGATGATCGATAACCATGCCGCGGATATTCAACGAACAGTCGTTCAAGGGTTGAGATTGCCTCTGTCGGATCCGGCTTATTCCATGTTCTTGAAAAAGTTGCGGCGAAGCCGAAAGCTCGTTTATCTCGGAGACAACTCGGGGGAAATACTCTTTGATAAGCTGCTCATGCAAGCCATCCGGAAATACACGGAAACAGAGATCCACTTCATCGTTCGATCGATTCCCACAATGAACGATGTCACGCTCCGAGAAGCCGCAATCAATGGGAATTCCGGAAGTGGCAAAAGTCGTCGAAAACGGTGTGGATGGTCCCGTCCCGGGAACACTCTTTTCCAGGTGTTCCCGGACGGTCAAAGACCTGCTTCACTCCTCGGACCTCATCATCTCCAAAGGCGGCGGCAATTTTGATGCGCTTGAGGAAGATGTCCACACCCTGGGAACGGACGTTTCCTTTCTCCTTTTGTGTAAATGCCAGCCCTATTGTCGATATTTCGGTCAGGAGCTGTACAGCCCTGTTCTTTGGAACGTATTTCCGGATCAAGAGCCATGAGAGGCTCGTCTTAAAAGACAGGGCGTCTCAATCGTTAACCCCGGCCCACAAGCCGCTTGCGTTTGATCCTCTCAAGTTACTCGGCCTCTATTTTGCCCTCTCTCTCCCAAAGACGCTTTTCAATTTCCTCCCGTGCCAATCGTTTCGCGGAGTCCGTGAGAAACCATGATTCGACATTCCGCAACAGTCTTTCAATCCCCTCCTCAAAAGAACGTTGGAATCGGTCCGAATTCAGATAAAACGCTTCTTTAGAATATCTCCATAACTTATCGGCATCTTTTACGATCTTGTCATTTAAAGAAAAAGACTCTTTTCTTGAATCGTGGCCATCAATAATGTGAACGATTTCTTCGGTCTTTTCCGGATCATAATCCACCTCCTTGAGGATCTCTCCGGCGATCCGCGCCCCCTCCACTTCATGTACCCGATTCCATTCCGGCAGACTTACATTGGGGCCAAATGCCTTTAGTTGCAGATCTTCGGGCACTTTCTTCCAGCCCACATCATGGAGAAGGATGGCCGGGATCACCACGTCTTCCATGCCCCCTTCCAAGTCCATCAATTGATACGCAAAGCGCGTAGCAATCTTCGTATGACTATCATTTTTTCTGGTATCCAGGTAAGGCCCGGCCAATTTCCGGATTATGGTATATCGGTCTTCCAATATGCACTCCTTATTTGTATTTGCCTTTGTTCCGGACTGAAGGAAAGAGGCCCCCGCTCCCGATGAAAAAGGCGATTCATAGTGGGAAATTAGCACGGAATCGACATTTTGTAAATAAGTTCTGCTGGAAGGGCTATTATGGCCTCCAACCAATCATTCTCAATAATCCACTTCTGGATACTACACCTTTATGAACTTGTTTTTGAGAGGATCCTGAATATGTTTTAAAAGCAAAATCTTGGCCGAGGGGGCATGTTGTGCTATGATTATCCGGAACGTTGCTTCAAATCGGACCATTGAAAAACCATCTCGGTGTACAACACTGTTTTAAACGTCAAGGAGCGCCTTCATTGGAAATACTTATCGACCAAAAAACTCATGGATAAAAAAGCGGGGTTTTTCCTGGCTGCGGCAGCCTTTGTCTTCTGGGGCCTGACCCCTTTCTATTTCAAGGCGCTTTCCAAAGTCTTGCCTTTGGAGACGGTTTCCCACCGCATCGTCTGGTCCGCCGTAATGCTGACCGTTCTCCTGATGCTGACCAACAAACATTTCTTCCGCGATACCCTTCACCAGATAAAGAGCCATGGCTGGATATTGGGCGTTGGGGCCGTGCTTCTCTCCGCCAACTGGCTGACCTATATTTACGCCGTCGTAACCGGGCAGATTCTTGAGGCAAGCCTGGGGTATTTCATCAACCCGCTTGTCAACGTGGCCTTAGCCGCCGTTTTTCTCAGTGAAAGACTCTCGCGGATTCAACAAGTTGCCGTATTGCTCGCCGCCATAGGCGTTATTCAGGAAGTTTTCAGATTCGGGCAATTTCCCACATTAGCCATCATTATGGCCGGCACATTCGGCATCTATGGTCTGATCCGGAAAAAAGCGACTATCGGCGGCAGTGAAGGACTGCTGATTGAAACGCTGTTGCTTTTCCCGTTTGCGGTCGGGTACCTGGTTTACCTTAATAGGCAGGGACATCTCGCTTTCCTGCACCAAGGTGCCTTGACCAGCTGGCTGTTGTTTTCGGCAGGGTTGGTTACCACACTTCCGCTCATCTGGTTTATCAGCGCCTCCAAAAAGCTCCGCTATTCCATTATCGGCATGATGCAATATATCGCCCCGACGCTCATGGGGATACTGGGCTATTTTATTTTCAGGGAAGGTTTTCCGCCCGGGAGATTACTCACCTTTTTACTGGTGTGGTCCGGACTGCTGCTGGTTGTTCTTGAAGGTCTTTATCATTCGCGAACCAAAAAATATTGACAGGCATTATCATTATGGGGTTTATGGAGCCTAAAACCTTTACGGAGAAATTATGAAAATTGTCTTGATTTCCATGCCGGATGCAGCGCCGGTCATTATGCACGAATCCGCCTTTCATATGCCCAACCTGGGACTTGCCAGCATCGGCGCCAACGTTGATGAAAACCATGAGGTTTTCATTATCGATCTGATCCGCAAACGTCGCCGGATCCGGCGTTACCTCACGAGCCGATTGTTGAAGATCCAACCCGATCTGGTGGGTTTTTCAGCCATGACCTGGCAGTATGCCACCTGCGTGAAGCTGATCAAACTGGTCAAGACCTTGCTTCCCGACACAAAGGTGGTGGTGGGCGGTTACCACGCAACCCTCATGTACGAAGAAATTGCCAACGCTCCGGAATCCCGGTGGATTGATTTTCTGGTTCGCGGAGAGGGGGAAGTAGCTTTCAAGCGACTGCTGCGGGCATTGGAAGGCAAAGATCGGCTTGGAGACATCCCGTCTTTATCCTATAAAAAAGACGGAAAAATGGTTCATAATCCCAAAGGAGAGGCCCTTGACCTGACCCGATTGAAGCCTCCCATCAGGGACAAGCGGCGCTTGACCCGGGGCTACCATATCATGAACCGCAAGTCCGAAGTCCTGGAGACCTCCAGGGGGTGTACCAGAAACTGCAATTTCTGCAGCATTCGACATATGTATGGCCGCTCATTCAGACCATTTCCCGTGGAACGGATACTGGCGGATGTGGACGACATCTATTTTAAACGAAAGACTCGTTGGATATTCTTGTCCGACGACAACTTCGTGCTGGATCCCAAACGGGTGATGGACCTTTGCGATGCCATCATCGCCAGGAGGTATCGGAATCTGTACTTCGTGGTCCAGGCGGATTGCGTAACCATGGCCAGGAATGAGCAAATGGTAAAAAAAATGGCCATGGCGGGATTTAAATCCGTTTTTCTGGGAATGGAAAACGCTTCCGAAAAAAATCTTAAAGCCGCTGGCAAGGGCGATATTCTGGATGCATCCCGAAAGGCGGTGAACCTCTGCCACAAGTACGGCATCATGGTGGTTGGAGGCATGATCTTCGGTTTTCCGGATGACGGCGAAACCGAGATTATTGAAAATTACCGTTTTTTGAAGTCAACCAAGGCCGATTCAGCCTATTGTCAGATCCTGACGCCCTATCCCAAAACGGAGATTCGGCGGCAACTGCTTGACGCGGGACTGGTAACCAATGCGCTGGATTATAGCCGTTACAACGGCATGTGGGCCAACGTGAAAACACGAAAATTGGATTCCGAAACCCTCCAATACCTGTTCTGGCTTCATCATGAAACCGTTTTGGGATGGTGGGAACCGTCGGCTATCATGCGGGAACAGGGGCGTTTGTGGACCGGAATCTGGGTTCATTTCCTCAAACCGCTGATGAAGATCGCGGTTCGGCGTTCCCAGAATAAATATGGGTGGAGAGGACGTTTTCAAAGGCAGATCGAATACCTGGCAACCGTGAACTATTTCAGGGATCTTAAGGGATTATAGGGTACCAAAGAAACAGGAGGAGAAAAGATGACAGCAACAGAGTGGCAAACAAGCAATTGGCCGGAAGACGTTTCCCATGATATCGATCCAGCGGAATACAACATGCCCTTGTTTCAGGTTCTCGATGATGCTGCCCGGGATTACCCGAACCACACCTACACCATCTTCAACGATGCGACCCGGACATTTTCCCAGGTAAAGCAAACCGCGGACCGGATCGCCGCTTTTCTGGTCTCTCGCGGGATTAAAAAAGGAGAGAGGGTCGCCATCTTTCTTCCCAACCTGCCCCATTATCCGGCCATCTTTTTCGGCATCTTGAAAGCCGGCGCGGTCTGCGTCACCTGCAATCCCATGTACACCGCATCCGAGCTCAACTACCAGCTCAAGGATGCGGGGGCCAAGGCGGTTTTCTGCATGGACCACCCCCAATTCTATCCCACTACCGTAGAAGCCATCAAGGGAACGGACGTGGAAACCGTGGTGATCTGCAACGTCAAATCCTACCTGCCGAAACTGAAGGGGCTCCTGGGCGGGCTTCTGGGAAAAATCCCCCAGGCGGAAAAGCATCAACCCGGGCATCTCTTGTTTGACGACGTGGTTGCCTCCGCCAGCTCGAAACCCCAGCGATCGCCATCGATCCCTTCAGGGACCTGGCCCTGATCATCTACACCGGCGGGACAACCGGTGTGCCCAAGGGCGCGGCCCTTACCCACGCCAATTTCACCTATGACCTCAGAGCCCTGGATGAATGGGGCCGACTGCCCCATGAGCCGAACGGCAAACCCGAGAAACTGCGAAAAGGCGGATTTCACACCTATCTGGGGGTTCTTCCCTGGTATCACAGCTTCGGCATGACCTGCTGCATGCTGTCGGCCGCCGCCTCCGGCAGCCGAATGGTCTGCGTTCCGGACCCGCGAGCCGGGAATCCGCCTTTCACCGAAGTGCTCAAGGCGGTCCAGAAGTACAAGGCCACCATTATGCCGGCGGTTCCGACGATTTTTGTGGCCTTCACCAACCATCCCCTGCTCGACCAGTTCGATCTCACCTCCCTCATGGGGTGTTTTTCGGGCGGCGCTCCCCTGCCCCCCGAAGTCTGCAAACAGTTTGAGGCCAAGACCGGGGCGGTCATCTTTGAAGGCTACGGTCTGAGCGAAACCGCGCCGGTTGCCACCTCCAACCCCACCAACCGGGAAACGCGCAAGATCGGCTCCATCGGCTTTCCCATTCCCGGCACCGATATCAAAATCGTGGACCTGGAGACCGGCGCTTACGCGAACTGCCCCGGGGAGAGGACGGAGAAATCGCGATCTGCGGCCCCCAGGTCATGCAGGGGTACTGGAACAAACCCGAAGAAAACGAAGCCGTATTCCGGGAGATTGACGGGCAACGCTATTTCTTGACCGGGGACATCGGCCACGTGGACGAAGACGGCTACATCCTGATCACCGATCGCAAAAAGGACATGATCCTGGTGGGCGGTTTCAACGTCTACCCGCGCGATGTGGAAGACATTCTCTTCACCCATCCGAAAGTGGGGCTGGCCGCGGTAATGGGCCTCCCCGATGAAAAAAGCGGCGAACAGGTAAAGGCCTATATCCAGCTCAAACCGGGGGAAACCGCTACGGAAAAGGAGATGATGGATTTCTGCAAGGAAAATATGGCAGGCTACAAGCGTCCAAGACAGATCGAATTTCGGGATGCAATCCCGATCTCCGCGGTAGGCAAAGTGCTGCGGCGCGTTTTGCGGGATGAAGAACTGGCGGGAAAGAAATGAGGATTTTCGACAGCCATTTGCATCTTTTCAGCAAGATGATTATTGAAAATGTCGCGGCCAAAGTTGAGATGTGCGACCAACTCCACCTTCGGACCGGCGGCGCCGCCTTTCGCCGGGATCTGGAAGGCATGGAGGATTCCATGAAAGCGGCGGGTGTGGCAGGGGGACTTGCACTGCCCACCGCCGGCGCCGCCAATGTCGCCAAGGTCAACTCCCAATTCATTGAAAAGGCATCTAAACGGGATTTTCTTTACACCGCGGGCACCCTGCACCCCGACTATCCCGGGAACCGGGCGGAATTGGAAAAGCTCAAGAGCCACGGGATCCGGGCGATCAAACTGTGTTCCTTTTCCCAGGGCTTTGCGCTGGACGGGCCCCCGGCCCTGGCCCTGTTTGATCAAATTCAAACGTTCAACCGCACATGCAACCACCGATTCTTCGTGGTTCTGGATACGCTTTACACGGCGCCTCGTTATTTCGGCGCTGATCCCGCCTACGCCACAACACCGGCGAAGTTGGTCGCCCTGGCGCGAAAATTTCCCGCACATCCCTTTCATCGGCGCCCACATGGGCAGCCTGGACGCCCCGTTCGAAGAAATCGGGTCCAGTTTGATCCCTTGCGACAACCTTTACCTGGATACTTCCAATGCAGCCCACACCCTGACGCAGGAGCAGTTCGTCACCCTCCTGAACAGGTTCGGACCGGAACGGATCCTGTTCGGTACGGACTGGCCCTGGTTTCTCCACCAGGATGAGGTTCCACGGATCGATTATTTAGCAGACAAGGCCGGATTCGGAAAAGAAGACAAGGCCGCCCTGTTTTATGACAACGCGGCCGAGCTATTGGGATTAGAGTAAAATCATGGGGAAAGCAGGACCTGATCCTCAAAAGATTCCTTCAGGGCAAGACGAAGCGCCTCGATCGCTTCGGAATCCGGGCATTCAACCATCAATTCCCCGTTTTCACCCACCACAAGCCTGCCATATTTCTCAACCACCGGCCGCACATCGGACGGTTCCACGGTCCACCAACCCCGGGTGCGCATGAGGAGTTCCGGGCCTTTCAACCGGCGGGGCGTAGCCAGATCGATCTTACGAAACCACGCGTCCCAGCCTATTTCGGCAGGGGCGCGCAACACCGGGCTCACGGGATCATGGTAAATACGGCACCGACCGAACAACCGCAGGCGAATCATGACGGGCCTCCTTTCAAAAGCGCCTCGATCTCTTTGTCTTCCGGCAAAAGGGATTCGAGGACGGGAATGCCATCATCGCTTCATGATCCGAGCCAGGCAGTGGACATAGAGCCGGCCCATGCGGTCCTCATCCATGTTTCCATGGGAGGCCGCTTTTGACCAGAGCCGATCAAAAAGTACGCGGGCCTTCTCCCGCCAGATTCGAAGCCTGGCGTCAAATGGCGAAATCCCCATTGACCGAAGGAATCTTTCCTGCTCGGATTCCATCCCCTGAAATATCCGTCTCATTCTTCTCACTTCCGGGTTCCGACCCCAGTCATCCACATGCACCATTATTTTCCTCAACAAATATTTTCAAAGAAAGAATTGCCGACTCGAGTAGGCATAAACCCTATTTTGTCAGCCAGGCATTGGATGCGACCACAAGAATAAAGCAGACTTCCTCGCCGGTATTTTTCAGGCGATGGACATCGCCCGCCGGAATCCATATGGCATCGCCAGGCCCCACGTGCCTCGTCTCCTCCCCCACGGTCATTTCGCCCTCGCCGTTCAGGATGAAATAGATCTCCTCCATGGGGTCCACATGGGCCTCCAGTTCCTTACCTTTTTCCAGGGTAGCACAGGCAAAAAAGCCGATTTCCTTCAAAGTCCTCTGGTCCAGGATCATCTGGGCGATGCCGCCCCCATGGGCGCGGTAGGTGGTTTCCAGTACCTCTTTATCTTTCAGATTTCGTACAATCATTGGGTCCTTTCCTGCTTCGGCTGAAATACCGAATGTTGATGCTTCCCTTTTTCGGGGAAACAGAGTGAATACAATTGGCCAATAATAACCGGATGTATCCCTTTAGCCGATAGTGTTGTTGAAAAGCGGCAACCATCATCGAATCACCAAATTCCCCAATTGAAATATCGGATATCGATCTCACTGTCAACCCGACTTTTTCAGATGAAGCCCCCTCGAAGGGGGCATTGTCATAAGAAAAGCACCCAAAGGGGCTGATTACAATTTACTCTTTGGACGCAACCATTTGGAAACTTGAGTTATTGATCTTCCAGCGGATTCAGGCGCCATTTCGACGATTTGATGGACAGGAATGACACCAGACCGACCTAACGGTCAAACATCAGGATGGAATTTCTTTTATGTTTGTTAAGTCTGCTGATTTCTGATTCGAATTTTGATTATCGTAAAACACCGAGGATCATCATCCACCGTGAATGCTCTGAAAAACGTGCACTTGACCGCCAAAAGGAATTTCATCTTCTTTCTTGATGATCCGGCCATTCATCACCACGACGGCGCCCTGATTTTCAGGAATCTCCAGTCTGGATAGCAGATCTTTTACCAATGTTCCCGCTGTTACCTTGATCTCTATACCTGTCGACGTCTGATATTGAGGAAAGCGCTTTCTGAAAGTCCCGTATAGCTTTACGTTCAGTTTCATATCCTTAATTTCATTAATGTTCACCTATGAGCCGACAACGGAGGTCTCTATGTACTCTATTCAAATTTCCGGCAAACTATTTCAGATTTAACAAATCCAGGGTTTTTGAATAAGATGCGTCTCTATCTATTTGGTCAGAATTCAGGGAGCTGCACAATCACAGCCCCAAATAGGCCTTGCGAATATGGTCTTCCGAGAGCAATTTTTCACTGTTTCCCTCCAGGATAATCTCGCCGTTTTCAATAATATAGGCCCGATCGGCGATCTCCAGCGTCTGCCGAACATTTTGTTCCACCAGAAAAACCGCGATGTCCCGCTCCCGTAAACTTTCGATAATTCGAAAGATCTCAATTACCATGACCGGCGCCAGAGCGGAAGAGGGCTCATCGATCATGCAAAGCTTGGGCTGTGACATCAGGCCGCGGCCCATTGCAACCATCTGCTGTTCGCCGCCGCTTAAGGTCCCGGCCATTTGTCCTTTTCTGGCTTTCAGGATGGGGAGTATGCGATAGACCTCCTCCAAGGTTTTTTGTCTTTGATTCCAGGTCCGCCGGGGATAGGCCCCCATCTCCAGGTTCTCCTGGACCGACATATCGGTGAACAACCTTCTCCCCTCCGGTATATGAGAGATCCCCTCTTCCACCACCGCGTAAGAGGGTCGCCCCTCGATCCGCCGTCCCAAAAACTCAATTTGACCGGAAGCCGGACGAAGCACCCCGGAGATGGTCTTGAGGAGGGTGGTCTTCCCGGCTCCATTTGATCCTACCAAAGCCACGATTTCGGATGCTTCAACGGTTATGGATACGTCGAATAATGCCCGGGACTTGCCATAAAATGTCTGGATATTAAGCGTTTTCAGCATCCGAGCTCTCTCCAAAGTAGACTTCAATCACTTTCCGGTTGGCGGAAATCTCCTCAGGGGTGCCTTCGGCAATCTTGGCCCCGTGATGAAGCACAATGATCCGGTCGCACACGGACATAATGGCCCGCATCACATGTTCAATCATGATCACCGTAATCCCTCGCTCCCGAATCTGTTTGACCAGGGACATGGCCCGGGTAACCTCACTGGGATTCAGCCCCTCCATCATTTCATCCAAGAGCAACACTTCCGGTTTGGTGGCCAAGGCGCGAGCCACTTCCAATCGTTTTTGGTTGGCCAGAGTCAGGTCCTTGGCCAGGGTCTCCTCAGCCTCGGCCAGTTCCACAAATTTCAACAAGGCCTTGGTCTCGCTTACGGCATCCGCTGTGGCCACACGATTTTCCCGCCCGAAATAGGTCCCCATCAATACATTTTGAAATGCCGACATATTGCTGAAGACCTTTACTGTTTGAAAGGTCCTGGCCACGCCCATTCTGCAGATCTGATAGGATTTCAGCCCGACAATTTCCCTCCCCTTGTATGTTATGCTGCCGGATCGGGGCGGTAGTGCGGCGGAAATCAAATTGAAAAGGGTGGTCTTTCCGGCGCCATTGGGCCCGATCAAGCCCAAAATCTCGCCTTTTCTCAGCACGAAATCCACATTGGAAACCGCGGCCAACCCCCCGAAATGCCGGGTCACTCCTTTGGCCTCAAGTAGCGGCATGGTTCTTCCTCCAAAGCCTGTTCCATAATTGCTGGACCAACCCTACCAGTCCGTTGGGCATATACAGAATGGCCACTACCATGATAATTCCGAAAATAAGCATGTAATGATACGGAAAGCGTGTAATGAGGAATTCCTCCAGATAAGTGAAAAAGGCCGCGCCGATGATGGGGCCGTAAAGGGGGCGAATCCCTCCGAAGATGGCCATGAGCACCGGCATAAAGGAAATCAGGGGATTAAAGGCGATCTTAGGATCGATATAGGTCCATCGGGTAGCGATCAATGCCCCCGCGGCGCCCATAAAAAGCGCGCTGACGGCATAAATGATCACTTTTAATGCGGTGACATTGACTCCGATATGCGCCGTGGCTTCCTGGTTTTCGCCGATGCCCTCCAAGGCCAGCCAGTATCTGGAGCGTCTGATGAAAGTAACGGTCAGGACCAGGGTGACCAGAATGAAGAGCATCACATAATAGACCGTGGTATTGGACATGGGTGGAACCACTCTACCCGTGGTCCCGGTGATGGCGAACTCCCACCATAGGATGAAATTGAGGAGGAGTTCCACCAGGCCAAAGGTAAACATCACAAAATAGATCCCTTTGAGCCTCAGAGTCAACATGCCTACCAGAAAGGCCAGACAGCTACTGATGAGTCCACCCAAAACAATGACCAATGGATACGGCAATACCATGCCCAATACGGCCGAAGTATAAATCCCCACGCCGAAAAAAGCGGCCGAGGCCAGTGAAATGTATCCGGTGGGGCCGGAAAAGAGGGTCCAGCTGACGCTGATGATCATGTACATGAAAATGCTGGTCAGAAGAATCGTCGTATATATGGGTGCAAAAAAAGGTGCGACCACCAGCAGAATCAGTATGAGCAAAACGAAAGTGGTGGCGAAAGCCTTTTTGGTTTTTCTCTTCGAAGTTTCCATTTGTTTACTTTCCCAGAATGCCCGTTGGCCTGGCCAGCAGCAGAATCATGAAGATGAGGTAATAGGCGACCAAAGCCAAGCCCGGCTCAAAATGCGTCACGATGCTTCCCACCAGGCCCAGGATGAGTCCACCGAGAAGGCTCCCGGGGATGCTGCCCAGTCCCCCCAAAACAATCACGATAAGGGCGATCATGGTGTATTCGAAACCCATGGTGGATTGAACCTTGTAGGACATGCTGAGAAGGGCTCCGCCCAGGCCGGCCATCAGTGCGCCGAACCCGAAGCACAAGGCCAACACCTGGTTGATCTTGACCCCCATGAGCCCGGCGGTTTCCGGGTCCTGAGCGGCGGCACGAATGGCCTTGCCCATTCTGGTACGGGATAAAAAGAGGTAAAAGACCAGACAGAAACCCAACGCGAACGCAAGGGTGACGAGCCGGTTAGCGGCAAATTTGGCCCCCCATAAATTCACCGGGAACGCCAAATAGGAGTACCCTTTGATGCCGGCGCCCCATATCAAGATAGCCCCGTTCTGGATAATAAAAAGAAGACCAAAACAGGCCAGCATGGAGTTTCCTTCAAAGGCCCCTGCCGTGGGCGAAATCTTTCGCAGACGGGTAAAAAGGGTCCTGTAGAGGAAGACGCCCGCCACAAATACCACCGGGCCGCTGATGACCAGAGAAATCAGAGGGTTGATTCCCAGGGCTGTGTACAGGGAAAAGGTGATAAAAGCCCCCAGCATGATAAACTCGCCATGAGCGACATTCAGCACGCGAGCCACACCATACTGTAGACTGAGTCCCACCGAAGTCACAGCATAGATTCCGCCCAGCAATAAGCCGGAAATCACGATGTCCAGAATGGTTATGATCATAAAAATTGATTTCCTGAATCCAAAACCCGCCGATTAAAAAAGCAAGCTGTCCCAAAAGTACCCTTTAACACTCAACATTGAGGTTTTTGGGACAGCCTGTTTGAAATTGTTTCCCGCCTATTGATACCCTATTTCTTTTGGGGTTCAGGCCAGGGCGGTTTCGGGTATTCCGGTGCCGCGGTGCGTTTGGGTCCCGGATCAATAACCTCAAACACGCCTTTCTGCCACTGACCGATCTCACCCGGATGATTAACGAAAAATCGGTCCTTGTCATACCAGAAAGGTCCCAGGGCCGTATCAAATTTCTCTTTGGCCATGATATCCCGGATTTTCTTTTGATCCAAGGTGCCCGCCTCTTCGATGGCCTTCTGGAAATGCTGCAGCGACGCCCAATAGTAAAGACCGCCCCAGTAGTCCGGCTCCTCCCCGAACTTGGCTACAAATTTCTTCACAAATTCCTTGGCGCCAGCTGAGGTTTTGGCATTCCAAGCTCCGCCGCCCATCACACCTTCAATGGTCTTCTCCCCGAAAGTCCCTTTAAAAAGGGGAGGTGAAAAAGGAAGGACGGTCATGAAAAACGCATTAAAATTGATCCCCAGCTCGATGGACTGGCTGGTGAGAAGCATACCGCCACCCGGATAACAGGCAGCTACAAAAGCATCCACATCGAGAGATTTGGCTTCTTTCAAGATCTGGGACATGTCTTTGATATCAGGAGGATAGGCCTTTTTCAACTTGATATCGATTCCCTTTTCCTTGAAATAGGGAACAAAAGCATCACCATACTCGATACCGTGGAGGTCTGAACGATATACCACTGCAACCGATTTAACGCCCGCTTCCTTAAAGATTTCAGCCAGGGCCGGCGCCTGCGTGTCGGCGCAATTCAAGACCTGAAAAAAGTACGGCAGGGAGAGTTCCTTCAACTTCAACGCACCACCGGGACCGCCGATTAAAATATACCCGTATTTGTTGGCGATGGGCGCCGCGGCGAACAGCCAAGCCGTTCCCCATGGAGGAAAGATGAAGTCAACTTTGTCCTCTAAAATGAGCTTTTCCAGCAGGTTCGTCATGGTTCCGATATCACTTTTGTCGTCATATCGTTTCAACTCCACGGGCAATTTTTTTCCATATTCTTTTACATATATTCCACCATTCTTGTTCACTTCATCGACCCAAAGCTCATAGACCTTGCCGCCCGATATGGCAACACCCCCTGCTAACGGGCCTGAAAGAGCAATTGCCTGGCCGATAACGATTTTGTCTTTCGGTGGCGGGCTCTTGGCATCGGCAACACCCACTACGAAAAGCACCATCATCAAAAAAACGAAAATTCCGTGCCATCCCAACCTATTCCTTTTCATTTGTGCCTCCTTTCTATACTCCCCAGTTTACACCAGCGCTGCTGAGAGCGGCGCCCGACACGTCCACATTGGCCGCGCCGCCGTCGATCAGAAGAACGGATCCCGTCATAAAAGAAGAATCATCGCTTGCCAGATAACTGCAAATGCCGGTTATTTCATCGGGAGTCGCAACCCGGTGAAGCGGGACATTGGATGATATACAGTCAAAGACACCATCCACATCCGTTTTGAGTACCCCTGTCAACGGGGTGAGTGCCTCCTCCAGCATCTCCGTCCGGGTCGCTCCCGGACAGACGGCATTACAGCGAACTTTAAACCGGCCATAATCCAAGGCGGCCTGCTTCGTGAGCATATTGAGAGCGGCTTTTGCGGTACAGTAGGCGGCCATACCCGGCAGACAACGCAGTCCGCCCAATGAAGAAATATTGATAATGGATCCGCCGCCGTCTTTAATCATATGAGGTATGGATGCCTTCATGGCCAGAAATGAGCCGGTCAGATTTATGTCCATGACCTTTTGCCAGATTTCCAAATCCAAGTCGGTCACCGTCCCGCCCGGATCGATACCCGCATTATTCACCAAGACATCCAACCTGCCGCCGAACTTCAGTGTCGCATCAACCATACGTTGGATGTCCTCGTATTTCGACACATCCCCTGAACATGTGGCGACCATATCGGCGGGTAAAGATTGCGCTACCTTGTCAAGCACTTCCTCGCGCCGACCGGTAATACAAATCTTGGCCCCGTCCGCGACAAACCGCTTTGCAATGGCAGCACCAATTCCGGTGCCTCCTCCCGTTATGAGTGCCGTTTTTCCTTTCAGATTCATCTTCTGCCTCCTCGGTTGTGTTCCTTGGTTTTCGGAGATCCCCGGTAATCCGTCCGATCGCGGATCATCTCGCCATGCGGGCCTCTTCTATTTTCCAGACAGTTAGAGCGGCTGCTTCTCCTCCGGATAAAACGTCACGGAGAGTTTCCGGATCAAAGCGCCCGCGGGGGTATTGGCGATGGCGCCATCTTCCCCGATGGCGAAAGAATTTCCCCGTTTCCTTCATCTGATCCCAGTTATGGAAGAATACGGTGGAAACCGGCAAACCGAATTCCCGCCAGGAAAAAATGTACTGGTTGACATCAAATTTGTAGGTGATGTGCAGTTCAACGTCCGACTCCCCCTTCAGCGGCCCAACCACGCAATGCCAGGCATAACGTTCCCCGTTAAGATAGATATGCTCGAAACATTGATTCGAATTGTAAGTGTAAAGGGCCCTGAGCCCGATCAGGTCGCGTGTCGGCGCAGGCTTCATGCCCGTCGGCGGGATGTTCGGATCGCCAAGTACGCCCGGTTGGAAATCCTGAACCGCGCGGGGTTCTTTGCCGACATCACCCTCACGCATAACGGTATGGACTGAGAGAACCCGACGTGTCTCGGTGTTAACGAAGAATGTGCGGCATTCTCTCGGCGTGTCAGCGAAAGTCATATCAATGTAGTAGGTATTCGGTGCAACCTCGATCGCCTCGTACCAATCCGTTCCGCTTTGAGAGCCGCTTTGCCAGTTCACCTCATTGGGTTTATGTGAATTCAAGATCGAAAGCCGTACCCTTTTCAAGGGTCAGTTTCATTTTCTGATTGACCAACCATCCGTGGCCGTTGGAAACGATGATAGGCCATATCTGCTGCATAATCCTCATATTTGTAATCAGTTTCACCTTCTTTTTGCGGCATTGGGCACCTCCATACTGTAATTGATTAATTGGCTGCCAAGGTTTGTCAAAAGTTAAAAGTCTGATCGATCTCCTCATCGGAGATGGAAAACACCTTATTATGTGGGGGCAATGGTTCCTTGTAGAAGAATTCCGGCAACCGATCGTCCTTACTTGTAAAACCCGCTTTTCGGTTGAATTCCCGCTCGGCCTGCAATACACGGAGTCCCAGAGCCGGAACATCATCCGGCCCAAGTTGTGTCCCGAATTTGGCGTTGATCGCCTGAATCAGAGCCCCGCCACCTTCCGGTGAGCCTAAGGTCACATAAGCCATTAAACAGAGGCCCGTACAGTCAGCCGAAGCTGTGGCAATTTGCAGATTCCTGGATGCCTCTACCTGACCTTCCGGGTTCAACGGATCCAGCTTCTGCTCTAAGTATTCGCCTATTACGTTTCCGGCCGTGTGATCGGCGCCCATGGGTGATGTTGCAAATGTGACACCGTTGCCCAGCATGCCTCGCGGATCATAGGCGGCAATGCTCTGTCCCTTAATCACGGGAACCCTGGCATGATTAAAATGTTTCCCCACCGCGGCAGGACCCTGTCCCAGGATCTTGCCGAACGCCGTACCTGAGGCGATTTCTTCCACCAACTCAATTGCGGCCTCTCCATCCCCGAAAGACCGGTAGCCCGCATCCATGGCGACGCCAACGGCAACTCCCGTGCTCATGGTATCCACGCCGATATCGTCGCAGAGAAAATCAAGACGGGCCACCGTGTCCAAATCGCCAATCCCGGTCATACCACCCATGGACCAGATGGTTTCGTATTCGAGAGAGCTGGTAACATACTTGCCACTCTCGTCTACAAACTCGTTGGAGCAATGAATGATACACTGGGCGCAGCCCATGTGCGTGGTCTTTCCGCCACGCTTCTTAATCATCTCCGCCATTGCTTCTCCGCTGATTTTCTCCCATCCCTCAAGGACGCCTTTGGTGGCATTGAAGCAGGGAAAAGCCCCCATTGCATTGACGGGAGCCACGAGTCCGGCCGTACCCAACTCGGGCATGAGGTGTCCGGCCATGGGATGCTCTTTGATCACCTTGACGATCGTTTGGTTGGCCTTCTTGAAGGCCTCGGGATCGGCTATCGGATCCGCACTATCTCCACGCAGATCCATAACGATGGCCTTAAGCCCTTTTGAGCCCATGACTGCGCCCAATCCTCCACGACCGGCGGCCCGGCAGGGCCGTCTATCTACATCCGTGCTTTGTATGGAAGCAGCAGCCAATTTTTGTTCTCCGGCAGGACCGATACAGACGATGGCATTCTCCTTTCCAAAGGTCTCGAACAGCTTTTCCGCCAATTTATAGGTCCGCATCCCCCTGTAGTCCTGACCTGAAATCAGTTCCGCTTTGCCATCCCGATCAATCCTCAGGACATAAAGATCCCCCTCCGGACACTGTCCTTCGACAATCAATGCGGTTATTCCTAATTTCCCGATGGCTGCCCCTATCGTTCCTCCTGCATTGCTCTCCTTAATGCCTCCGGTGAGCGGGCTCTTGGACCCGACCGAGATTCGACTGGTATTCACCAGCGGCGTTCCGCCCAGGGAGCCGGGGGCAAAAATGAGTTTATTATCCGGTCCCAGCGGGTCACACATGGGAGGAACTTCCGTATTGACAAAGATGGATGTCAAACCTCTACCCCCAAGGCCGAGATAGGCCTGCGGTACATCCTCATTACGAACCGTTCTATCATTCATATTTACCCTGACGAATTTCATAACCGTCCCCCTTCCATTATAAACACCACGATACAGGTTGATTCATCCGTGTATTGTTTCTAACACCCGGTGCCCTTTAACTTGTCGTTTCTTGCTATGTTAAAGGCGTAAGACCGGTTTAATCACAAGGCCTTTTTCCATGTCCTCCACCGCCTTGTTGATCTCTTCAAAAGGATAGAATGTGATCATGCGGTCAAAGGGAAACCGGCCCTGTTTATAAAGTTCGATCAGTTTGGGAATAAACAGGTCCGGAATGGCATCCCCTTCAATAATTCCCCGAACCGTGCGACCGTTCATGATCAGATCCATGTTGAGGGTTACTTCGGTCCCCGGGGGCACGACGCCTGCCAGGCCACACACGCCGAGCAGGGGCAACACATCCACGGCCTGCCGAAATACGGCGGGATTGCCCACACACTCCAGGCTGTAATTAGGTCCCCCGCCTGTCAGCTCAAGAATCGTTTCAACCGGATTCACTTCCTTGGCATTGATGATGTGGGTGGCCCCCAACTCCTTGGCCATCTTGAGCCGCTCCGGGCTGAGATCCACGGCAATGATGGTGGTGCATCCGCAAACAACCGCTGCCAGCACCGCGCTCATACCCACCGGGCCCACTCCGAATATGGCGATAGACGTGCCGGGACGGGCCTGGAGCGAATTCATCACGGCTCCGGCTCCGGTTTGAATGCCGCAACCCATGGGGCCCAGGATCTCCAGAGGGACATCTTTGGGTACTTTCACGGCATTTCGCACATCGACAAGGGCATAATTGGCAAAAGAGGACTGACCAAAAAACGAGCCGTGGACATCCTGATCATCCTTTTTCAGGGTAAGGGTCCCGTCCGGCCGGGCCCCGCTGAAATTGAGGGGTAGAAAATTTTCACAATAGGGATCTCGCCCCGATCTGCACGAGGGGCAAGTCCCGCAGTACATCCAACTCAGGGCCACATGATCCCCGGGCGCCACCTTGGTCACACGCGCCCCCACCTTTTCGACGACGCCGGCCCCTTCGTGTCCCAAAACAGAAGGGAGGGGAATAGGCAGGTGCTGATCACGGGCTGCCAAATCCGTGTGGCATATGCCGACGGCGGTGATCCGTACCAATATCTCATCGTCCTTGGGTTCACTAAGTTGTAACGGCACAATCTGGAATGCTGTTGATTTTTCAAACGTAACGGCTGCTTTGATTTCCACGGTTCCCTCCTATCTGTTATTGGGTTGTTCTCCAGTCAAAAAACTCCGAAAGCACGGTATGGACAAAAAGGAGGCCGGCGCTATGAAGAGTTTGATGCGACACCCGTATTTGTTCCCATAGCGTGTCCCCCTGAACACGAATCAAATGCAGAATTGACGAAAATGCACATTTGTGTAGTTTCTATCAGCCGAAACGGGTTTTGTCCATTATACGAAAGTATACTTTTTCAGGCTAAAGATGGTGGATGGTCTGAAGATTTGGTTGGCACGTCAAGCGTGCCTTATGGCCGGCGGCAATGGACAGGATAACACTTACGCGGTCAATATCCTATTTATAAGTGTGGTTCTGCTGCTGACCCCGACTTTCTCATAAATGCTCTGTAGATGTTTTTTGATGGTAACTTCACTGACAAACAACTCTCCCGCAATCTGTGCGTTTTTCAATCCCGAAAAAAGGAGGGTGACCACATCCGTTTCTCTTTTGCTTAGATGGTAAGTGTCCGTTAAATACTTCAGATCAATTTTTGCGGGCCACTGTTCCTGGATGGAAACCATGAACGATTCAGAACCTTCACAGCCCAATCCCTGATCAAGGACTCTGGATATGAGCGAAAAACGACTGCGATTCGGACCTTTGACCACACTGTGCCTCGGAACCATCATCCCTTCGGCGGGACAACTATCCGAACCAGCTTTCAGTTGCCGACAGTCTTTCAAAAACCGGGAAGAAATCGGATCAGTGTGGGCAGTAGCGGACCCCGCCCCGTTGAATTTATCACATATTTCTTCCGCTTTCGGGTTTCTGTAGATAATGTTAAAACTTTCATCCAGCAGAATCATCCCGATTGCTGATTGTTCCTCGATATGATCGAGAATGCTCCCTTTCAGTCTTATCTTTTTTCTAAGGTCGTTATGAGCCAGGGCATGTGCTAAATATGGAGAAACGGTTTTTGCTGTTCGGATTTCCTTGTTGGTGAAGCGACGGGATTTCCGGGGCCGGGTCAATACAATTCTGCCGTAAAGTTCTTCTTCGGCAACCATATTGACGATGAGTTTGTGATGGATCTTCTGAGGTTTGAGGAAGTCGTTATAGTACTCCGTGGATTCGAACGAGTCATAACTGATCACCTTTTCCAGATAAGTCAGCCTTTCCCTCTTATCCAAGCCCCGGGTCAGTTGCAGAGGGTCAAATTGATAATAGTAGGTTTTGTAATAATTACAGTATGTTTTTTCCAGGTTTTTAAGAATGATAGAGGTAAGTTGTCCACTTCCATCCGGCAGAAAGAAAATCGCCCCTTCCGCGGAGATGGCGTCAAAAAAGGCATGCAGCGCTTTCTGCCTAACAAGTTTACCATCCAGAGATTCATTGGCGGCACTGATGACTTCCAGCACGTTGGTCAGCATATGGGATGACAATTTATCCATAATCTCGTTGACCTTTTATCAGGCTCCCATGCTGATGTGATTTAAGATCACTGCTTGAGCACTGTCTACGAAACTTTCAGTCGGTTGGCTTCAGCTTTGATTTTTCAAAAGAATAATTCGTATTTTATCTACATATTAAAGAGATTGTCAAGGGATTGGATTTATTTGTCCTTAAATTCAGGTATCCTTTTTTCAAAAAAGGAGGTAATCCCCTCCCGGAAGTCCTCACTCCTGAAGGAGTCCCTTCGAAGGTTCTGTACTTCTTCGAAATCATCCGCGCTGAGAGCGGGCCCTTTGGTGAGTTTGCGCATCTCAGCTTTCAGCACCCGGATAGCCTTCGGTGCACGGCCGGCGATCAGCCTCGCCATCTCAAGGGTTTTTTCTTCGAGCTTATCGGGATCAACCAGACGGTTGAGGAGTCCGTACCTGTGTGCTTCTTCGGCGGAAATAGGCTCGGCCGTGAAAAGCATCTCCTTGATGATATGCAAGGGCAGGACACCCAGAAAGTGGTTGAGCCCGGCGGTATTGTAAGATAAACCAATTTTGGCGGGGGTAATGGCGAAGGTGGCGGTGGGAGTTCCCACCAGGATGTCGCATGTCATGGCCAGATCGCAGGCGCCGCCCCAAACGCTGCCCTCGATCATGCCGATAACGGGGACGGGGCAGTTCTGCACCCGATGCAGGAGCTGTTCAAAAGGGACATTCCAATATAAAGGATCCTGACCGTCAAGGGGGATCTCCTTCATGTTGTGCCCGGCGGACCAGACCTTCGCACCAGGGTAGGCCCTGATGACCACGACACGGGCCCCGGCATTTTCAAAGGTCTCAAAGGCTTTCAAAATCCCCGCCACCAATTCCGAACTCAAACAATTGAGTTTATGGGGACAATTCATGACGATCACGCCGATATTGTCCTTGATTTCGGATTGAATTAAATCCTGCTCCGGGGTGGAATCGTTCTCGTCTTTCATGATCTCCTCATATGAAACTTTGTTTCCAGTTAGCGGCAAGCGGTAGACAGTAGGCAGTTCTCCTCACATCGGATTACCCCTTGTGAGAGCGGCCCCCGGCTCATACGCTCCTCTCACCCGGAAAACGCCTGTCGGGAGATTACCAGATTGGGAAACAAATCTCAAAAGAATTTGATTAATCGGGAAATAGCCGGTAGATGAGAGAAATAGCCAACGGCCGGCAAGGCTGGTGGTTGCAGTAAATCCTTTACAAACAATTATTGCATATTGTTTTCAGCCAGCTCCGCTAAATCCGCGATTCGGTAGGTTGTTGGTTCATCCAGGATGAGACGAGGCCTCTTGAAGCATCATCAGACAGAAAGGGCAAGCCGTGGCCACGACATCGGGCGGGTCTTCGGAAAGCGCTTTTAACCTTCGAACACCCATCTTTTCGCCGGGCTCCTTTTCTCTCCAAACATGCCCTCCGCCCGCGCCGCAACAGAAGCTCCGCACACGGTTTGAAGGGAATTCCATCAGTTGACCGGCAATAGGGTTCAAGACATTTTCTGGGGGATTCGTAAATTTCATTAAACCGGCCCAGGTAGCACGGATCATGAAATGCAATCCTTTCTTTCCCCCCATTTGTTTTGATCCGACCTTGGCTCAAAAGTTCTTCTATGAACCGACTATGATGAACAACTTCAAGGGTTCCGCCGAACTGTCTGTATTCATTGGCAAGGACATTAAAGCAATGAGGACAGTGGGTCAAAATGAAATCGAAATGATGCCCCCTCAATGTTTCAAGGTTCCTTTCCGCAAGTTTCTGAAACTGGCCCTCGTCGCCGAGCCGCCTGACAAAATCGCCGCAGCAGGCTTCCTTTACGCCCAATACGGCAAAATTGACACCCGCCGCCTGAAGAATTGAAGCGGTTGATTCGGCGATCCTCCTGGCCGTCTCATCAAAGCCGGCAAGACAGCCGATCCAGTAAATACACTCATAGTGTTCGCCTTTATGTGCCTGCTTCAAATTCAGCGATTCCCCCCGCTGGTTCCAACGTCTCCCAAAGGGATTGTAATCCCGGCTCACGCGTTTCAATGCGTTCTGTTGCCCGGCCTCATAAATCCCCTCGTAAACCAGGCCGCGTCGCAACTCCAGAATCATTTCCAGGGGACGGTTGGTCATGGGACATACAGCAAAACACGCCCCGCAAGTAGTACAGGAAAGCAAGAAGTCCAACATCCTATGGGGTGAGAAGGAACCGTCACTGCTTTCAAGTTTACGCTTCGTATCCATGAGCATGGTCTTCGGGGAGAGCGGTTTTCCCGTGGCATGGGCGGGACAGGCATCCTGACATCTCCCGCATTGGGCGCAGGAAAGGGCTTCCAGGAGTTGTTTCCACGGAAGATGTTCCGGCCTGGAGGCACCTAAGCGCTTTTCGGCCGTCAGGTTCACCGGCGCCATGGACCTTGGATGCCGGGCGATTTGAAAAAAAATATTGAATGGTCCATAGAGCGGGTGTCTATGTCCTGAAAAGGGGGCATAGACCATTAACCCCATAAGGATCCCCGCCTGCACCCACCACGAAGCCTGCAAGAGGCCGCGGGCGAAAGACGCCTTCATCCCCGTTTCCCCGAACCATGAGCACAGACTCCGCGCCAACGGCGCATGATAACCGCTCTCATGCAAGAACGCGCGAAGTCCCTCGGACAAAAACGCCCCGGCCACCAGGAGGCAGATGCCCGTGGTCAGGATCGTGAATATGGTCCCATCAAATTCGGGGCCAAGTCTTTCGGGCCTCTTGCCCAACCTTCGTATCGCCGCAAAAAGCATGGCGGGGACAACCGCTATTCCCACCCACTCCCATACTACAAGCAACCATAAAAAGGCGACGCTTCCCCGAAAAAATCCGGATAATCCAAGGCCGTCTCCCAAGACCGGAAAGACGAAGAAATAGAGGCCCAGAATCAGAGCCCCCCAAAAGAGAATAAAATGGATCAAACCCGACGGATCCCTGAGAGAAACCGAGCGCAGGTTGGAACCCTGGAGCGGCACATAAAGGAGGGTCTTCCACAACCTGCCCAGCAGTTTTTCCATGGGACCCGGGTTTCTTCCCTTGCGGATCCTCCTCACGGTCCCCACAACCTTGGTAAGGGAGATACCCCATACGCCAGCCAGCAAGACCCAAAATACCGTCCTTTCCAGTGTGCTCAGTTCCATATCATTTTACATTTCTTCCCGGGCAATTGCGAATCGGTTTCCCGCTATCCTTTGATCTCTTTAAGAATCTCTCTGGCCGCCGCGGCCGCACCGCCTTGAAACCTGCGCTTTTTGTTGCCCAGTTCACCTCTCATCATGCGAAGCCGATCCTGCATGGAAAGGGTGGATATGTTAATCCCTTTTTTCACCCGGGGCTTTCTCTGGCAAACACGGTCCACGGAAACACGCCTTTTCAGGGCCTCTGAAAGAGACTCAACCCTCATCCTCTCGACGGTTCTCTGCATACCCCGGCAATATACCCGGCTGTAAGGCGCCACGTAGCGGGGAAGGTTTATCCCGGAATCAAGACCGAGGACAACCGGAAACTTCAAGGCATATTCTTCCCGCATCCCGCCCTCCAATTTCTTGTGCGCCACCAGGGTTGTCCCGGTCTCAAATGCCATGAACACAACCCCTGATAGGCATGACAAACCCAGGTTCCGGGCCAGCAAGGGAACAAGAGTCCCGCTCCCGGTATCCGAACTCCGCGAACCGCACAGAACCAGGTCGAATTCAACACTGCGAAGTCCTTCTTCAATCACCCTCGATATGATCCAGGTATCGGGATTCTTTAGGCCGTCATCCCATATGCGAATGGCGCGGTCGGCCCCGAGGCGTAAAGTCCTCCCCAGGATCTCCTCGATCCCCTCCGGACCCGCACTGACTACGATCACTTCTCCGCCATGCCTCTCGCGAATTCGTATGGCCTCCTCCAGGAGATATTCATCCATTGGATCGGGGATATGGTAAACGTCGCCGAATTCTTCCTTGACAACATCGAAGGTCACCAGATCGGGATCTGTTATTATTTTGGAGCAGACAACGATTTTCAGATCTTCCATGACCTCAGTCCTTCTATTTTTCCAACAAAACCAGAAGTTCCGGCAAAATTTCAAGGAGGTCCCCCACCACGCCCAGATCCGCCTTTTGAAAAATCGAAGCCCC
Source organism: uncultured delta proteobacterium (assembly GCA_963747015.1). Classification (GTDB taxonomy): domain Bacteria; phylum Desulfobacterota; class DSM-4660; order Desulfatiglandales; family Desulfatiglandaceae; genus DUZB01. The sequence continues at coordinate 35,440 of CAVVEP010000023.1, forward strand.
TTTCCACACATTCACGGCGATGATCTTGCGCACCTCTTTTATGCCCATCATATGCTGCGGCGCCCCTGATATACCCAGGGCGATGTATAAATCCGAATGGAGCCATTTGCCCGTGGTTCCGATTTGCCGTTCAACCGGGATCAGTCCCTGATGAACAGCAATTCGAGTCCCGCCCACGGCAGCCTCCAGGGCCTCGGAAAGCAGGTAAACTTGCTCCATGGAGCCCAATGGAACCCCCTTGCCCACGCCGATTACGACATTCGCTTCGTTCAGGTCCAACTCCGCCAGGGGAACCCGCCACCTCTTACACAACCTGGCCCCCTGGATCTCCATATCCTCCTTCAATCGGACAACCTCAGGCGGCTGGGCTCCGCTTACAGAAACATTCTCCAATGAATTCAGTTGAATGCTCGCAAAAAGGGGAAAAGGGGTCTCCCATTTGAGCAGGACATCCGCTTTTCCCCCGTAAATTGACTTCCTTGCCAAAACAGTCCCGTTGTCCATCTCGAAATCGGTGCATTCGGAAATGAACCCTCTGTCAAGTTCCGCCGCCACACGCCCGCCCAATTCGTTTCCCGTAAAGGTGCCTGCAAACAGGACCATCTCCGGCATTTTGTCCCGAACCGCATTTCGAATCGCTCGGGCACGGGTTTCAATGGAAAGATCTTTTGTCCCTTGGATCACGTAGAGTTTTTCAAGCCCACCCGGCTTCAGGGCTTTTTCAGACCGATCAATCCCATTTTCCAATAAAAAGCTGCATGGAGATCCCCCAACAATCTCAGCGGTTCGCAGCGATTCATAAACCATCCTTTGCGCCGATTCATGAAAGCCGTTCTCATCACTTTCCAGGAAAGCCCAGATTTCTCCAACCATTGAAGGATCTCCTACACCGATTCAACGTTTCGTAGCGGCTTTTATAACTCGCTGCCGGTCTTATGCCCGTCATGGGTGGCATTCCACATGAAACGCGGGGCCCTGGCGTCCCCAATCACATAAACGGGCATCCCTTTGTCTTGAAACAGGGAAACGGCCTCGATATTGGAGTATTTCATGGTGGCCAGGATCACACTGTCGGCATCGATATCATATTCACGCTGGGAATTGATATTCATAAGAACGGCCCCACCGTCGGTAATCTGCTTTACCCAAGTGAAGGGGGTCACCTGAACACCCAACGCATCCAGCTTTCCAAAAGTAAACGGCGCATCGAGCCACATCATCAAATTTTGACTTAACATGGGCCATCGGGTAATGACATGCACCTTTTTCCCCTGTTCTCCCAGTATCTCCGCAATTCCCGGGGAGACCCTGTCCGCCAATTCATCCACGATCAGGACTCTTTCTCCGAGTTCCACTTCATCTCTCAAGACATCCAGATAGGTATGGACATTGGACCGTTCATAACCCGGAATCGGATAGGTGGTGAGACCGTTCAATCCATCGGCAGCCGGCCGGGACCCGGTTGCCAGCACAACGGCTTCGGGCCTTTCCGCTTCAATGATGCGATCCACATTTCCGGGATCGATAATTTGACCAAGGTTCAGACCGACTCCGTGCTTTTTCACCTGAAGTTCCAGATAATCCAGAAAGGTCTGGGGCATGATGTGCCCTGGGATCTTTTTTATGTACCGGGCCTGCCCTCCCAGTTCTTCTTCTCCCTCATACAAGGCCACGTCGTGGCCCCGCTCGGCCGCGGTCAAGGCACACTGGAGTCCCGCCGGACCACCTCCCACGACCAGGATCTTTTTGCGTTGGGCCCGCTTAAAATTCCAGCTTCCCCATCGGGTCTCCTCTCCCGAGGTAGGATTCACCGTACACCGGGTGCCGTTGGTGGTCCCTCGCATAAAGCTCCGCCCCACACATCCCTGGTTGCAATAGATGCAAGGCCTTATGTCTTCCTCACGACCTTCCTGCGCCTTTTTTGGAAAATGCGGATCAGCTATCAGGGCTCTCGCGATGTAGACATAATCGCATTTGCCTTCGGCAATCATTCTGTCGGCCAGGCCCGGATCGTTGATTTTGCTTGAGACGCTTACGGGCAATTTCAATTCCGCTTTCACCTGCCGGGTGAACTCCCCGCCCCAACCCGGTTCGAGATTGGCGCAAAAGGGGTTGAGTTCAAAGGGGATGGATCGATAGGTGGCCATCACGCACCCGAGCCAATCGATCTTTCCCGTAGCCTCGAACATCTTTGCCAAAGCAATTCCTTCTTCCAGGCTAAGGCCGCCCGGTTCAAGTTCCATGACGTTCATACGCAGGCCTATGGGGAAATCGGGTCCCACCTTGGCGGAAACCTTGTCCAGGACCTCGCCCATGAACCGAAATCGGTTTTCCAATGAACCACCATACTCATCGGTACGCTTGTTAGCCAAAGGTGAGAAAAATGCCGACGTCAGCTTGTCATGCCCGCACATAAGTTCAATGCCATCGACCCCCGCCTCAACCGCCCTTAGTACCCCGCTTACAAATTTATCCTGGATCTCAGTGATCGCCTCTTTTGTGAGGGCCATGGGGACCTGGTTGGGTGTCTCTATCGCAGGGACTTGGGAAGGTGCGACAGGGACTTCGTCCACGAGTACATGGCAGCCTTGATGAACTCCGGGATGGCTGGGTTGTACGAAAAATTTACAGTCGTACTCGTGGCAGATATCCGCCAGTTCTTTTAACCCCGGGATAATATCGTCGCTCCAAAGGGCGAAATTATTCGCCGGAAAATAATCCGCACGCTCATCGATGCTTGAAGACACAAGGACAACGGCCGCGGCCCCTCCCGCCGCTCTCTCCCGATAATAGGCCTTGGCCCTTTCCGTAACCATAAAGGTTACGGGATCCGCCACCTGGTTTCCATGGGGGGCGCACACGATTCGATTCTTGAGCGCGATCGGTCCGAGCTTCATGGGCGAAAACAGGTACTCGTATTTGGACATTTTTTTCTCCTTTCGATGGTTGTGAGCGAAAAGCGGGAATCGGGTGATAGCAGATCTTTATGGAGGCGTTTCGGCCCCGCATATCACATAGGGAGGTATCCCTGATCTTGAAACGGGAAATCCGGAGTGGTCTGCCATATAATATGTTTGGGGATTTTCTTCGTGGGTGGGGCACGATTTGCTGCTTGAGCGCAATCGCTCCCGACTTCAACGGGCAACAACAGGTGAGAGTATTTGCACATTTTGTTCTCCTTTCGATTAATGATATGAAGCAAAAGCCGAAATTCGACACAAAGAAAGCGCTCAAGAATCCTTTGGATATAAGTATAAATATCTTAATTTATGAGATAAATCATGGAATCGGAAGCCGCCACGGCAGCACAACACATCAAGTCTTCAGGGATAAGTTTTCGAACAGTTCCACTACTATTCCCTCTTCCATGGCGAAACAGAAGAGTCTCACGGGATTCCCTTCGGGATCGGACATCTCCAGACAGGGGGAAAAAGGTGTCCACCCTTCCCCGGTCAGGCGTTGGTGCAGCAGGTCCAGGTCTTTCACCTGAAGGCTCAGGGACATGCCGCCCGGACTGCCGAAGGGTTGCGACATTTTTGTCGGCACAGGGTGAATTACACGGCACAACTCGACGGCGGCATCGTCCGGTCCGTTTTGCAGATAGGCGATCTCCATCCTTATATCCGGGATCCCAAGAAGCGAGGCCATTCGGTTCCCTTTGACCTCCGCCGCATGCCAGGCCGGCCTCAAGCCCAGGATATTCTGAAACAGATGCAAGGCCCGCTCCATATTCGAAACAAACAGGGCCACGTGATGAATTCTTGTCATGAGGGTCTCATTCATGAGTCATATGGAAAAGATGGAAACGGTGCACGATTTCGTGTCGCCGTCCTTGTCCCCGCCCATGCATTGGGCCAGGCCTACCCGGGCGCCTTCCACCTGCCGGGGACCGGCTTCACCACGAAGCTGGGTCACCACCTCCACGATCTGCGCCACACCCGTTGCACCCACCGGATGGCCCCGGCTCAAAAGGCCTCCGGACGGGTTTACCGGCACCCGCCCCCCGAGGGCCACAACACCTTCATCCACCAGACGTCCCCCTTCTCCATACGGGCAGAGCCCCAGGGCTTCGTAGTGCAGAATCTCTGAGATGGTAAAGGCGTCGTGACACTCCACCAGATTAATATCCTCTGGCCCCATGCCCGCTTTCTCATAGGCGGTCGCAGCGCCACGCCGGTCCGTCTCCCAATTGGCCAGGTCTTGCGGGTTCTCATAGTTTCCGGTGACCAGAACCGAACTCTCCACCCGGACCCCCCGTCCCAGCCTGGCCGCCACCGAAGGCGACACGATCAACAGTGCGGCGGCTCCGTCCGCGATAGGACAACATTGAAAGCGCGTCAGCGGGTCCACGATCATGGGCGCGGCAAGCACTTCCTCCACGGTCAACGGAGCCCGAAACTGGGCCATGGGGTTCAGACCGCCGTGGGTACGGTTCTTGACCGCCACGCTTGCCAACTGCTCCTTCGTGGTGCCGTATTCGGCCATATGGCGCACGGCCCGCAGCGCAAATCCGGCGGGCGCCACCATGCCCAACTGCGTGTCCAACTGCGTTTCCCCTGAACTGATGAGACCGAATCCCGGTACGCACATCTTCTCCGCGCCGCACACCAGAACCATCTCCGCCTGGCCCGCGGCCACCATGTTGTACCCCAGATAGAAGGCGGTTGACCCGCTGGTGCAGGCGTTTTCCACGTTGATCACGGGAATCCGGTTTATTCCCA
>CAVVEP010000024.1:0-43091 GCA_963747015.1 uncultured delta proteobacterium
TCATAATGCCCTGGTTCTCAGGAATTCTCGTAATAACAAATGCTATCCCCCGGCGTATGTGCTTGACCAACCTGGTCCGAATAGATATACTTGGATTATCGTTTCTCTTGTAATCCGGAGTGACCAATGATTATCAACGTTTCCGAAGCGAAAACAAACCTTTCTAAGCTTGTTGATATGGCGTATCACGGGGAAGAGGTGATCATCGCAAAGAACAATCTGCCTCTTGTTGAATTGGTGGCACATAAGCCGAAAGCAAAGCGCCAATTGGGACTGCTCCTGGGAAAAATCCATATCCCGGATGACTTTTTGGATGAGGATGATGAGATAAATGCCATGTTTTACGGTGATCCGTCGTGAAAATTCTCGTTGATACCCATATCTATTTATGGATGTTGTCCTACCCTGAAAAACTCAGTCAGACAAGACGCTATGAGCTGGAATCTCCCGCAAATGAGATCTTCCTGAGTGCCATGAGCATCGCCGAACTTATGATTAAACATTCGATGGGTAAAATCGACATCACTTTTGATCCCATTGAAATGGCAAATAAAATGGGACTTGATATACTTAGTTTTTCGGGTGTGGAAGCCATGGTTCTTGGGGACCTGCCGTTTCATCACAAGGATCCTTTTGACCGGATGTTGATTGCGCAGGCCTTAACGAACAAGCTTTCTCTTATGTCTGACGATTCCAAATTTCTGCGATATGATTGTAAGGTTATATGACCGGTATAGACAGTGGTTGTTTTTTGGGGCCGGTACTTGGCGATTTTGTCCCGAAAGGGAATGTCTCATTTCGTTAAACCGCAAATCCAGGAGCCTGAATGATGTGCCCTCAACACAGTCTGCAAAAGTTTTCCCTTGAGGGCATAAGCGCCTGTCCGGAGTGCGATCTTCTGCTGCGGATCAATGGGGAAAAAGCGCCGGGTATGGTGGAAAAATGTCCCCGCTGCGGGGCGGTCATACACGATACAAAGAAAGATTCGTTACAATATATTCTGGCATTGAGTCTCAGCGGTCTTATCCTCTTTCCTCCGGCCATGCTGCTTCCGATCATGAAATTGAGCGTCCTGAACCTGGGAGATTCCGCCAATATTCTGCAGGGTGTAAGCGCTCTGTTCAGATCGGGGTTTTATCTGGTTGCATTCATTGTGCTTCTGACCAGTGCGGTTATTCCATTTGTGAAGGTGGCGCTCCTGTTTTGTCTTTCCGTCTGCATCCGTTTTAAATGGTTTACGGATTTTCTCCCGCCGGGCTTCCGGGCCTACCTGTTTATGGACGAATGGGGAATGCTGGAAATCTATATGCTAGGAATCCTGGTTTCCATTATCAAATTGGGGGATATTGCGGAAATCAGCTACGGGATTGGATTATACTGTTTTGTGGGAGTCCTGGCCCTATCCCTTTTTTCATCGGCGGCTCTTTCCGAGGATCAGTATTGGGACCTCATCGAAAAGGTGAACAGGAAAGATGGTTGAAAGACCCCTTACCGCGGCGGATGCGGGATTGGCGCTCTGCCTGGTTTGCAATAAATTGTCGGTTATTCAGGACGATGACGGGGTTCAACAGCGCTGTACCAGGTGCGGAGCGAAACTGCATGTAAGAAAGCCCGACAGCATCATGAGGACCTGGGCATTGCTGCTGACCAGTTTCATCATGCTGTTTCCCGCATACCTCCTGCCCATCATGACGGTCACATCGTTTGGCCACCATTATCCAAGCACCATTATGGAAGGTATCGAGCATTTTATCCAAGAGGGGACCTATTTCATCGGGTTTCTCATTTTTTTTGCAAGTGTTCTTGTTCCCGTTTCCAAACTCATCGGGATTATGCTGATCCTGCTTTCCATTCAGCGAAACTGGAAGACCTCTTTACGGCAGAAGGCCATTATGCTGAGGGTCATTCGATTCATCGGGCGGTGGTCCATGTTGGATATTTTTGTCATCGCCATCATGGTGGCCCTGGTGAATCTGGGGTCTTTGACGACCATTGAAGCAGCCCCTGCCGCAACCTTTTTTGCAATGGTCGTCGTTCTGACCATGCTGGCGGCGATATCTTTTGATACGCGACACCTATGGGAGAATACATGATGACAGATAAGATCGATACGGAAACCATTCCTCTTACACCGGAGTTGAAGAGAAAAAGAGGGATTTCCCCCATCTGGATACTTCCGCTCATAGCCGTCGTTATTGCCGCCTGGCTTGTCTATAAGAGCCTCATGGATGCCGGAATCGACGTGATTATCACCTTCAAGAACGCTCAGGGCATTGAGGCCGGAAAGACACAGGTGATCTATCGGGGAATGCCCATAGGCCTTGTAAAGAGCCTCCGGATAAACAAAGATTTCCGAGAGCGTGGATGTGCACGTTCGATTTGTAAAGGAAGCAAAGAATCAATTGAAGAAAGGCACCGCAGTTCTGGAAAGTGGAACCGGAAATATCCACACGGGGCATTACCGGCTTGGACACGTTGTTGAAGGGGAATTATATCACCATGATGCCGGGGGAAGGGGAGGAAACAGACCGGTTCGAGGCCTTGCGGGAACCCCGCCCTGTCAAGACCGATGCGCCGGGACTTCATGTTAGCGCCCTTACAGACGACTTAGGGGCCTTGAAGGCGGGAAGCGGGATCTATTATAAGGGAGTCAAGGTTGGAGAGATCAGCCAGATACATCTGAACGGCAACACCGATGTGATGCTCGATCTTTTCATTTACAAAAAGTACAGTGAGCTGGTCAAGAAGACGACCAGGTTCTTTAACATCAGCGGGATCACGTTTGAGGGGGGACTTTCCGGATTTAGCCTGAAGGCCGAATCCCTGGAGAGTCTTTTTCTGGGCGGGATAAGCTTCCTGGATCCGGAAAAGGGGTCCGATACGCAAAATGCGGAAAATAATGATACGTTCAGGCTTTTTAAGGACAGGGATCGCGCGGAGCAGGAAGGCCAGAAATTCGCGATTTATTTTAATGACGGCAATGGACTTTCCAGCAGGACACAGATCAAATACAGAGGAGTGGACGTGGGGAGAGTTTTTGCCGTAGAGCTTGACGAAAAGACGAATGGAGTGCGGGTCCAGGCGACTTTGCAACAAGAGTACGGGAGCTTCCTTCGGAAGGACACCCGGTTCTGGATCGTGCGACCAAAGCTGGGCCTGGCGGAAACCAGGAATCTGGACACCCTGTTTTCGGGCGCCTATCTCACCTTCGCGCCCGGCAAAGGCAAACCGGAGAGAACCTTTCAGGGACTCAACAGCCCTCCGGAAGAGACTGTTGTCAGGGACGGTCTTCATGTGATCCTCGTATCCGAGCGGCTGGGATCCTTGAAAAGCGGCGATCCCGTCTACTTCAGGCAGGTCAAGGTGGGGGAAGTGACGGACTGTCGGCTTTCCGAAGATGCCACTTCCACCCTGATCGGCGTTGATATCAGAAAAGAATATGCTCCGCTTGTGCGGACCACCTCCAAATTCTGGAAGGCCTCGGGGCTTGATGTGGATTTCAGCCTTTTTACGGGGGCCAAGATAAAGACCGAATCGATGGCCGCCCTCCTGGAAGGCGGGATTGCCTTTGCAACCCCCGGCTCCCCGGACCTGGAAGAGAAGAAGGACGTCAAGAGCAAAGGAGTTGTCCTGGACGGGTCGAAAAACAGCGAAAAGAAAAAGGTCGACCCAAGATCGGAACACAGGTTTCGGGGAGCCCGGCGAAAAACGGGGAGAGGTTTCAGCTCTATGGCGAGCCCCAGGAGGAATGGCTCAAGTGGAGGCCTGTCATCCCGCTTAACAAGGGCAAATAGTGCTATTCAAATCCTTGGCGCCCAATTTCAGATTCGGGAAATCCGTTCCTGCCGCGTTTTTGAATAAGATACCGGCAAATAGTGTATGAAGTCGGCACAGGAATCTCCATGAAAAAAAAGACACACCGGATCCTTTTAATCAGCGGCGCCATCATAGTGTCTCTTTTTATTCTATGCCTTTTCATCACGCCTAGGATGATCAATTCCGATTTCGCGAGGAACAGGATTTGCGGATACGTTTCCACGGAGACGGGAGGAAGCCTGGAATACGACAGATTGGGGATTTCGTTCTTTCCAAGGCCCGGGTTGACCGTTTTCGGGGCGAGCCTCCGGTTGCCGTCACAGGGGCTTATTCATTTCAAGTCCGTAACGGTTGTCCCCCGCTTTTGGCCACTCTTAAGGGGCGACATCACCCTTGCCGCCCTGACCCTTGACAGTCCCGACGCAAGGATCCCCATCCCTGAGAAACTTCAAGACAACGACCTTGAACCCGGCTGGAACTATAAGAATTTTCCGACAAGTCTTGCTTCCCTCTTGGCCCCGCTGACGAAAGAAAACCTTAGCGTCCTCGTGCACAATGGTTCCGTGGTCCTGGATCATAAAGATGCGCACTTCTTTCGATTTGATGGCATTGCGTGCCGTATAACGGGTGGAGAGGGCGTTTCGGAAATTCATGTGGAATCCGGGTCCAATTTGTGGGAGCAATTCTCCTTTGATGGGCGTCTGCTGCCCGCGTCATACCATTTTGAAGGCCACGTCAAAGTTACCCGGTTGAAATCGGGCGCCGTTGAAGGGTACTTTTTCCCGGAGGCTCAACGGTTGGTGGAGGATGGGGAAATGACTCTCCAGGCGGATCTGAAGGCGGACGGGTTGCGCAATCTGCAGGTGGAAGCGGAGGCCACTGTTCCACATATGGTTTTAAACCACCAAGGGAAGACCGTACGAATCGATGGAGCACACTTGATAGGGGGCGCCTCTTTCGAGAACGGAACGGTCGAACTTTTCCTGAAAGAGTTGCGTCTTGAATCTCCGCGTCTTACGGTAACCGGAAATGTCTCCGGGGACCCCGAGAAAAAACGTACCCGTGTCTTTTTGGAAGGAAAAGAGATCGATCTGGATTCCACGAGGAAACTGGCCCTGGCCCTGGCGGGTGAGATAGCGAGCGGTGGTTGATTTATCCGAACTATTGAAGGGGGGGAATATCCCCTTGGTCAAAATCCGTTCCGAAGGTGCTTCCATCGATGATGCGTTCTCCCTGAAGAACATGGAGATTGAGGGCCGGATGGAAGGCGGGCAGTGTCTCGCTTTCCGGTCTGGGTATGGAATTCACGGACGTGGATGGGGATGTGAAGATCTCGGACGGCATTTTGGAAGGAAGCGGGATCGATGCCGAAATGGAGGGAAGTTCCGTAAAAAACGGCCGAATAAAGCTGGACCTGTTGCATGATGACGGGCCTTTTCAGGTGGATGGAGATGTGGCGGCGGATCTTGCCCATTTTTTTCCTATTCTGGAAGGGATGCTTGGAAAAACCTCCTTGTCAAGAGAGTTTGCCCGGATAAAGGAAATTGAGGGCAGTGCGGAAGGAAAAATCGCCCTCCAAGGGACGCTTCGTTCCTTTAAGACCGATGTGGACGTGTCCCGTTTCAATCTGAAAGCAGTATATGAGCCGGTGCCATACCCCATCCTGGTTCGATCCGGGCAGTTCCACTATGACGATTCGGCCGTGACTGTCAAACAACTCACGGGAACCCTGGGAAAATCCTCCTTCTCCGGGATTGATGGTGGATTGAAGTGGGAACCGAAAACCCATCTATCCATTTCAGGCGGGACTCTGGGGATCGTCCTCGACGAGATCTATCCCTGGTTTGTTTCCGTCGCCGGACTTGAAGAAGAATTTGGAGAGATCAAGGAAGCGACAGGTCGGTTGGACGTGTCCGGTTTGAAGTTTGAAGGGGATTTATCTCATCCGGAATCGTGGAAGTATCAAGGGGAGGGGACATTGAAAAACGTGCGGGTGGTTACCCCCAAACTGCCGGAACCGCTCCTTGTTTCCCAAGGAAAATTTAAAACCGACTCCTCGACGCTCTTGTTGGAAAATACGGATATGGTTGTGTCGGATTGCAAGCTGAGGTCCGACGTTGCCATTCAAGGCTACAGGCACGGGATACAATCGTTCCGGGCGGATTTTAGCGGGACCGTCGGGCCGAAAATGACCGAGTGGATTTCAAAAAAGGCCGAACTGCCCGACAAATTCCGAATCAAAGCGCCTCTCAGGTTTTCAAACTCTCACATAGATTGGGAAAATAACGGACAATTATCCGTTGCGGCAGAAGTGATTTCAGGGCAAGGCGTGAAGGTTTCCCTTGATCTGAGGAAGGAAAAGAAGGCTTTCGACCTGCGGAGGCTCGTCATATCGGATGACGTTTCCAATGGTTCCTTTCAGCTTACGGCAAAGGAGGGTATCCTTGATGCGGAATTTTCCGGAACCCTGCATAGACAAACCTTTGATAAACTGCTCATGCGACGTCCCATCCTCACCGGGGAAATGGAAGGAAACTTCAAGGCCCATATCCTACTGAAAACGCCAAGGGAATCGGACCTGTCCGGAGGACTTCATGTAAAGGGGTTGGATCTTGAGACGTTGAACGTGCCGTTGAAAATCGAAGAGATCTCCCTGAGAACGGAAGAAAAGAAGGTGGAAATAGAAGAAATGCATTTCCTTTGGCATGAACGCCAAGGGAAACTGTAACGGGCGGATTACCTTTTCTGAAAAAGATGTTATTGCGAATCTGGATCTTTCCCTGGATGAACTGGATTGGAAAGACATTGAGAGGTTTCGGGCGGATCGAGACGCCAAAAAAGTTCCGGATCCGGAAGATGGAAAGGATGGGATGTTTCCCGTTCAGGGAGTCTTACGCCTTGCGGTCGGGAAATTTATTTACGAAAACCTGGCGTGGGAACCGCTTCATGCGGAGATCAAAGTGAAAGGGGACGGCATTGGGATGGAATTTTCCGATACACGGATCTGCGGGATTGAAACACCCGGAACGGTGAAGATAGCGCCCGATGGGATCTCAATTGATTTTGCATTGCTTGCGAAAAATCGGCCCATAAATCCCACCTCCCAGTGTCTCACAAACGAGGAGATCGAAGGGACCTACAGTCTTGATGGCGGCATCAGCGGCCAGGGAAGACCGAAGGAATTGATGAAGGCGATCAACGGCCATATGAAATTCCATGCAAAGGACGGCAAAATCAACCGAAGCTCCATGTGGACCAATATTTTTGAATTCCTGAGCATCAGCAACTTTCTTACAGGCGGTTTCATCCATTTTAAAAAGGAGGGGTTCCCTTTCTCCGATGCCAAGGCAAATGTGGTGATCAAAGGAAGTGTGGTGCGGTTTGAAGAGGGGACCATTTACGGAGATTCCATGGACGTTGTTTTCGAGGGGGAACATGACCTTCTCACCGGTAAACTGGACATGACGCTCCTTATCGCTCCTTTTACAGCGGCCAACTGGATCGTCCGGCATATTCCTGTTGTAAATTATCTCCTTGGAGGCAATATCGGAACCATTCCCGTGAAGGTGACCGGAACTGTAAAGGATCCCAAGGTGAATGCACTTCCACTTTCTTCCGTGGGATCGGGATTGATCGGGGTCCTGGAGAGGACAGTGAAAGCGCCCCTGGCGGTCGTGGAGGGTTTGGACAATGAAATGAAGGGAAAAAAAGCGCGATGAAGCCGCCGGCATCCACATTTCTTACGCATGCAACGTCGTAAAGCTCGCAAAGAAACCTTCTCTTTTTCTACTCCGGTTTATCCGGGACAGGGAGTTATCATTTCGAATGAAAACATTTTCTCAAAACCTTAATGTCTTATTTAACCCGGAGTCCGTGGCGGTAGTGGGCGCCTCCGACAAGCCGGATAAACTGGGTTATCCATGTTATGAAAAGCTTGACCATGGGAGGCTTTTCCGGCATGATCGTTCCCGTGAATCCCAAGGCAACGGTTATCAACGGAATAAAGACTTCTCCATCCGTTTCCGACTATCCCGGGCCTATTGATCTGGCCATCGTGGTCGTGCCCGCCAAAGGGGTTCCCGCGGTATTTCAGGGAATGTGCTGAAAAAGGGGTGAAAGGCATCGTCCTGATCTCGGCCGGTTTCAGGGAAATCGAGGATTCTTCCGGCGCTGTCCTTCATGATGAAATAGAGCGGATTGCCAAGGATGCCGGCATTCCCGTCATTGGTCCCAATACCTTTGGCATGATCAACTTTCATGCGGGCCTCAATGCCTCTTTCACCCCGGAATTCTCGCTTCTGAAAAAGGGCGGCATCTGTCTTGTGAGTCAGAGCGGAGGGATCTCCCATCTTCTCGGTTTCATGGCCATGCGTATGGATATGGGTTTCAGCAAAATTATCGGATTAGGCAACCGACTGAATGTGGATTTCCCCCGGATTCTTGAATATCTGATGAATGACGGGACAACGGAAGTGATTGTCCTTTATGTGGAAGGCATTGATGATCCGGCGGCCTTGCTGGAACCCGCCAGAAAATTGCTTGGCAGAAAGCCCATCATTGCCTATAAGACGGGGAAAGGGACCATCGGCAACCAGGCATGCCTTTCTCATACGGGGTCCATGGCGGGAAGACACGAAATCTATACGGGCGCCCTGAACCAGGCCGGGGTGTTGACGGTTCATGACACGCAGGATCTTTTGGATACTGCCAGGGCCATGGTTTCCTGCCCGGTTCCCAAGGCACGGGGAATGGCCGTGCTGTCCGGGCAGGCCGGACCGGCCATGGCTGCCTGCGACCTTTGTGAGGATCAGGGTTTGGAGATTGTCCGATTTACGGAGAAGACCCAGGAGGAAATAAACAGGTTGCTTCCTCCCCTGGCCCTGAGAACCAATCCCGTGGACATGGGACCGGCGTGGTACGATTCCTCGGCCATTGAAGGAATTGTGGAAGCCGTTCTGGAAGACGGGAATGTCGGGGGCATCCTTTTTCTCATGATGTTCGCGTCCGCCAACAGGGACGCGGTGAAGGGGATAAGCGGCCTGCTCAAGAAGTGGAAACAGAAAAAGCCGGTGATCAGTTGCATTCTTTCTCCTCCCGGAATCTGGGACGAACAGATAAGAGACCTGGAGGAAGCGGGGGCGCTCATGAATTATCCCACGCCCGAAAGGGCTGCACAGGCCATGGCAAACCTTTGGAAATACGGAAAATTGAAGGATCGGTGAGTCTCTTTAAAAAAAGTAAACCAGCCTATGAAAGAATACCGATTTTGACTGTTTAAGGGAAGAAAAGCTATGGAATTGACATTCCTGGGAACAGGAGCCGCCTGGGGACTTCCGGAACTGGCCTGTGATTGCAAAACCTGTGAAACGATGCGGGCAAATCAGGAAAAAAGGACGAGGACATCGCTTCTTTTGAGGGGTAAAACCACCCTGCTGATCGACTGCGGTCCGGACGCAAGGGAACAGCTCGAAAGGCATGCGGTGTCCCATATAGACGCAGTGTTCATCAGCCATGAACATAATGACCACTACATCGGGCTCGACGAGCTTTTCGCCTACCTGAGGAACCGTCCTGATGGGACATTCGCGCCCATACCTGTTTTTCTGACGGAACCTGCCTGCCGCGTTGTCCGTCAGAGATTCGCATACCTGGAGGACATGAAGGTAATCAAGAACGAGATTGTTGAACCCGGAATCTGGTTCAGGATAAAAGAATTTGAGGGGTTCCCTTTTGATACGGACCACGGTACATTTGCCAGAGGTTCCGTGGGATTTCTTGTTAGAATCAAAGAGGACCACGGCCGAACGACAAGCATCGTGTATACCTCCGACTTTAAAGATATTCCCGAAATGCCTGATGAATTGGTGGGGCCCGACTATCTTGTCATGCAATCCTTCTGGCTGAACGAACCGGTGCATAACCGGCCAAGCCATATGAGTTTTCAAAGGGCCCTCTCTTTCATAGAGGCCATCAGGCCCAGAAAGGGAGTCTATCTGGTTCACATGGGGGATGCGGATATGATCCCGGGCGATCCGGCCAATCACTATAAGAAGAAGTACGCGCCCGCGGACCCTTTGAAATCCCCGGTAAACGGGGAACCCTATCCTATCCCCATGAACCAGAAACAATGGCAGGCAATCGTGAACCGGATCGTTTCCGATCGCAACCTTCCTTACAACGTGACCGTCGCCTACGATGGTCTCACGGTTTCCATCTGATGTGGGCCGCATTTTTGATTATTAGTAGGGAAGAAAAAATGAAAAAGCGTTTCTTCATGATCTTTTGTTTGATGTTGTTTTCTTTCCCGCCTGCGAAGCATTTATGCGCAGTGCATTAAAGGGGATTGCAAGGATGGGTATGGCGTTCTTGTCTTGCGCGAGGGGTATAAATATGCTGGTGAATTCAAAGATGGAAGATTTGACGGATATGGGACCCTGGCGCATTATAATGGAGGAAAATATGAGGGGGGATGGAAAAAAGGCCAGTACTGCGGACAGGGCACTTTAATCCTTCCAGACGGTGGAAAATATGTTGGGGGATGGAAAGACAGTCTTCCGTTCGGGAAAGGGGCCTGGATTGTTTCAAGGCGAAGGAAGTTTCCGGGAACCAAAAAAACCCGGGATCAAAATAAAAACCTCACGCAGTCGTCATCCACAACTCCGTTTGAAATCCTCATTGGTGCTCCGTTCTAAGCTGGATGGAATTGTCTCTGCCTGGATCGGCCAGCATTTATATCTATCACCTCCTGATACAAACCAGCGGTTCTTTTGGCAGTCTGTTCTATTCTGAATAACTCATTAAAACGTTTTTTTCCGGCACTGCCCATAATACGTCTTTTTTCGGGGTTATCGAACAGCAGCTGTAATGCCTTGGATAAGTCGTCTACATCGCCGGGGACTACATGAAGCCCTGTTTTCTCGTGGCATACGATCCAACCCATCCCGGAGCCAGGCACGTTGCTGACCACGACCGGTTTTGAAAAAGTCATGGCCTCCAGCAAAACCAGCCCGAACGCCTCGGTTCTCTCTATCGAAGGCAGACAGAGGATATCACAGGTGGCAAGAAGGGCCGTTCGTTTTTCATCGGACACGAATCCGATCAGTTCCACCCTTTCCTTCAGACCCCATGTTCTCACCATGTTGTCCAGTCTATCTTTCAAGTCCCCTTTTCCGATAATAAGCGTATGGGTTTGCGGAACTTTGGCGGCGGCCTTTATAAGAATCTCATGTCCTTTGTAATAGGTCAGTCTTCCGATGGCAAGCACCCGCATTTTTCCTGGTTGCCAAAGCTTTCTCGGCCCATTCCAGTGCGCTGTCCCGCGGTTTTTTAAGCCTCTTTTCATTCAGACCAAGGGGAATTACGCGGCATTTTTCCTGCCACTTCGAGAGAGCGGAACTGGACGAAAGGTATGGAGGCGTTGCCACAATAATCTGTTTGGCTTTTCCAAGGAGATACTGTTCAACCGGTCTGTAAGCGGCAGCTAAACGAAAGTTGATTTCTGAAAATATCACGTCGGATTGCCATTGCACAATCCATGGAATTTTTCTTGCCCGGGAAGATAAAATAGCCCAGAATGCGGAAATATTGGGCAGGTGCATGTGAAGAATATCGGGTTTAAAATTCGCTATCAGCCGCAAGAGATACAGGGGAAAGGCGGGACTGATCGGTGCAAACAAAAGGTTTCCGTAGGATGGCGCGCGATAAATCCTGTTTTCCTTATCTTGCCTATAGGCACGTTTCCTCCCGAATTCGTGCCCATGAACCAATGCCGCGGTGGTGACGCCGCATCTTTCCAGAGTTTGGCAGAAGGTCGCCGATGAAATTTTCCATTCCTCCTACAAAGGGAGGATAAAATTTGCCGATATGTAATACGCGCAATGAGGGTTGAGGATGCGTCATGGAAAATAACTATTCTTCTTTGGGAGTTTCCAGGCGGCAGGTCTCGCAGTCGCCTTTTAAAATGTCCAACTCCATTTTCAAAAGCCCGATTTCCTGAATCATAATCTTATTTTGATCCGTTATCTTTGAAATGATCACGGAGAGATGAATCAATATGGAAATGATCGCGATAATCAGTATAAGAAATATGGCGGCAGGAGCATAGGCGATTCCGAGAAAGCCCGCAATGATTTCAAGACTGCCCCGCCAGACGGAAAGAGCCAAGAAGACGATTCCGAAAAACAGCCAGAGGATGGAAAATTCCTCTTTGATTTTTCTGTTTCGAATCAGCAGGATCATCAGTGCAATAAAGATAATGCTCCCTGCAATAGAGATATATTGAATGGTTGCTTCATTAAAATTTGTCAGCATGGTCATCCGCCCCATTTTTAACCGTGGTTCGCAATGCGCTTACCAGAGAGTGCCAGCAACACCTTTATCATGTAATATCCAGATCTTATGCCTGTTATGGAAGACTTTCCTTCTTTTCTTTCCTGCATGCGGACAGCAACTTCTTTCAGCCTGAAACCATTTCTGCCAAGCAGCAGCACGGCCTCCGGTTCCGGATAGTCTGAAGGGTATTGATCCGCCAAAAAATGAATGGCTTTTCTGCGATACGCTCTGAATCCGGAGGTGTTATCGGTAATTTTTTGCTTTATGAGAAGAGAATTCAGCAGTTCGAAAAATTTTGATTCCACCACGGCGCAGCAAAGTAGATTGAAACCCCCCGGTTTTCCCGCAGAATCGTGACCCAATGGTTACATCCGCATCATTCGTCAAAATCGGCTCTAATAATGCTTTAATCTCTGAAGTAAGATGCTGGCCATCCCCGTCAAATTGAAAGGCAACGTCATAGCCGTTTCTGCTGGCATATTTGAACCCGGCCTGCACCGCTCCGCCAATGCCGAGATTGCAGGGCAGATTCAAAATGAAGCGCCATCCCCGTGGATTTGGCGACAGAGCCGGTGTTGTCGCTTGAACCATCATTCACCACAAGGATATCAATGGAAGGATCGCTATCCTTTATGGCGCCAATCACATGGGCAATACTTTTCTCTTCATTATAAGATGGAATGATTGCCAGGATTCTTATTTGCTTCGCCATCCTAAAGACCCTTGAGAGAAAAATGGAAACGCGTTGAAAACGAAACTTGTTCGCCTGTTTGAATCCACCCGTTGGTCGAATTTAAGCCAATGCTGAACAGATGTGGCCATTTCGGTTCCGATCATGCATGCTACCATCTCTTTCTGAGGACAACTTCCGCTGAAATGGGGTCCCCTTCTATGGTACTGTACGTCCCGGGAATTTCATAATGGTTGTTCGTCAGGTTCCTGACGGATACCTGAAGATCAAGACCGGGAATAAAAATATTGTTATAGGTGGCGGCCATATCAAGGAGCCACGCACCGGAGATCGTAGAGAAACTGTCTGCCCTGGGATAAATAAGCTGTGTGGAAGAATGGTATCCCAGCCGGGCAAAAAGAGTCACGTTGTCCATGGGCCGCCAGGTTCCCGTCAGATTAAACAGCCTTTTCGGACCGGTATCATATGGGAAAGTCAGTTGTTCGTAAACGAGGCTTCGTAGGATCGTCAGTATTTGAGGTAATTATAGGTCTCATCGGGGCCGCTGTTGTTTAAAAGCGTGAGATTGGCGGAAAAGCTCAACTCTTTCATGGGAAAAACGTTCCCCATCAGCTCAACCCCGTAAATCTTCTGATGGTTTGGCTCGGAAAGGCCCGGCATAGGGGTCTTCCATCAAATGGTTGTCAATCCTGCTGCTGAATCCGCCGACGGTCAGGTTGACCTTTTCGGTGGGTTTCCAGGAGACCTGAAGATTCAACGTTTCAATCTCTTCCAGATCCGGTTCCGCGCCGCCCACAAGCTGCTTCACATAGGGGGTGCGATAGGCCGTTCCATACAATAATTTCAATACCCATTCCGATCGCGGGCTCCATACGACCCCCGCATTGTAGCTCAAGGCATCCTTGTACTGGTCATGGTTGTCATTTCTCAAACCCACCAGAAAATCAAAATCGCCTATTTTATGCGTGTATTGGCCGAACAGGGACCAAAGCCGGACGTTATAGTCTTCCAGGGAGTAAAGGGGCAAGAGATTATAGTCGTTTGGTCGAGCCAACATAATCCGGAAAATAACTCCTCCAGAGCGGCGCATCATTTACATCGGTCTTTCTGTAGGCCATCCCTCCCGTAAAGACTCCTTTTCCCGCAAAAAAGGAGCGGTCGTATATGAGTTCGCCATAAAGGGAGCTTTCCTGCTGTTCGAAAGTCCGGTCAATGATCTCGTATTCAGAATTCTGCCAGTTATAATATCCGGTAAATCGCAGGCCCGAAAAGGAATCAAGGTCCTTGTTGGCTTCCAGTTTCACATATCCGAACGGTCCGCCCCTGCTTTCCGGCCAGGTGAGTTCCTGCGAACTGCTTTCAGGCGGTCCGGTAATGGCATAGGGTTTTTTGTAATCGGATATCAGGCCCGACACGGAGAACCAGTCTTTGTAAGGCAAAGCGGCCCGATGCCTCGAAGTACCGGGATCTGCCTAACTGTTCTTCCCCGAAACGGTCTTCATAAGGATAGGCATTTTTTCCATCATCCCCCCAGAATCTCACAATGTTACAGGTCGTATCGTCTTCCTCGCCGCTCCGACCCCGCACGGAGAGGAAAAGATCCCAATCTCCGCCGTCGTGGCCCATATTGGCATAAAGCCGCCGCCTGGTTTCCCGGTGCGCCATACAGCACGCCGGTCTCGACGCCATCCAGATCCTTTCCCGTCATGGGAACCACGTTTACGATGCCCGCGAAGGCATCAGGCCCCCAGAGCACGGACCCGGGTCCTCGAATCACCTCGATTCGCTTCACGGAAACCAGGGAAAGTTCATGATCAAGCGGTTGAAGGGATTTTGTAACATCCGAACCCATGGGAACGGTATCATAAAGAAACAATACGCTATTGGGAATTCCCCGCAGATAGGATTCCGATCCCCACTCCTTTTGAGCCATGTAGAAACCGGGGGTCATTTCAAGTGCCTGACTGAGGGTCCTGACGCCCTTCTCCCAAATTTCTTCCCGTGTAATAACCGTGGCCACGGCAGGAGCCTGCCATGCGCTTTCCTCGCGTCTTGAGGCAATGGAGAGCACATCAATATCTTCACCCACAAACATTAAAAGCGTATCGCTTTTCTTTGCACTTCCCTCTTCAACGGCATATGCATCCGACATTGCGACCGAAATAACAATGACGGCCACAAAAAGAAAAAAGGGATATCTTTTTAGTTGCTTGTGAATCATGTATGAACCAGAAATTTAAATCCGATGTTGTGCCTGAACGGTATTTTCGTTCAGCCGCAATTTACCCATTCACCCTTTTCATGAGAACCCTGAATTTTGCCCGGGTCAGCCCAAGAAGTCTCGCCGCGGCTGTCTGGTTGTTTCCGGAAATTCTCAGTGCCTGCTCGACGAGATTCTCCTCGATCTTCTCCAACGATGCTCCTTCCTTCGGAAGCTGAAAATCCGCATTACCGTCACTGATTTCTTTAGGTGTTTTCAAAAAAGAAATGGTCTGTGCCGTTATTGTGGTTCCGTCGCAAAGGATCATGGCCCTCTCCATTGCATTGGCAAGTTCTCGAACATTTCCAGGCCAGGAATATTCCATAAGGACTCTGATGGCGCCATCCGTCAGGCGAATCTCTCTTGTCTGGTCCAATTGCGACAAGAAATGGAGACAGAGGGGAATCACGTCTTCGCTTCGTTCCCGCAAGGGAGGCGGCTTAATGGGAAAAACGTTGATTCTAAAAAGCAGATCCTTTCTAAAGGCGCCAGTCCCAACCAGTTTTTCAAGGTCCTGGTTTGTAGCACATATGACTCTTACATCGACGGCAATCTCTTTATTTCCACCTACCCGCTGTATTTTTTTTTCTTGAAGCGCCCGCAGAAGTTTGGCCTGGGCCTCAAGGGACAAATCCCCGATTTCATCAAGAAAGAGAGTGCCCCCTGTCGCGTATTCAAATTTGCCTGTCGTTTTTGCGGATGCCCCTGTAAATGAACCCTTTTCATGACCAAACAATTCGGATTCCACAAGATTCGGTGAAATGGCGGCACAGTTAACAGGTACGAATCGCATATTTTTCCGGGGCGATACGGCATGAATATAATTTGCGATAAGTTCTTTTCCAGTACCTGATTCCCCGGTTATCAGAACCGCCGTGTCGCCTTGGGCGACCTTGTAAGCCAGATTTATGATGGCATTCATTTCTTTAGAAGCGTGAATAATCTTTTCACTTCCTGCCGCCTTCTTGAGTTCCTTTTTCAGATCCCGATTTTCAGCAAGAATTCGGGACAAATTGAGCGTTTTTTCCACGGTCAATACAATGCGGTCTTCATCGAAAGGCTTGCTGATATAATCAACAGCGCCATCCCGCATGGCGTCCACGGCCGATTCAACCGTCGCAAAGGCCGTAATAAACACGACGGGACAAGGGGCGTCCATTTCCTGAATCTTCTTAAGGAGTTCAATGCCATCCATTTGGGGCATCTTTATATCTGATATGATCATATCAAAAGAGTGCGTTCTCAATCATTGCCAGTGCTTCAAGGCCATTTGCGGCCTGTTCTATGGCATAACCCCTCCTGCTTAACATAATGGACAGAAGATGCCGCATCTTTTCTTCATCATCAACGATGAGAATATGAGCCATGTATTTCTCCTTTTCTAACTTTTCGAACCGGCAGTTCCACATTGAAAACCGCCCCTCCCGTATTCTCCGTTTTCCGCCCATACATTTCCACTGTGTGCCATGATCACCTGGAAGACGTAGGCAAGTCCAAGACCGGTACCCTTGGATCGGGTGGTATAAAAAGGTTCAAAGATTTTTTCCAATTTATCCGGATCGATTCCCTCTCCCTGGTCTTCAATGGCCATTTTCCAGGTTAAATTTCCACAAAACACACTCACTCGCACGATGCCTTTGTCGCCGTTCGCTTCAATCGCATTTTTTAAAATGTTGCTGATTGCTCTCGTGATCAAATCGGGATCCGCATCGGTTTCAAATGGCTCGGAAGGAATGTGAGATTCAATCTCAACGGAATAATGGACTTCCTGCATTTGGAATTTTCTGACGATTTCATTGAGAAGCGCATTTAAATCCACGGGGCGGAACGAAGGTCTGGCGGGACGCGCAAAAGCGAGAAAATCCTCAATCAAGCGGTTCAGACGTTTTATTTCGTCTTCCATGTAGTCAACCATGATTTTGCCCGGAGAAAGATCACAGTCTTTTTTGAGAATATCAAGTGAAGCTTTTAATAATACTCAATGGATTTTTCACTTCGTGCGCAATCATCATGGAAAATTTGCCTATTTCAGCCAGGGCATTCTGCTTCATCAATTCCTGATAGACATCTTCAAGGGCTTTTCGGTTTTTTTCCAGTGAGTCGAGCATGGAGTTAAACGATGTCGCAAGACGTCTCGTTTCAGGTGGACCGCAAGGATAAACACGGGTATCCAGGTTGCCCTGTTCAACGTTTCTGGCTGCTTCGGCCAACCGCGTTACAGGAGCCACCAGAGATCGTGAAAGGAAATAGAAAGCCAGTGCGGCAAAAAACGCCAGTCCCGAAGAGAGCCACACGAAACGGTTTTCTATCTTCGTGAGAAGCCTTTCAAGATCCCATGTGCTATAGGTGATTTGAATGGTACCAATGGGATCCTTAATTTTCAAGCCTTGTTCAAAGAGATCGAAAACCCGATTTTCGGTTCCGGATTCGCTCGGAAGAACGGGAGTTTCCACAACGGAAAAGGGACCGGGAATGTCTTTATGCACAGCCGCAAGTTCCGTCCCTTCCTTGTTGAAAATCTCTACCTTTCCTACATCGTTGGCCGTCATAAGGTTGTAGTGCGAGCCGTTTCAACATCGTTCTATCATCTATCAATATGCCTAATTCCGCATTCAGTGCAAGGTATTTTGCAAGGTAGGAAATGCGATCTTCAAATCGATCATGGACAAATTGTTTCGTAAGACTCACCCCCACATATCCCAGCAGGAAAGTCGTTATCCCTATAATGGCGAAAACTCCAAGGAGGAGCCTCAGATGTATTCCGATACGATTTCTCATGGGCCAAATACAAAAGGTGGCGAAATGGTTTCAGACACCTTTCTTTCCAGTTTTTCGGCAACTCGTTTGTTGATCCAGACTTGAAACACCGGCGCCGAATCATTGCAGGTTCGGCCGGAAAGGACGGCCAAGACCTTTTGGGCGGCCTGTTCTCCAAGTTCCTGATAATTAAAAATAAAGGCCATCAAAGCCCCACTTTCATAAAAGAAACGATTATATCCGATTGTGGGAACTTTTTTAATAAAGGCCTCTTTGATCACATAACGAACGATACTTTCAGATATAACGGTTCGATCAGGAATAAGCCATAAGGCATCCATATCCGTCAAGTAATTCTTGAGAAGCGAAGGGATCTCTTTTCTGCCGTCAACTTTCAATGGGAGGATTTTCATGCCGCGCATGGATGCAAAGTTTGCAGCGTTTTTGAAAAATTCTTCATTGTGAGCGGGATCATACAGAAGGCCGATTCTTTTAGCATTGGGAATTCCCGCGGCAATGATTTTAAGCTGTTCCTGAATCGGGATGTTCAGCGGAATCCCGCACAAATTGTCAGCGGAACCAAGAATTCTTTGAGGGTTCAAAACGATGGAGTAGAGTTTCAAAACGCTGTTCGAATCAAAATGATTCCAAAGGAATCGAAAGGCCTCCGGGCCGATCGCAAGGTAGACACCGAATTGCCTTTCCAATAGACTTTCAGCCAAGCGATGGCCGTTCAGAATTTTGAAACCTCCAGAGCTTCACTACTTCCACAGTGGCCTCGGAACTTTTTGACAAAGCCAGATTGAAACCGTCGACGGCTTCGAGATAGGGCCTTATGTTCTGAGAAACGACCACGGCTATTCGAGGGAGTCCCGCTTCTTCAGCATTCACTGCACAGGGATTCATTCAGGGTGAGAAACCACGGAATCAGAATGAAGATCAAAAAGTAACCGGATTGCCCGAATAGGATAGGGAAAATGGTTGTGTCCCGTTCGTGGTTGCCATGAAACCTGCGCGGTATGATAAGCGGATATTGCAGAATTTGCAGCTGCGAATTTGAATAGAAGACGGTTTGAAGCGGTAACGCCCCATTTTTTGCGATTAACTTGTTATTCAGTGATATTTATGGGTTGAACCGCTTGACGACAGCCTTCACTTTCTGCTTGAACTCATCGGTTACCTGAATCACATCTTCCAGATTGACAATTACCTTCGGGGTGATAAGCACAACGAGCTCTATCTTCTCCGTTGATTTTGAATTTTGACCGAAAATGTATTTCGCAATGGGAAGCTTAATCAAGCAGGGTACGCCTGACTCACTTTCGGTTTCTTTATCCTTTATCAGTCCTCCGATCACAATCGTCTGACCGTGTTTGACGGTGAGGGTTGTGGTGACATTACGCTTAAAAAAGGAAGGATAGGCCTTGCCCCCTACAAGGACATCGGCGTCCAGATCGCTGACTTCCTGGGCAACCTCAAGGGTCACGAGCCCCTTATCGTTGATGTGTGGAATGACCGTAAGAATAACGCCCGTATCCCTGTACTCAATGGCGGTTTCCGTAACCGTTGTGGCGCTGTTGGTGGTATAGGATGAACTGGCCACGGGGATTTCTCTCGACACGTCGATTTTCGCCTCCTTGTTTTCCGAGGCAAGCACATGGGGAGAGGAAATCACATTGACCTTCCCTTCAGTGGCCAGAGCGTTGAGTGCGGCAAACCATTTGTCCGTCACGCCTACCGCGGCGTTGAGGCCTGAGAAGCGAGCGCTTGTCGCGGTGGATACCAACTTGTTTATGGTGGCGGCGAAACTTGCCTCTCCCTGCGCCGCACCCTGGCCAAAGGCCCACTGCATTCCAATGTCCGTGCTCGTATCAATGGTGATCTCTGCTATGGTCGCTTCAATCAAGACCTGCCTGGGCAGGATATCTATCTGATTCAATATGTTTTCTATGATTCTATGATCCGATGGAATGGCTTCGATAATGAGGGCATTTCGTACTTCGTCCGCCGTGATGTTGATCTTGCTCTCGTAAAGTGCCTGCCCCTTCGGCCAACGCTGCTTGGGTAGAAGAGGCTTCCGGTTTTGCACTTTCTTTGGCCTCGGCTTTTTCCGCTGCTTTTTCCGCCTTTTTTTCTTGTATGCGCGCTTTGGAATAAGGATTTCCGGGGTTTGACACGGAATTGTCTTTTTTGACCTCGTTTTTGATTATGGATGTTTCCTTGTCCGTGCTTGATCCGGGAAAGACCTGATTCATAAGTTCTGTAAGTTGGGCTGCATTTCCGTTCTTGACAAAGTACACATAGATCCTGGGTTCCGTTTCTTGTGCCACCACGTCAATCTGGTTAAGAATTTCATCGACCTTTTCGAATACTGCCGGCGAAGAACTCACGACAAGCATGGTATTGAGCCTGGTTATAGGAATAAACTTCACCTGCATGTTCGACAATTTGCTGTAGGTAAGAGCAAAATCGTCGAACATTTTCGTCGTTTCTTCCACATCCAGGTTCTTGAGTCGGTAAAATCGGTAATCAACTCTTTCAAAAATATTGATATCAAAACTGCTTACAAGTTTCAATATTTTGAGGATATTCATCCATTTGTCCACCACCAGCAAGGTATTGGAACCCGTATCGGATACAACGGTTCCTCCCGATGTCATGAACGGGGTGATGAGTTTGGTCATTTCCTGGGCGGCTATGAATTTGAGTGGAATGATCTGAATGATGATTCTTTCCTCATCGGGGATGTTCTTCTGTCCCAGGGCCGTGATAGGATTAATGACCATCCGCGGCGAATCCTTCATAGGCAGGATCTTATAAAGGTTTCCTTCTTTGACCGCCGTAAGCCCGTTTACTTCGAGAATCTGGAAAAAAACAGGGAACAGATCCTGCCTGTTCAATCCCCGGGCCGTATGGATGGTAACTTTCCCATTCACACCCGGGTCGACAATGTAGTTAATTCCCAGAATATCGGCCATGGTGATGATGACTTCGTTCAGATCGGCATTATCAAAATTAAGAACTATTTTTTGCCCTTTGTCTTCGTGATCCTTCTTCTGGGGAGAGGCTTGTTCAGGATGTGTTTGCCGCGAGGGAGATTTAGCCGCTGCGACCGCGGGTCCTTTTGTCTTTTGCGAATCCTTTTTTCTTGGAACGGATCGGGATTCTTCCGGCTCTTTCTGATCAGTTTTTTTTGGGATATCAACAGGCGCATCAAGGCGTTTCTTCACATAACCGGAAGGGGTTGCCACAAGTTCGAACCTGCCTTGTTCATCCGTATAGACCCGGTTGTCCGGATTTGGCGCTGCCTGGGGAATTTTTTCTTGCACCGAGGGTTCCTGTGTCCTGATCTGTTCGATCTTAGCCTCCGGTTTTTGTCCTGCACAACCAACGGAGAAAAACATCATTAGAAGTAACAATGCCCATAAAAGGCCTGGGGGAAAAAATTCTGATTGTTTCATATCGTTCCAGTTCCCTTATATTCTTTTCAATTTAGTCTTACTTTCCGGGTGCACTTCCGGTGGGTACATTAGTTTTGGGTTTCAGCCTTTCCTGAATATTTTTTATCAGGTCAGCCTGTTTTGCCGGCTCGTGTCTTCACCGGCGCCGGCGCTGCGCTGCGCTGACGCCGGTGTACTCTTGGCGCCGGGTCCTACGCTGACAACCGATCGGTCCGGTTTCTTTTTTCAAAGGGACCGCACTTTTTTGACCCCTTTTTTCATAAAGGAAAACCGAAAACTCCATGCCCTCCGCCGTTAGAAGGATGCTGTCATTTTTTATATCGACCACCTTAAATTTGCCAATCAGGTCGCCTTGCTTCACCCATTTTAACTTGTCTCCGGATGAAACCGGCGCCAATGCCGCCGGTCTTTGATTTTTGACCGTCCTCTTCAGAAAAGCAGGCCCGAAAGGTTTCCGCGTTGTTACCGTGGGGGCCTTTATTTCCAGGTTGCTCACCAAGGCCTTTTTCTCACTATCGGATATAAGCACACCGTAAAGAGCAATTTTTTCCACCTCTTTTTCCATGAAATCCATCATTTTTTGATCGGCTTGAGGTTTTGCATCAGGCTCTTTTGTCGGTTCCTCGGGTTTGCTTTCAGCGCGGTCCTCCGCGAATAGATTGTTTGTGGCAACCGTTTCGTATTCTGTTGCAGGAATCTCTTTCTTCTTATACATCTTTTTTTCAAAGGTTGAAGGCGTTTCTTTAACGGTGCTGATAGCTGGTATTTTTCGTTCTTCCCCCCACCAGGCCCTGTATGCCTGAAACCCTGCAAACACAACCATGGCTGTTAGAAGAAGATTGATCAACCATATTTTTGAAAACATAACGCCTGCCTTTTCAGGGGAACAACAAAAATGACCTTCCCTTTGGAAGAGGTCACTTTTTGGTCAGGATTCCCTTATCCATCAGATCTCTTTCTGCTTCATATACCCTGCCACGGTTATATTGCAGCGTATATCGCTGGATCGCCGTGTATAAAAACTGGCCTCCACTTTAATGACCGAGAGGAGTTTTTTTGAATTCTCTATGGAATAAAGCATGTCTTTGAACTGTCTGACGCTCACAATCATATAAAAGGTTACCGGAATGCTCAAATACCCTTTTTTATCCAGGTCTTCCGGTTTCAACACCTTTACACTTTTTATCTCAACATTGCTCTTCTGAGCAATATCGTTCAAAATCTTCTGGATGTCCACCGCTGCAAGGGAAGGTGTTTTTCCTTCCAGAAGTTTTGATTCCAGTTGCGAAAGCACGCCTTCCAAGGATGCAAGCTGTCCGTCCAGTTGCTTGCCGGCGCGAACCATTTTCTCGTATTTTATGAGCGTCCTTTCCCGTAACTCAATTTCTTCTTGAGATGGAACCAGGTCCTGGAGAAAGGGCATAAATCGATAGATAAGTCCCGCTAAAAGCAAAATTGCCAGGGCGGCAAACAGAAATTTTCTCTGTCTATCAAGTTTTAATTTGGGCAATGGAACACCAGTTTCTTTGCAATCATAATAAATACAAATCAGATATTGTCTCATGAGAATCGTTCAGCCTGATCAGTTGAGCTTAAAGCCGATCCGAAAAATTTCTTTGCCGCTTCTGTCCCTTGTTATGGACGATAGAAAAGACACGTCTTTGAAAAGAGGAGAACTTTCCAGGGCCGGGATCAATTCCGAGGAAGATTCCGCCCAGCCATCGATGGTCACGCCTTTTTCCGAAAAATTGAATTTTTTCAGCCATGCGGTTTTCGGGATCCTTTCACTCAAATCTTTCAAGATATCCAGTGCGCTTACGCTTTTGCTGTAAAGGGCATTTAAATAATCGATCTGATTTTCAACCTTCTCGATGTTCTTTCTTGATTTTTCAATGGCCTCGACCTGATTCTCCAAGTGACTGATCTTTTCATTGAGTTTGCCAAGATAGACTTTCTTGGAGAAAATATTGCCTCCTCCCCAAGCCATGGCCGAAAGAATGAGAAGCATGGATAGCGTCAGCATGACATATTGCCCCGCCTTGTTAGGCTTTTTTCGCAAAGCCGCGGGCATGAGGTTGATGTCCGTGGGAACGTTCCGGATGCCTTTGAGAGCCAGTCCGTAGGCTGGAATTAAGTGGGGTGAAGGGATTTGATTCCTTGAGAGATCCACCATGTGAAGGTCGATTTCGTCCATTTCCTTCAAATATTCCGACAGCTTCTCCTGTGATGCATCCCCCAGAAAAATCGTTTCCAATCGACTGCCGTTTTCTCCATGATGTTCCCCTGCAAGCTTCCTGATTTCCTGCGCCAAACGCTCTGTGAGATCCGGTTCATTTTGCCCATTGTTGAGCCATCTTGAATACTGCAAAAACCCCGATTTCAGGAAATCCAGTTGAACAAAACCATCCCCTGCCAACACGACAGCCATTCCGTTCGCATTTCCCGCCTTTTGTTGGTTTGAAAAGTAATTGGATATGGCAGTGGAACAAAATTCGATTCCGGAAATCCGGAGGTTTAACCGGCTCAGTAAGGCGAGATAAGGATCTAACGTGGTTCTCTTGATGATTGCAAGAAGAATTCTTAGCTTGCCGGTTTCCTTTTCTTCGGAGATTATCTGATAATCATAAAATATTTCAGTTTCAGGGAGTGGAATGAACTTCTCCATTTCATATCGCAGACTGCCCTGAAGATTCTCTTTCAATGCAACCGGCAAATCCACATATCGAATGATAACAACGTTGCGCGGCAGACTCAAAAAGACGCAGGCCGGAGATATCCTGGCCTTTTTCAAAAAAGCGCCAATGAAATCCACCGCCTGATCGAATTTTTCAGTGGCAGCGATTTCACCTGAAAGGGGAAAAGTTCCGGAAGATGCTAATTTCACATCATTTATGGAAGTCTTCAAGAGTGCAACGGAAACCGAAGTATCCTGAAAATCGATTCCGAGGCTCGTCTGAAAAAGCAAAGCAGATCTCCTTTTTCTATCTATTTTTCTAAACTCATACGATCGCGCCATTTAACGATCCTGTAACCGGATGGAAAGCTCTTGTCTATTTCAACCATCACATCAATTCCACTTTTTATTTTGCTGTCATTGAGTTTTCCCACGGAAGTAATCGTGAAAAAAGGGCTCAAATTCAAGGTGAGGTAGGGAGAAATGGCATTGTAGACTTCTGATCCAAGCACTGCCGAAATATCCGTGAGCGATTTGAAATCGGCCTCCTTCCTGTAGTCCATGATCGCCTGGACAAGTTCTTCCGTCATGGAAGGGAGGGAAAGAAGCACACCTCTCGATGCGGCGTTGATGTTGATCTTATTCAATTCAGCCGTCTCTTTTCTGTATACCCCGGCTCTTCTTGACCGCTATGTTCGTTTTGGAAGAAGCGCTTTTCGGTTTTGAAACGGTTACCATATCTTTCAGCCTGGTCAAATAGATCTCCTTGGTTACGCCCCTGACCAGCAGAAGTTCTTCAATACTGTCGAAGTCGGCATCTTTGCATTCATAGGGTTCGGGTAAAGACCGGTAATAATCATCTTCAGCGCCGTTCATACGGTGGAGATTGTTTTCATCACGCCAATCCAGGATAGAATCAACGATGATGTCTTTTTCATTTTGCTCTATATCCAAACTTGCCACCATGGTTTTAAGCAGAGCCTCTCCGGCTTTGTTGATGTCCACCTTTCCGCTTTCATTCCCGATCATCACTTCAAAATGACCTTCCCCCAACGCCACGGGAGGAATCGGGCTGTTAATTCTCCATCTTGATGCGTCTGCTTCCACATCTTCCGACTCTTTTTCATTGCCCGCCGATGATCCAACGGGTAGAAACGGGTTTCTCCGGGCATTATTGCTATCATCCACATTTGTATTGGAAGCAGTTTTTTCCGGGATGAATTCGTTTCGAACCAGTTCGCCTATGGCCCTGTTCAAGCCACCGAGGGCGATATAATATCCTTCCGTCTGTTCCTTGAAATTCCTGGTAACATTCACCTCTGTTCTCATGGCATAACAAAACTCCCCTACAATGACGGAGAGCAGCATTAATACCCAGAGTACCATGAAAAGAGCAATGCCGTTCTCGTTTTTCAGGGCCGTTTTGTTCATGTCGCCTTTATTGCTGAGTAGCCTCGATGCGGGCAATTACAGTTAACGGAAAAGCCCTTTCATCCTGTTGAAGAATGATTCTCACCGCAATCGGATTCCCTTGGTTTTTTTCGGAATCCCAGGTTTCCTGCCATTCAGGGGGATCCTGCTCATTTTCAGAATTTTGCAGATATTCAAACCGTATATCTTTTGCCGCCAAAATCAGGTCGAAGAATTCCGACTCTTCCGGATCTTTCATTTTCTTTTCTTTGTCGATAAACGCCAGATTTTTCTCATAAACCATGAGTTTGTATCCTTTCTTTCCGTCTGCCCGTTCTATACGGTATTTCACATAAACCATGCCGGACATGTTGCTTGGGACAATGGGAAGGTCGGAGATAAAGGACATGGATTCCGCTTTTCCGTTAAAACGAAACTGATCTGCTTCTTTCCCTGTGATTTCAGCCGCGGAAACGGAGGCAATCTGTGCTTTAACAAGATTGAGAACAACGCGCTCCCTTTGGTGGACGTCAACGTCCTTTTCTCCCTTTTCCCAGGCCCTCACCCCGATACGAAGAGCACCGAAAATGATCACCAGAACCAATCCGAGAATCGTGAGCGATATCATCAGTTCCAGCAGCGTAAAGCCGAAGGAAGTGGAAAGGGGCACATCTGATGGTGAAGTCTTGGAAAATTGAGGATGTTCCGAATGCATATCCCTCCATTCAAGCTCTCTTGTGGATTTCAGACTCCCTGTAAAAGGATTTGAATGGGTTCTATTTGGGAACCTCTTTGTCCTCTTCTTCCTGCTTTTCCTGGACCTTGATGGTTTCCATTTCAAAATGTTTCTTTTTTTCGGTTTCCCCCCACGTAACCTGCACCTTTATGGTGAAAGTATCCAAAGGAAGTTTGGATGCTTCCTCTTCCGTCTGTTCAACCCGTATCACTTCTGCTTTCCAAGCATAGGAATCATCAAAACGGCCCTCACTGATCCCCTCTGCCAGGGCTTCGGATGCAAGAATTTCTTCCATGATTTCTCTGGCATGAAACACTCCCCTTGTATAATCGTCCGACAACTTGCCCGACTTCAGGCCACCTGAGAACAGCTGAAGAATGACCGTGAGGCAGATGGCCATGATCGATATGGCCACGAGAATTTCCAGGAGAGTGAATCCGCCATCAGCCTGAAAGAATGTCAGCGCCTGCCTTCTCATGGCTATGTCGTTTCACCTTCAATCAGGGCGACCGTTCCCAGAATGAAATCCACCTTGATGGAATA
This sequence comes from uncultured delta proteobacterium, assembly GCA_963747015.1. Classification (GTDB taxonomy): domain Bacteria; phylum Desulfobacterota; class DSM-4660; order Desulfatiglandales; family Desulfatiglandaceae; genus DUZB01. The sequence continues at coordinate 26,680 of CAVVEP010000024.1, forward strand.
GCGCCGTTCCCTGTCATTTATGAGGGTGATTTCTCCACCGCTGCTTCCACCTGCCGGAAAAAAGGAAATCTTAAAAAGACCGGAACGGAATTCAGCCTTTTCCAGACACAGCCTTTTCGATCTGAATCGTCCCGGGTAAGTCGTAGATCTTTGCGCCGTCCAGGCTCTTTGTCCTCCTCCGTTGACGAGTCTTTCACTCGCGTCGTTCGACTGGGTTTTGACGGGATAAATGCGCACCCGATTTCCGCTGAAATCAAATTCCGCTACGTAGGTTGCCCCTTCCCATGTTGCCTGGCTTCTTGCATAGCGCAAAGATGCGGCAATTCTTTTTGCCGCTGTCTTCAATTCCATATTGCTCATGGAACTTCCGATCCTTGGACCCACAAATGCGGAAACGACACTGATAATCAGCAGGACAATGAGCAGTTCGAAAAGGGTGAAGGCCCGATTATTCAGACACTTCCTTCCAGTTATAGATGTCAGCATCCTCCCCTTCTCCCCCGGATGTCCCATCTGCTCCGTAGGCGATGATCTCATAATCGCCATTCTCCGAAGGGCTTCGATATTCATAGGGATGACCCCAGGGATCCAGCGGCACCTCTTTGGGCAAATACGGTCCATCCCATTTTTCCACTCCATCGGGCTGTACCCTGAGCGCATTCAGACCCTGATCCGTTGTGGGATATTTCCCCACATCGAGCCTGTAGGTATCCAGAGCGGTTTCAAACAATGCCATCTGTGCCTTCGCCGCTTTCTGTTTGGATTTTCCAACTTTTCCGAACATACGGGGGCCCACAAGGGCAGCCAGCAGACCCAGGATGACCATTACGATCAACAATTCAATCAAAGTAAAACCGCGTTGTTTCCTTCTTTTCATATCCACTCCTTAATCCAGTAAAATTAAAACGGCATGTCATTCATGCTGAATATGGCCATGAGCATGGACAACACTACAAATCCGACCACCAATCCCATGGCCAGGATCATCGCCGGCTCCAGAAAACTGATATATCTCTTGACCGTATTGCGTACCATCTTTTCGTAGTTTTCAGCGACCCGCAAGAGCATGTCGTCCAGTCTTCCTGTTTCTTCACCAACCGTTATCATCTGAATGGCCAGGGAAGGAAATACCCCGCTTTCGCCCAGAGGTTTCGAGAGTCTCTCTCCTTCTTTCACCCTTTCATGGACCTTTTCCATGGAACGGGTGATAATTTGATTGGTCATGATGTCTTTCACGAGATCGAGAGCCTGCAAAATAGGCACCCCGCTTTTTGTCAAGGTCCCGAGCGTTCTGGCAAAACGGCCTACTTCAATTTTCCTGACCAGATCTCCCACGGCCGGGAGCGTAAGTTTATAGTGATCGAGAACCAGTCGTCCCGCGGGAGATCTGAAATATCTTCTTACAAGATAAACAAGAACAGCCAATACGCAAAGGATGAGCCACCAGTAATGGCTCAACCCCCCACTCAGCGCCAGAAGAATTCTTGTCGTAAGTGGAATGGCCTGCCCCATGTCTGAAAAAATCATGGAGAACTTCGGAATGACAAATGTCATGAGGATAATGATAGAAGCGCCCCCTACACAAACCAGGAAAAGAGGGTAAACCATGGCGGATTTGATATAATCCTTCAATTCCTCCGAGGTTTCCAGAAATTCCCCCAGTCTTGCCAATACCGATTCCAAAACTCCGCCGGCCTCTCCGGCTCTGACCATATTCACGTAAAAGGAGGAGAAGACTTTCGGGTGTTTTGACATGGCATCTGAAAGATATCCTCCACCCTGAATGCCTTTGAGAATGCCTCCAAGTATTTCGGCGAACTTCTCATTTTCGGCTGCGTCGATCAATATGGCCAATGCCCTGTCCACAGGCAGGCCGGCCTCCAGCAGAGAAGGAAGGTCCTGGGTGAAGATCATCAGGTCCTTGGATGAAACCCCTTTAAAAAGAGAAAGCACCCGGGCTGAGACATTGATATTGAGATGTCCGCTTGCACCTTTTGAGAGGTTGATCCGTATGGGCATCAGACCCATGTCGTGAAGTTCCTTGACAACCTCCTTTTCTTCCGCCGCTTCAAGAACGCCTTCGACTACCTTTCCCGAATCGTCCGCGGCTTTGTATGAGTATTTGGGCATTCTATCTCTCTAAGGTTACCTTCAACACCTCGGAGATGGTCGTCATCCCCTTTCTGACTTTACGCCAGCCATCATCCCGTAAAGTGATCATTCCCTTTTTTAAAGCCACATCCTTGATTGCTTCCGTTGGAGAATTTTTTGATATTTCCCGGCGAATATCATCATCAACAGCCAGATATTCAAAGATGGCCGTCCTGCCCTTGAAACCGGTATACCTGCATTCCTCGCACCCTTTGCCCGCATAAAATGTAATATTCTTTTCCTCTCCCGGGGGAACATTCATCGATTCAAGCAGTTTTCCGTCCGGCGTGATTTCCTCCTTGCAGTTGGAGCAGATCACTCTCACAAGCCTTTGGGCCAATACGCCCAACAAGGTAGAACTCAAAAGAAAACTTTCCACCCCCATATCAAGAAGTCTGGTTACGGCGCCTGCCGCATCATTGGTATGGAGGGTGCTGAAGAGCAAGTGACCGGTCAAAGCGGACTGAATGGCAATTTCCGCCGTCTCCCGGTCCCTGATCTCTCCCACCAGAATGATGTCGGGGTCCTGTCGAACAATGGAACGCAGCCCTTTGGAAAAAGTCATCCCTATTTTCTGGTTCACCTGGATCTGGTTTACGCCATCCAATTGGTATTCGACCGGTTCTTCCAGGGTAATGATCTTGTTTTCAGGGGAGTTGATTTTGGCAAGGGTGGTATAGAGGGTGGAAGTCTTTCCACTCCCTGTGGGACCGGTTACCAATATCATCCCGTAAGGCTGCCTCACCAATCCCATATATTTTTCCAGAAGGCCACTGGGGAAACCGATTTTTTCCAGGTCAAGAATCAGAGAATCCCTGTCCAGTATCCTCATGACAAGACTTTCTCCATACAGCGTGGGGATGGTGGAGACCCTGAAGTCGATTTCCTTGTCCGCAATTTTGAGTTTGATCCTCCCATCCTGGGGAAGACGTCTTTCCGCTATATCCAGTTTCGCCATGATCTTTACCCTGGATATAATGGCGGCCTGTAAACGTTTCGGAGGCGAATCCACATCATGCAAAACACCGTCGACTCGGTATCTGGCCTTAAACACATTTTCAAACGGTTCAAAATGAATGTCGCTGGCTTTTTGTTCTACTGCGTTAAGGATTAAGCGATTCACCAGCCGGATGATAGGCGCCTCTGAGGCCAGATCTCTCAGGTGATCCGCATCTTCAACCCCTTCCGAGGACAGGTCGTAGATATCCTTGTCCGCTTCTTCGATAATGGTTTCAAGGGACTGACTCCCTGCTCCGTGGAGCCGTTCAATAGTGTCCAGGATGTCGGATTCTTTTCCGAAATTCACGCGTATCTTCAAACCATAAGCCATTTCCAATGATTCGACCGTATAGAAGTCACCGGGATCGGCCATGGCCACGCGAAGGTAGTCCTTTCCTATTTCCAGGGGAACAAATCGGGATTCCCGCATCATTTTTTCAGACAGGTTATTCAGAACAACCGGTTCTTTTGGATAGTCGCTGAAAGGTATCGGCGTCATCTTGCTTTTCCGGGTTTAATAAAGGCGGCCCTTACTCCTTAAAATAATCAATTACGCTCTGAATGATCGCCTCCAGATCGTGTGAGGGTTCGAAACCTATGGCTTTTTTAATTTTGCTGATATCAGGGCATCGTCTTTCCATGTCTTCAAAACCAGGGCCGTATGCTTTTTCATAAGGGATGTGTTCTATTTCCGAGGAGCTGCCGGCCATTTCTTTTACCATCTGAGCCAGATCATTGATGGTTACTTCCTGATTATTGCCCACATTGAAGACTTCTCCTTCGCAGGAAGGCTCGGCCATCAACCTGGTGACCGCCGCCACCACGTCCTTGACATGGGTGAAGCTCCTGCTCTGGTTTCCATCGCCGAAAACAGTGATCGATTTTCCCAGGAGTGCGCTCTGAACGAAATTGGGGAGCACCATGCCGTATTGACCGGTCTGCCTCGGCCCCACCGTATTAAATAATCTGCCGATCAGTACCGGCAATTTCTTTTCGTCAAAATAGGCGAGGCTTAGAAACTCGTCCAGGGTTTTCGAACACGCATAAGCCCAGCGTCGCTTTTTGACGGAACCCATTACGCGATTGTTATCCTCTGACAGGTCGTGCTCCATATGTTTCCCGTAAATCTCCGAGGTGGAAGCAATAAAGACCTTCTTTTTGAATCGATTGGCCAGACGAAGAACAACCTCCGTTCCCTTCACATTGATGTCCAGGGTTTCCACGGGATGATCCATGATATTTCGGACGCCAACGGCGGCGGCAAGATGATAGATCTGGTCTGCCTTGAATATAAGTTCATTCATAACGGATTCATTCAAAATAGTGTCCACGACCAGATGCAGCTTTTTATGGTTCTGAATCTTTACCAGGTTCGCGAGCTTTCCCGTCCAGAGATTATCGATCACAAACACTTCATGATTGTCTTCCAATAGTTTCTCAGCGAGATGTGAGCCGATAAAACCCGCGCCGCCGGTAATTAACACCTTCATATTTTCCTCCAAGGAGTTGTGGTCTGAAAACAGACCCGCACAAGTAAATTCAATCCCGAACAAGCATGCAAAAAACATACCCTAAATGCAAGGATATTTTTACCCACCAGCAGCTCCGCACCTTCGGTTACGGAATTCCAAAGCGGCTTTCTTTATTCGGGTAGATGCCATCATGCTATTATCACTTTGCAAACCATTAAAACGCTTGATAAACCGGTAGAAGCTTTTCATTGTGCCTGTACTTTTTCCAAGGCCCAGTCCTCGATCTCAACTTCCAAAGAGCGATGCAGGAGCTCAAGGCTAACCACCACTTTGTCCTTGGCCTTGTGCCGAAGATAAATTCCTATCAGCCCTTTCAGAGGGCCTTCCATGATCATGACCTGGTTGCCCTTCGCCATGTAAGAGCGATTCTGGACGGTGCGATCGGTTCCGTGAAGAATCATCAGCGAAGAGATTTCTTCATCATTGGCGGGAATAGGTTTCCCTTTGAGAGCCACCATTCGAACGACCCCGATCGTCTGGATGATGTGATAATACTCTTCCGCCTCAAGTTGAGAGCGAACAAATACATACCCCGGAATCATAGGCACCAGTATTTTTTTGCGCCGATCTTTTCTTCTGCTCCAGACCTGGATGCGCGGCAGGAAAGTTTCCAGAGATTTGGAAGAGAGTTGATCGTGCACCTTCTGTTCAAAACGACTTCTGGTGTGGAGTGCATACCATCGCTTGCATTGCCCATCGTCCATGATGGTTTGTTGTATCGTCATAGTTTTAAACCATTGCAGCATTAAAGCTAAAGAGTCGCGATCCTGTGGATTTGAACCCCGTTATCCATAAGATATTGCGTGTCTGCTTCCATATTGTTCAGCCTCATCAGCAAAACAGCATCCCAATCATTTATAGCCAACCGTTCCGTTCCTTCAATCCGGTGTTCAAAAAACTTTTTTCCAAAGCGTGTTTCATCAATAACCCCTACCAGTTTTACATCTGTAAGCAACATATAGAGGTAGGCCAGTTCCGCTGTCACCCCGGCCCCAAAAAAAATAACGGAATGAATTCTGCTTTTTTTCATCTCATCGAATCTTCTGACCAGCAGTCTTTTGATTTCCTTGTAGAAATGGCTCGAATAGCGGAGATACTCAACAGTGAGAATCCCTTTTTTTGCCACTCCTTCAGGGGTCAGATCGTATTGCAGCCTGTTCTTTGAAATCGTGGTAACGGTAAAATACCCTTTGTTTATAAGTCTTTTGATAAAGGTATTCACCAACCCTAACGACAGGTTGAGACGTCGGGATAACTCGCGCTGGCTTGAACTCCCGTCCCTGTCGATTTCGCCCATCAAACGGAGCATATGCATATCTTCGTTATTCATCCTGAGCCAATTACACGCAATTTCGATCTTAACACATCCGGAAAAGAACAACGCCATGAAAATGAAGGATAGTGTTCAATATTTGAACGTTATTGTCAAGGAGAATTTGACATTTGTCCATTCAAGCTTTATGATTTTTTTCTTTTTGATTGTCTTCGAGCCCACCGCTTTTTCGCTTATCAAAATAGAATTTGAAGAAGGAGTTTATGTCTCATGGAATGTAATCGTGAAAAGAATCTGAAAAGGTGCAACTGTTCCTATGAATCTTGCGCCAAAAAAGGGATCTGCTGTGAGTGCATTTCTTATCATCTGAAAATGAAACAATTGCCGGGATGTTGTTTTCCCGCGGAGGAAGAGGCGACCTTTGATCGGTCTTTTCACAATTTCGCGCGCCTTGTTCAGGAAGGAAAAGTATAAGCAGGGCCCGGAAGGATCTTCCATACGCATTTGCCGTCCATGAAAACCAAATTTACATCCACCATTTTGCTTCTTTTGTTATCCTTTGTCGCTCCGGCTCTTCCGCCTTTCTTGAAGGCCGTTTCCGCCGACTCTCAAGACGCCGGTTCAACCGTGGATGCCTTGGAGAAGACAGCCGCCGATGGCTTTTATGATCCTCTTCTTAATTGTCACACCTACTTGAAAAACGGATTGTTCATCGAAAGTCCCGAGAAAAATATTGTTGTTAAATTGGGTACAAAGATAGGATTCGATACCGGGTACATCGCAGCGGACCAGGATCTGAATGGCGCCTTTCCCGATCTCGGCGGGTTCGACTACCGTTTTCGAAGATTGCGGGCATATACACAGGCGACTTTCTGGGATACCGTGGAATTCAAATTCGAGATCGATTTTGCCAATACGACCGCAATAAAGGATGTCTGGGTCCGTTACATGGGAAATCCTTCCGTGGGAGAGTTCACCCTGGGATACATGAAGGAGCCCTTTTCCCTGGAAGAGCTTACCTCCAGCAGCGCCGTCACCTTCATGGAACGATCCTTGCCCACCAGCGGGTTTGCACCGAGCAGGGACATCGGATTGGTTTATTCGGACGTGAAAAGGGACAAACGGCTGACCTGGTCCGCGGGCGCCTTCTGGATCGTCGGATCTTTCGGCAATGTGGGCGAAGGAGAGGAGGCCTTGACCAATTCCTCCGGAACGGCACTCACAGGGCGATTAACCGGTCTTCTTTGGTATGAGGGGAAAGGAGAAAACCTCTTGCACTTGGGTCTTTCTTACAGCCACCAGTTTCGAAATGAAGACAGTCGCAATGACGGGCTGGAGATAAAGGTGCGGCCGGAAACCTATCTCACGGATGACAGGCTGGTGGACACGGGAAAATTTTTCACGGGAGACACGGACTTCGTGGATCCGGAAATGGCCCTTGTTGTGGGACCCTTCTCTTTGCAGGGGGAGTATTTTCATCTTTTCGCAAGTTCAAAAGAAGCGGATAATCCCGGATTTTGGGGTTTCTATTGTCAGGGAAGTTTTTTCATCACCGGGGAGCATCGGCCCTACGATGCCACAAAAGGACTCTTTTCCGGCATAAGGCCTCACCGGAATTTCTCTTTTACGCATTCGGGATGGGGGGCGTGGGAAGCGGCACTGCGCCTGTCCTTTATTGATCTGGATGGCGGCGCCATCCACGGGGGGAGGGAAACGGACGTTACCGTCGGCCTGAACTGGTATCTCAACCCCCACATGCGTTTCCTGTTCAATTACGTTCGGGCGCATGTGGAAGACCGGGAGTATGCGCCCGAAATCAGCGATGGCAACGCCGATATCCTCCAGGCCCGATTTCAAGTTCATTTCTGAATGTCATCCATGGACTTCCATTCCTTCACGGATCAGTTTGAGGACACGCTCCTTTTCATCCGGAAATTTGTATCCTTCATAGCTCTGGCTGAAGAGGAGTCCGCCGTTTTTCCCTGTCCAGTGATTTCCCGCGTGATCAAAACAGACCCTGGATGTAACCTGCAAATGTTCTATCAACCGCTGCAGCTCGACCAACTGCTCACGGGAGGAAAGGGGAGCAAAACCTCCTTTCTGAAAATCCTCGAAGAGAGGAGAACCGGGCGAGGGATAAAAGGGGCGGGACCGGATGTAATGGGGATCTATTTCGTTCAGCACCCTGGCGGTATTTGTGGCATGATTCTGCCACATTTCCTTTCCCCCCAGGCCGGGCATCCAGTATTCGGAAAGCTGAAACCCGGCTTCTTTTGCTTTTCTGCCTCCTTCAATATGTCCTTTGGCGGTCACTCCCTTGTTGATTTTTTTAAGCAAAGCATCATCGCCCGTCTCCAGTCCCACGTGCAGCCTGTCCAGTCCGGCCTCGCGGATTTTCGCAAGTTCCTCCAGTTTGCGCTGCATAAGGGTTCTGGATCTGGCGTAAGTGGTGACCCGGATCAGGGACGGGAATGTCTTACGCAAATGTCTGAGTATGTCCACCAGCTTTTCCACCGGGACAATCAGACTGTTTGCATCCTGGAGGAATGCCGTCTTTCCCCCGGAAAGAAGCCATTCATAGACCATGGAAAATCCATAGCCCTTGTTGAGCTCCGGCTCTCTTTCAAGGAGCGCGTAGGCCACGTTTCGGTTTATGGCGCCCCCGTAGCCCAGATCGTGAGAGATCGATTTGAGTTGTTCGCAGATGGCGGCGACCGTGTCCAGGTCCCCTTTTACTTCTTCCGGAGAGCGTAATTGGAACTTTTGCCCTTTGTACATGCTGCAGAATGTACATCGGTTCCAGGGACAATTGCGGGTGACCCTGATGAGCAGCGAACTGCTTCCTCCTTCACTGGGCGGACGATAGATACCGGTTTCAAAGCCATATTTTGAGCGGATTTCGGAAGTCATGGATATCCCTTTCCCGGGGTTTGAGATCTGTTTTATGGAAACAAGCATTCAAAGAGTTCCTGCACGGACCCGACGCCGTGCAATTTGCTCCCCTCCGGCGACTTTGAACTCTTGAGGTTGCTCCGCGAAAGAAGGCAACGATTGAACCCAAGTTTTCCCGCTTCGGCAATTCGCGCATCCGGTTGGTTGACCCCCCTGATTTCGCCGGCAAGACCGACTTCGCCAAACATGGCCAGATTACGGTCCAGCGGCCGATTCAGGAAACTGGAGAGCATGGCGGAAACAATTCCCAGATCCGCCGCCGGTTCATCCACTCTCAATCCCCCCGCCACATTGACGAAGATATCCTGGTCTCCCAGTTCGATCCCAAGTCTTTTCCCGAGAACGGCTACGAGTAGGGAAACCCGGTTTTGATCCACTCCCACGGCCGTTCTCCGCGGCATGCCGAAAGGACTGGGACTCACCAGGGCCTGAATCTCCACAAGCAGCGGCCTTGTTCCCTCGATACAGGAAATAACCGCTGAACCGGAGACATTTTCAGGCCTTTCTTCAAGAAAGATACGGGATGGGTTTCCCACCTCTTCGAGGCCCGAGTCTTTCATTTCAAAGACGCCGATTTCATTGGTGGAACCGTACCGGTTTTTTACCGACCTGAGAACCTTGTAGATATGCCCCCTCTCCCCTTCAAAATAAAGGACCGTATCCACGAGATGTTCCAGGACCTTCGGGCCTGCTATGGCGCCGTCTTTAGTCACGTGTCCCACGAGAAATACGGGCACGCCGGTCTCTTTGGCATAAGTCATCAATCGGGAAGCGACCTCCCTCACCTGTCCGACGCTTCCGGGGGCTGATGATATCATGGCGGTGTAGAAAGTCTGGATGGAATCGACGGCCACAATATGTGGCTTAAAGGATCCGGCCCTTTCAAAGAAGTCCTCTATACAGGTTCCGGTCATTACGTACAGAAGGTCCGAATGAACGCCCAGTCTGTCTCCGCGCATCCTTATCTGCTGGGCGGATTCCTCGCCGGAGAGATATAAGGATCGGAGTCCGGATTGGGCAAGCCTGTCGAGGACCTGCAGGATGATGGTTGATTTTCCGATCCCGGGATCTCCTCCCACCAGGACCATGGATCCGGGGACGATTCCGCCCCCTAAAATGCGGTCGAACTCGGAAATCCCGGTCTTGAGCCGCGTCCGAGGCGCCAGGGACACGGCCGTGATCTTTTCCGGTCCCATGCCGGTCGACGGGAGGCGTTCCCTTTTTTCAGAACTGCGCACCTCCTCCACCATGCTGTTCCATTGGTTGCATCCGGGACACCTTCCCATCCACTTGACGCTTTCGTGGCCGCAATCCTGGCAGATGAATACGGTTTTCTCTTTCTTGGCCATGGGATCACCGGGAGCCCTTCAAATGGCCTAATCGTACCATTTCATGGTCTTGAGCAGGTCCTTGTTTCCGGAGGTTTTTGTGACCACCCCCTGGTCAAAATACACAAAGTAGACATACTTTTTCACGGGCTGGTAATCGTTTTCAAAAACAGCGTACCCCCATGTTTCCTTTTGGCCGTCGCGTGTAATGGAATCGGGCAGTCCGACGGCCAAACGAACCATGTCGGGGGTCATGCCGGGTTCCACCTGATGTCGCGCAATCCGGTTTACGATTAAAGGGTCCCACTTCGGGTGCTGATAAGAAATCTTCGACGCCCGATAGGAATCTTCCGCACATCCCGCCATGAGTGTCAACAAGCCCACAATGATGATCAAAACTTTTATTCCCATGTTATTCTCCTTTTTCCGTCATTTCTATTGCGACTGCTGATTCAGATCGTCCTTGAAGGACAGTGCCGCGCGATAACGCATTCCCCGTGCTTCGGTTTTCTTGCCGTGCAAATCGCCCTGCCGTGATAGATCAGGAGATCCGAGAACCTGCGCCACTTCTCCTTTTCCAGGAGTTTCTCCACGTCTTTTTCGATTTTGTCCGGATTTTTTTCTTTGGTAAGCCCCAGCCTGAGAGAGAGTCTCTTCACATGGGTATCCACCACGATACCCGGCACATCAAAGGCGGCGCCAAGCACGCAGTTTGCCGTTTTTCTCCAACGCCCGGGAGTTTCAACATTTCCTCCATGGTGGCGGGTACTTCGCCTCCATAGAGCTCCAGGAGTTTCTCACAACATCCTCGAATGGATTTTGCCTTGTTTCTGTAAAACCCCGTGGGCCGGATATCTTCTTCCAGTTCGGGAACCTCCACGGCAAGATAGTCTCCCGGTTTTTCATATTTCTGAAAAAGAGACTGCGTCACGGTGTTCACCTGTTTGTCCGTGCATTGAGCCGACAGAATGGTGGAGATGAGGAGTTGAAAAGGCGTCTTGTATTCGAGTGCCGTTTTTTCATGGGTATAAAGAGGGTCCAGGATTTCATAAATTTCCTCGACCCTCGATCTCATTTTTTTTAGACTTTCCATCAGGTCTCCTGTTTTTGCAATGGTACATGCAAAAGTGGAAAAATGGTTCAAATATCGCGGCAAGTATAGGTGAGTGCCGTGCGGGTGTCAACATTTCAGCAGAGACTTTCAATATTTAAAGTTGACACATGCGGATATTGAGCTATCTTGGAAATTTAGAAGGGCGATGAAATGTTGCCATGTTTTAAAAGAGAATGGAGAGGGCATGAAATGAAATCGACTCCATATTTCAGTAAGAAAGGATTCTTTTCTTCTTCGATTCAAGGGTCTATTGCCACCCTGGTTTTCTTATTCCTGTTCATCCTGTTGCCGAACGCCGGTTTGGCCGATCAGGAACAAACAAAGACCGGCTCGAAGAACATTACAGCAGAAAAAGAACGAGGGAAGGAGGCTCAGATGGAAGAGGCTGACAAATTGACGGAGGAGCAGGGAGAGTATCTCCTGAAGGTAGCACGAAAAACGATCCAGGAGTCGCTTTTCGGCGGAAAAGTCGCAGACAAAGGGGATGAAAAGCTTTCTCCTATTTTTAAAGAAAAAAGGGGAACTTTCGTCACTCTGACGATGGGGGGAAACCTGAGAGGCTGTATCGGCCATATTGTGGCACAGGAATCACTGCTTGAAGGAATCAAGGTGAACGCAATCAATGCGGCGTTCAGAGATCCCAGGTTCAACCCTGTCGGAAAAAATGAATGGGACAGGGTGAAAATAGAGGTCAGTATCCTCACCGACCCGAAACCGCTTTCCTACGCGGATGCGGATGATCTTCTGAAGAAACTCCGTCCGGGCATAGACGGCGTTATTCTCAAGAAAGGGTATTATCAGTCTACCTTTCTTCCCCAGGTGTGGGACCAATTGCCGCAAACAGAGGATTTTCTCAATCACCTTTGCCTGAAGGCGGGGTTGGACGGGGATGCGTGGAGAAAGGGGATCTTGAGGTCTCCACCTACCAGGTCCAGGCGTTCGAGGAAGAATGAGAGGAGGAAACCGCAAGCGGTTCTAACAGCCATGGGAGGGGATAGCCTGAGAAGATTGCTCGTCTGGTCCGTTATCGGCGTAGGCATCTCCTCGGTTACGACACAACTCCTTACCATCCGAGAATTTCTGACCCAGTTTCAGGGGAACGAGATAACCATCTCCCTGGTGGTCTTTTGCTGGCTCCTGATCACGGCTCTCGGGAGTCTCTTTGCAAGGTTCATCAGGACCGGTTCTTTGAAGATCTATGTCCCGTTACTGCTTGTGGTGGGTATCTGGCCGCTCTTACAGATCCTCTCAATCAGGGAATTGAGGGATGTTTTCTTTATTCACGGAACCTCGCAGGGTTTCTATCCGGTCTTGTTCTACATCCTTATCATCGTATTTCCCTACTGCCTGCTCACCGGTTTTATCCTTCCCTGTGCACAACGAACCCTCAACGGCCGGGGCTATCCTTTTACCAGCGGCGATCTCTATATAACCGACAGCATCGGGGATATCGCCGGTGGTTTTCTGTTCAGCCTCATCCTTGTCTATTTTCTAAAACCTTTCGCCATTATTGCCGCGACCTCTTCCCTGCTTTTTTGTATCGTCTTCCTGTTGCTCTACGCCCGAAGAAAACTTTTCTTTCTGGGCACATCAGTCCTGGCGGTCGCCTGCTTCTTCGCTTTTTGCCTGAACGCCGGATTTGAAAGGGAGACCCTTGGTCCGCAATACGGTCCCATCGTGAAATACCTGGAATCTCCCTACGGCCGGATCGTCGTCACCCGTGAGACGGGACAGCTCACCTTCTGGGAATCGGGAAATCCCCTGTACTCGGATTCCAATGTGGTTGAGAGTGAAGAAAAGATTCATTATCCGCTCAGCCAACTGGGGAAAGTGGACGATGTGCTTCTGATATCCGGGGGTCTCGGCGACACCCTGAAAGAGGTTGCAAAGTACAAACCGGCCCATGTGGACTATGTGGAAATCGATCCCGCCCTCACCTCCGCTGGCCTGGAAATGGGCGTGATACCCCGTTTGCCTTTTCTTCAAATCTCCAACATGGATGCAAGGAGGTTTATTCAAGGAAAAGGAAATGCTTATGACGCCATCATCATCGATCTTCCCGATCCGGATACCTTTCAGATCAACCGATTCTTCACCACGGAATTCTTCGGTTTTGCGAAAAAGGCACTGAAAAAGGACGGGGTTCTTTGCCTGAACATGAATTACTCGCCCAATTATATAGGGCAAGTGGTGAGGGAGAAACTGTCCATCCTTTATAATTCGGCAAAACCCTTTTTCCGGAATGCCCTGCTCATTCCGGGCCGACAGGTCTATTTCATCTTCAGCGACGGGAGTATCTCGGAAGATATCCCTTCCCTGCTTAAAAAGAAGAAGATCTCCGCCCCCTTTATCGAGGGATATTTCTACGGAGACGTGACGCCGGAAAGGATCCAGGAGGCCCGGGAGGCCCTGGGGGCAAGCAGGGAAATAAATAAAGATTTTGAACCCCGATTGATGGGCGTTGTCTTTCAGCAGTGGTTTGCAAAGCACGACTCTTCTCCCGTCTATTTCATCGCAGGCATCCTGCTCTTGGTCCTGGTCTATTTTATCTTTATGAAAAGGGAGGAATATGTCCTTTTTACCACCGGCTTTGCGGCCATGGGATCGGAGATGCTTGTCATCTTTGTCTTCCAGGTCCTTTACGGTTACGTCTACCTGCAGATCGGACTGATCGTTGCGAGCTCCCTGCTGGGTCTGCTGCCTGGGGCAATGGCAGGGAAAAGATGGCGCCGATCCGGAAGAATGAAGCTTCATGTCTCGGAAGTTGCCATGATTTCATTACTGATTATCTTTTATCTATGGTTGTCCGGTTCCGGAATGGAACCCCCTCCCCTTCTTTTTCTTGTTTTTTGTTTTGTCTTCTCTTTTTTCTGCGGTTTTCAGTTCCCCGTTGTGACAGAGATTATGGGAGAGGACAAAAGCCCCGCGGCAGGATGCCTGGCGGCGGACCTGTGGGGAGCGGCGGTGGGAACGCTAGTAACGGGGGCCGTACTGATCCCTTTGTGGGGCATGGAATATGGCGCAGGGTTCCTGATTCTCATGAAGCTTTCCAGTATGGCCATAGGCTTCAAGGCCGGAAAGGGTGAAATCATATGAGACTTCAACCAGGGAGATCGTGGATATGTCAGAAATGATAACCCGGAAAGAATTTCTGAAAAGGGCCGGCCTGGGGGTCTCGGCTCTTTTGTGCGCGGCGCCGGGTAGTTTTTGGGGAAAATGATAAGAATAGTAATGATCGATCCAGGGGCAAGTCTTCAAAGGCGATGTTCCCGACAAACCCTGGAAATGGTCGAAAGAAGGTTTTTTTACGCCACGGATGGAAAAAAAGTCCAATGCCAGGTCTCCCCAAACGTTGTGTTTCTTCATCCCGGAGACAGGAGCGTTTGCCGGTCGAAAGTAAACATCGGAGGAAGCTCTACTCTCTGGCCTATGGGGACCCCTGTGTTATCCACGTGGATCCCATTGAAAAGAAACCCCTTCACCATTTCCACCCCAAAGTCCCGTATCTTTTCCATTGCCACCACCGGTTGCAGCTTCAGGTGTTTGAATTGCCAGAACTGGGAAATATCTCAGAGGAAACCCGAAGAGGTGGAACACATGGAGTTGTTTCCGGACCAGGTTGTGACGGAGGTCAAAAAGAGGGGGCTCCCTTCCATCGCCTATACCTATTCGGAACCCATCACATATTATGAGTATATGGTGGATACGGCAAAAACTCGCTAACGAGGCCGGCATCCGAAACGTGCTCATTTCAAATGGCTACATTAATCAGAAACCACTTCTTCGCCTTGCCAAATATCTGGATGGCGCCAACGTCAATCTCAAGTCGTTCAGTAACGACATCTACAAGACTCTGAACGGCGGGACGCTTCAACCAATATTGGAGACGTTCAAGACGCTTCACGGAGAAGGGGTCTGGTTCGAAATGACCACGCTTGTGGTCCCGGGCTATGTGGATAGTCCGGAAATAATCGCCAGATGTGCGGATGGATTTTAAAAGAGCTGGGGCTTGATTACCCCCTGCACCTGTTGAGGTTTTTCCCTTTGTATAAACTGACGCGACTTCCGGCCACCCCCATATCCACCCTTGAGAAGTTCAGGATGTGGCTCTGAAGGAAGGCATCGATAATGTTTACCTGGGAAATGTCCCCGGGCACGAAGGCACCCAGACGATTTGCCACAATTGCCGAAAAGCGGTGATCGGTCGGAACGGATATGCAATAGGGGAGATTCACATGAAGAGGGCCGTGTGAGTTCTGCGGGATTCCCATTCCGGGCAGGTGGGGGAAATCCGTCTAAAATATTCATCAACAAATCCATATTCCAGGCATTTTTCGGCGTCCAGGTAGATATCTCTCTTGATCAAAGAATTCAACTTCTTGGGTGCTAATTTCGTGTGCTCAAGATAAACTCCTTTGATCATTTTCATAAACAAATCCAAATTCGCTTTTTCATCCTGAAATTCGTCATACTTGCCGCCAAACCAACTGCTGAGCTGGTGTATCATGATCAAGGACCTGGGCGTCATAAACCTCTTTTTTCCACTCAAGGAAATGATGGTTGCGGCACTTGCGGCAATACCTTCTATATAGGTGTATATGGGAATAAGGCTCCTTTTGATATAATCATGGAGATTAAAGGCGTCCGAGACACTCCCTCCATAACTATTGATGAAAAGGTTGATATGTAAGTAGCCTTCTATGGATTGCACATCCAGATCGTTTTCCACCAGAAACTTTCTGTGAGCGACTACTTTCTTGTCGATTGCCTTTCTGATTCTTAAGACGGATTGGTCTGTGATAACTTCATAAAGAAAAATATTGTTGCTCTTATCACCCGGAAGATCTTCCCCGGCAATCGACGCACCAAAAATGGGCGTTTCATTTTCCTCTTCGTTTCTGCAAGGTTTTTTAGACTGGTAAATAATCATTCTTTTCTCCCTTTACGGGTTAACAATCAATAAACAAAAAATATAAGTCAGCCTCTTGGCGGCGGCAGGATTTAAACCTGCGTTTTCCAATAAATGGAAATTTATCTGATTTGGCCCGGATAAGCAAGCCTTA
>CAVVEP010000025.1:0-14084 GCA_963747015.1 uncultured delta proteobacterium
ACACCAGGTATTTCACCCCCACGATCATGACCAGCGCCCAGAACATCAAGGAGAGGATGCCCATAATGTTGACCTGGTTTACGGCAATTCCGTATTCGCCATGAAAACACTCCCGAATGGCATATATCGGGCTGGTAGCGATATCTCCGAAAACCACCCCCAGGGCGGCCAGGGACAGTTGCGCCAGCCGGCCCCTGCTTTTAGCCTCTGATTTATTGTTTGGGTTTGTTCCGGTTCGTGCCGTTAGCCCTTTCGGTGGAAATCGCCATCGGTTGCCTTATCACAAAGGATAGGGTTTTCCGCTTATTGTTGCGCTTTCACGGACTCCAAATAGGCAATCAGATCGTCCATCTGAGAGGACACGGGATCAATAGGTTTTCCTTTGAGCGCATTAACAATACAGCTGTTAATGATTTTTTTCAACTCCTTCTTATCCTTGTCGGCGCCTTTTGCGGCCTTTTTTCCGTCCGGATGACAGGCGTTGCAGGAAATTCCCGCCTTGCCGTCTGCAAAATGCGGGTCGTTAAAGAGGGCTTTTCCTTTTTCAGCATCCCCTCCCCCAAAGGCCGGGGTGAAGAACAATACCACTGCCGTGAGGGAGAGCAGTATCCCTTTTGTTGTTTTCATTTTTTTGCTCCTTTCTCATGCAAGGCATGAATGGTTTTTGCCGGGTATTATTTCATTGCGCCCTGGTTGGTTTCCCCGGTTGCGTTTTTGCTTTTTTCTTCTATTTTGAGGGCGTTGCTCATTTTATCAAGGGTCTGCGCCGTTTCGTTTCGCAGTTTGTCCAACTGGCCGGCGCTCTCCGTCTTCAGCTTTTCCATCGTCGCCTTGAGACTTGTGATTTGGCTATTCAGTCCTTCGTCTTTTGAGGAAGAAGAATAGCTCACAATCGCTACGATGAGGGCAATGATGGAAATGATCAATGCCAGGGTCGCTCGGAACCCGCCTTTCACAACTTTCGTTTGTTCTGTCATGGTAAATCGCTCCTTTGCAGCAAAATGATTTTAGCGGCCAATTTTGATTTTTCTATTCCATCATAGGGGCATTTTGAGCCGGGAACAATGGGGGCAACAACGTATACTTTTCCAAAAAGCACGGTAGACGGCATGGGTTCAAATCGAAAAAGCGCATTCGGTTCGCTCCATCTACCTGTAATGGCCAACAAAAATAGGGGATTCACCCCATTGTTGGAAGGATCGTTTCCGTGAATAATTAAAATAAGGTTTCAGGTTTCAGTGTTCAGGTTTCACCAAGGACGCAACTCAGTTAAACACCTTGAAAGGGCTGGATTCAGTGTTTCAAGAGGAGAGAATGGTGGAAGACGAAAAAACGATAGATCCTTTTTATATCAAGGATTGCGCCCTCATTGCCATCGCTACCGGGAAAAGGGCTCAAAATCTCCGGGAACTTCGGGAACATTTGCTGCGGATAGAGCCCGGAAGCATTTATTATCACTTCTGGGGAGGGTTGTTGCGACCTCGCTTTGACGACACCGAATATCATAACGATTTCGCTATATGGGTAGCTCGCGGTCTACACAATAAATCCCTGGCGGAACGTCTTGGCGTGATCGATCCGGTTGCGTTTGGAACCATAGAAGAGGTGAGAAATGAACTGGTGGAAATCATAGATGAGAGCCTGGATGAGACGGAATTTCCCCAATGGACCAAAAGAGACGATCAATTTGAATTCATCCGATCCCAAATCGTTGTTTTCGACACCGCCATATCCGTGAGCCGTCCGGAAGATCTTCTGGATATCATCAGAAACATTTCCGTCGGCAGCATTTTTTACCATTTTATCGATGCCAGGCATCGGAATGAGAACTCTCTGGATGATTTCCAGAATTGGTTATCGGGTTGTGGAGAGGATTATGCACCCATTTGTCAAAAAATAAGAGAAAAAAGCTCCTATTTTTCGCCGCTGAGAGAATTGAAAAGCGACCTTGAAGAGGTCTTTTCCGAACACTTTAGAAACGGACAGGAAAGAAATGGATAACCAAAACGTACTTGAAAAATACGAACAAGTCGTGGGTGGAGATGTTATTGGTCATTTACGTCAGTTGGCCCATCCCTTGGAAGGCCTTCATTTGGTGCACGTTAACGCCACCCGTGTGGGGGGCGGCGTGGCGGAAATACTCCATAAGATGGTTCCCTTCATGGAAGAGCTGGGGATCAACACGAGATGGGAAGTGATTGAAGGGGAATCGGTCTTTTATCAATGCACCAAGAGTTTTCATAATGGCATCCAGGGAAACCGGGTGAGCATTCCGGAAAGCTTCTTGAAGATATATGAGGATACGAATGAAAAGACAGCCGAAATTCTGGAAGGGGTGTTGCATGACGCCGATATCGTCATTATCCACGATCCTCAGCCTGCTGCTTTAATCAGGCATTTTAAGGGGCACAAGGGGAAATGGGTTTGGCGATGTCATATCGACGCCAGTAAACCGTTCAGACCCGTATGGCGCTACTTGCGAAATTTTGTGTCCGATTATGACGCGAGTATCTTTTCCCTTGCCTCTTTTGCTCAAAATCTGCCCCATCCCGTCTATCTCATAGCGCCAAGCATCGATCCACTCCACGAAAAGAACATCGATCTCGGAGCGGAGGAGATCGAAAGTATTTACAGCCGGTTCGACATAGATCCTGAACGGCCCATGATCCTTCAGGTATCCCGCTATGATCGGTTCAAGGACCCGCTGGGTGTTATAGAGGCATACAAGATTGCGAAGAAATTCATCCCCGCACTGCAGTTGGTGCTCGCCGGGGGGGGCGCCTCGGATGATCCGGAAGGCGAAATTGTGCTGAATGAAGTCCGAACGGCTGTCAAAGACGACCCCGACATGAAGGTTCTTTTATTGCCTGCCGATGCCCATCGCACTATCAATGCGCTTCAACGCGCTTCGGATATCGTGCTGCAAAAATCAATCAAGGAAGGATTCGGCCTTACCGTTACGGAAGCCCTGTGGAAGAGGAAGCCCGTTATTGGAGGGAATACCGGCGGTATTCGCATGCAGGTCATCAATCATCACACCGGGTTTCTGGTCAATACCCCTGAAGGGGCCGCACTGCGAATCCGATACCTTCTGAAGAATCCGGAACTCATGGAGAAAATGGGCATGAAATCAAAAGAGTTTGTCCGCGATAATTTCCTCATCACAAGGCATTTGCGGGAGTATCTCACCCTGATATTTGCGCTTCTGCATGGGAAAGATGAAAGGATCGAGTTAAGCTAAAATGAAAGCAGGGGGCATATAAGAGATGAGCGATCTGGTGATTGCTTCCAACAGGGGGCCGTTCAGTTTTTCGGAAGATTTTATTCAAGAGGCGGAACAATCCCTTGAAAAGGAGGAACTGCCGGAACCGCAGGACTTTGGGGCAGGGGGTCTGGTGGGGGCCATGGCAGGGCTCTTGAAGGGCGATAGATGGAATACCACCTGGATAGGTGCTTCCATGGGGGAAAAAGACATCGATGTGGCGAGAGGTCATTACGATTCTCTTTTTAAGAGAATGCGGGAAAAGAAGATTGCCCCATCCCATTTTCCATTGATACAGATCGATGAAGGAACCAGGATGCATTTTACCTATAAGGAATACGATTATCATATGCGGTTCGCATTTTTCGATACAAAACATATGCACAGCTATTACAGCAAGTTTGCCAATGGATTCTTGTGGCCCCTCATGCACCTTACCAGATCGCCGCTTTTCTATAAAAAAACTCCGGTTTTTCCCAGACCGCATTTTGAAAAAAACGATTTCGTACAATACACCAGCAGCGGCGTAACATTGGCCAACACCATCATTGATGAAATTCATAAGAGAAGACAATTCAGAGATAAGGTAGAAGATATTGTTGTTTGGAACCAGGACTACCACCTCATGCAAATAGCGGAAGTACTCAAGGCCCTTTTGATGGAAAACGGAGAGGCCGAAAAGGAAGAAGGAGAGATCCATGTGGGGCAGTTCATGCACACGCCTTTCTTCAATATCCACGAAATCCAGGGGCTGATTCGGGAGGATAAGAGAAGAAGGGTCAAAGAACAGATCCTGGACCCCTTTTCCGAGAGTATTGATAGTGTCTTGCAGAAACTCTGTTGGGGCCTTCTGTCCAATGATTTTATAGGATTCCATACAAAGGAGTATTGTGATAATTACCTGGAAGCCCTTGAAGAGTGGTTCCCCGTACAGATCAAGGTGGTCGATCAGTCTTATGAGATTATTCGTCAAAATGGCGTCACCACGCTGGCCGCCTTTCCCATCGGTGTGGATGTGGATGAAATTCTCTCGGAAGTCTCGGATGGAAAGCGGCTGGAATATACATTTGAAGGGGAAGACCTGTACGAGAGGATTTTGGCGGACAAAGAAAAGGGCAGAATCGTTTTCGGCGGTTTGGAAAGGTGCGACTACACCAAGGGCCTGTTGGAGAGACTGAATATTTTTACCCGGGTTTTCAATAAATTAAAGAACGAAAAGAAGGATGCCCGTTTTTACCAGGTGACCTCTTCAAGCAGATTGGAAAATCCGGACTATCAAAAACTTCAAGTTGCTCTGGAAGGGGAGGTAGCCAAGATCAACAAAAGGTTTCAAGAAGCGCCCGTCATCTACATCGGCGAAGGAATCTCCTCTCCTCAGAATTACAGGTTCATGAAAGAGGTGGATGTCATGCTTGTGACTCCGCTGGAAGATGGAATGAATCTGGTCGCCTTCGAATATATTCTTTCTCAGAAGTTCAGGCATCCAACGGACAGGGGAATGCTGGTATTAAGTAAGAGCGGTGCTTCGAGAGTATTGGAACAGAATGGCTTCGGTGAGCAAGATGGCCTTATCCTCATAGATGTGATGAAGGCAAAGGACGCAGCAGAAAAAATCCTGCAGGGATTACGCAAAGAACAATGTCTTTCAGGAAAAATTATCGACTATGTTTCGAAAGAACACAGAGTAGCAGACTGGGCGGAAAAAAACATCGACGCTATCCAGAACTGCCGGAAGACGACATGATTTCAATAAACAGGAATCCTTATCCACCCATAAGCGATTATGCTTATATCGCTGATTGCCATTCTTCCGCCCTTGTATCCAGATCGGGTTCCATTGATTGGTGCTGCATGCCCAGGATCGATTCCGGAAGTTGCTTCGGACGCATCCTGGACTGGGAGAAAGGGGGATACTGCCGAATAGCTCCGGCAGATCCTCACAAGGTTTCTCGGTCGTATATAGAGAACACGCTGATTCTTGAAACCACCTTTCGGTGCGAGGACGGCGAAGCACGTCTCCTTGATTTCTTTACCATGCGCAAAGGCGGGGAACACCATCCCCATCAGCAGATCCTGAGAATCGTGGAGGGCATCACCGGAAAGGTCTCATTCGAGATGGATATTGTTCCCCGCTTCGATTACGGCTCCATCAAACCATGGATCAGAAGACAGGATGATCACTCTTATATCATGATCGGCGGCCACGATGGGCTTCTCGTTTCCTATGATTCTTCATTGGAGATGGAAGACCGTCACAGACTCATGGGATCCTTTACAGTGGAACCCGGAGAACGCCGACATCTGTCCATGGTTTATCGGAAGCCGGAAGACCTTGACGAAGGGCTCGTATCAGCTTCCCGTATTGAAGAATTGGACCAACGGCTGGATGAAACCCTTCAATGGTGGCGATCTTGGGTCGCAAAAGGGGAAATCGAAATCCCTTATGCATCGTACGCCCGGCGTTCGGCCATTGTTCTCAAGGGACTCACCAACGCGCCGACCGGCGCTATTGCGGCTGCTGCGACAACCTCTCTTCCGGAGATTGCGGGAGGAAAACGGAATTGGGATTACCGTTTTACCTGGATACGCGACTCCACCTTCACGGTTCAATCCCTGGGAAAACTGGGCTACGTCCGCGAAGCGGACGGCTTCAGACGGTTTGTTGAGCGAACAGCCGCGGGCAGCGCTGAAGAAATTCAGATCCTGTTTGGTGTGGGCGGAGAGAGACGTTTGAAGGAGATCGAGATCGATGAATTGGAAGGGTACGGCGGTGCACGGCCGGTACGGGTGGGTAACGCAGCGGAAAGCCAGATCCAATTAGACGTTTACGGTGAACTCCTTGAATTGGCCAGAAGGTGGTACGAGCGGGGCAATGTCCCGGACGATGATTACTGGGAGTTTCTGGTGGAACTGGTCAATCAGGCTGCGATCCGATGGAAGGATCCGGACCAGGGGATCTGGGAGATGAGGGGCAAGCCGCGCCATTTTGTCCATTCCAAGGCTATGTGCTGGGTCGCCTTGAACTGCGGAATAAAGCTGGCTGAAACACTTGATCGAGACGGCCCGGTGAATCGATGGAAGAAGGCGCGGAAAGAGGTTCTGGAGGCTATCGAAGAAAGAGGATATGACCGGGATCGAGGGATCTTTGTCCAGGCCTTCGACAGCCCGGAAATGGATGCGTCCCTTCTGCTCCTTCCCATGATGGGATTTGTGGAATATCGGGATGAGCGTATGATCCGAACCACCGATGCCGTGCAAAAGGAACTGGGAGAAGCCGGCCTGCTGCGGAGGTATGCCGCCATGGAAGACGGGATGGAGGGGAAAGAAGGGGTTTTTCTGGCGGGCTCTTTCTGGCTTGCGGAGTGTCTGGCAAGGCAGGGTCGTTCCGATGAGGCGCATGTGGCGTTCGAACGGGCCTTGTCCACGGGAAATGATCTGGGCCTCTTTTCGGAGGAGTATGATCCGGAAAAAAAGGAAATGTTGGGCAATTTTCCACAAGCTCTGACCCATCTCTCGCTCATTTCGGCCGCAGTGGCCTTTAAGGATATGAGGTCTAAATGATCATCTTTTTTCTAAACACAGGAGGATTTCAAATGGAACGCAGGACACTACTCAAGGCAGGACTTTTTGGCGGAGCGGCGATGGTTTTCGGTAACGGGTTGGCGGCGGCAAAGGAATATTTCCCTGTTCCGGTGAAGGAGGAGCTGTTTCAAAACATCAACCGGGTAAAGGACATGGCCAACATGACGGGGCTTGAAAAAAAGCACATGCCGGTCATTAAGGCCCCCGAAAAGGTGAAGGCGGGAGAACCTTTTGATGTGAACGTGGTCATCGGGGAGATTCTCCATCCCATGGGACCGAAACACTGGATTGAATACCTTCAATTGAATATCGGCAATGAGCCGGCGGGAAGAATCGATTTCCGTTCATATGGCTATCTGAAGCCCAAAGCCGGGTTTAACGTGGTGCTGGGAGAGGACCTGAAAGGAAAGACGGTCTCTCTGGTGATGCAGCTCAAGTGCAATCTCCACGGCATCTGGGAACATTATCATAACGTGGAAATCGTGTAATCACTGGAAAATGCAATTAGCGTTTAGCCGTCAGCCATTAGCCATGCGATTCTCGGATCAGCCTGATGGAGAAAGAACCGATGCCAAAAACACACCAGAAATATATGACCCTGGATCGTTTTCTTGTTCAACGCCAGGAAGAATTTCCCGAGGCCCGGGGAGAACTGACCCGGGTAATCGATCAGGTGGGCGTTGTGGGGAAAATCATTTCCCATTACATGCGGCGTGCCGCCATGGAAGGACTGAGGGGCCTCACCGGCGAACTCAACGTACAGGGGGAAGAGGTCAAGAAACTTGACGAACTGGGGAATGCCATTTTCGTGGAGTCTTTCGAGTATGTGAATATTGTGGGCGCCCTTGTATCCGAGGAAATGGATGAACCGAAGATCATGACGCCCAAGAAGAAAGCGGAAAAATACGTGGTTCTGGTAGACCCCATTGACGGTTCTTCCAACCTGGATGTGGATTGCGTCATCGGGTCGATTTTCTCCATCCGGCATCTCAAGGGCACGGTAGAGGAGTCCATCCTGCAAAAAGGCAGTGAGCAGGTGGCCGCGGGGTATATCATGTACGGGACCTCCACCATTCTTGTTTACAGCGCCGGAGACGGGGTTCACACGTTTGTGCTGGATGAAGAGATCGGGGAATTTGTCCTGGACCACGACAACCTTCGAATGCCGAAGCAGGGGAAGCTTATCAGTTCTAATTTCGGGAACTATAACCGATGGGCGCCTCCTGCAAGAGAATTTATAGACGCGCTGGCCGGAGGTCCGGAAAACCGGTACAGCTTGCGCTATTCCGGCGCACTTGTCGCCGATTTGCATCAGATTTTGCATCGGGGCGGGATCTATTTTTATCCCGCGGATGACAAACGGAAAAATGGCAAATTGAGATTGCTGTATGAATGCGCGCCGCTGGCCATGATCGCCGAGCAGGCGGGCGGCGCCGCTTCAACGGGAAAAACGCGGGTAATGGATGTTCACCCCGATAGCATTCATCAACGCATTCCGTTTGCCATAGGGAGCGAATTCGAAATCCGGAAATATGAGGATTTTCATGGGGAACGATAGGAATCGTGGAGGAAGAAGGCATCAAATTGCTTGAAAATGAGCAAGAGAAAGGAGCGAAAATGAAACTCAGCAGCACTGTTTTCAGCCATGAAGGGAAAATTCCGTCCAAGTACACCTGTGATGGAGAAAATATCAGCCCGCACCTGATTATCTCCGATATGCCGGAGGGGGCCAAGAGCCTGGCTCTGATTATGGATGATCCGGATGTGCCGAAGAATCTGCGAAAAGATGGTTTGTGGGTGCATTGGGTCGTCTTCAATATCCCTCCGTCAACCAAAGAGATCCCCGAGGGCCGGGAGCCCGAAGGAATCCACGGCGAAGGTACGGCGGGAAATACCGGCTATTATGGACCATGTCCGCCGGACAGAGAGCATCGCTATTATTTTAAACTTTACGCCCTGAACCGGAAGCTTGATTTGCCGGAAAAGACTGATAAGTTCACCCTGGAAAAGGAAATGGCGGGAAGCGTCATAGAACAGACGGTCCTCATGGGAAAGTACGAGCGGATTTAGCCGTAGTGGTTTGATCTCAGAAGATTTCGGATCTTTTCCAGGAGCCGGCTATCCCGTCCGTCAGCCCTTTGGCAGAGGTAAGATACAGCAATTTGGCGGAATGGCTGATCATGGCTGTGGGGGCTCCCATTTGTCATAGTAGCCGTGCACCTCTTCCACATTGACATAGGTCACATCCAGCTCGGCCATGTAGGGCTCTGCAACCGGAGTATCGTGTTCGGTATCGTGATCTGTATCACAGCAAGAGACCAAAAATCATGGATTTTATAAAGTACTATCTCTCATTTCGGAAAATGGGGTTTTGAGCCTATTGTTTAACCTTCAAAATAGAATAATAATTCCGTATTCTCACAAAAACAGCGGAGATCGCAAAATTCAACCTTTATGGAGAGGAAATATCAATGAAACATGTCTTGTTCATCGCTTTTTCGGCAATGGTTTTGGGAAGCGGGTTTTTAGGGAGCACCAGCGCTCATGGGGGAGAGTATGATCAGGGGAAATCCCTTTACGATTCCAAATGTATGATCTGCCATGGGGCCAACGGCAAAGGGGACGGGCCGGCGGCAGCGGCCTTGAGTCCCCAACCCAAGGATTTTGCCCGCCCGGATTTCTGGCAGGGCGATGTGGACAAGAAAATCGCGGACACTGTTCGTAACGGCCTTGGTCCCATGCCGGCTTTTTCTCTGAGCGACGCTGAGATCAAGGCTATCATAGGGTATATGTCCCACACATTCAAATAGGCGGAAACCCTGAAAATTCGGCGGGGGGCCGTGAGGGGTTCCCCTGTGGAAAATTCTTTCACAGGGAAAGGAGGAAATCAAATGACCTGTCAGCGGATTCAAAAAGGTCTTTTCGGGTTCTGTATCACCTGTTTCATGGTTCTCTCCATCCCCTTATGGGCATGGGCCGTGCCCAGTTTCGCCCGCCAGACCGGCATGTCGTGCACCACCTGCCACACGGTTTTCCCTGAACTGACCTCCTTCGGCAGGACCTTCAAGCTGGGAGGATATACCTTCAGCATACGGGGCGAATCTCAGCCCTATGTGCCTCCTGTTGCGGCCATGTTTCAGGCCTCCATTACTGCCCTGGACAAGAACAACGGTGTTTTGAATAACGGCGTGGCGCCCTTTGACAACAAGGACGACAGGGCTATTGATGAATACAATCTCCCGCAACAGGCCTCCGTTTTCTACGGGGGGAGAATTTACGACGATTTGGGTGCCTTTGCCCAGGTCACCTATGACGGTACGGCAAACGACATTGCATTGGACAATACGGATATCCGGTACGCGAGGACCGATTTTGTGGGCGGAAAACATCTGGTTTGGGGATTGGCAATCGATAACGATCCCACTGCGGGGGACGTTTGGAATACCACCTTTGCGTGGAGCTTTCCCTATGCCTCTTCGGCCGTTGCCCCCACTCCCGCGGCAAGCGCATTGATTGATGGAGGACTGGCCCAGCAGGTTGGGGGAATTGGCGCCTATGCCTTATGGGCGGATTTTGTTTACGCCGCCTTCAGGGTTTACCACACCACCAATGACGGCATTGCCAGCCCTCTGGGGGCAGGCACTGATCCCGATACCATAACGGACGGCGCCGTTCCCTATTGGCGTGTGGCGCTCCAGCACCAGTGGAATAAACATTACGTGGAACTTGGCACTTATGGAATGCAGGCTGACGTTTATCCCGGGGGCGGCAGCAGTGGCCCTACGAACCGTTTCACCGATTATGCCTTTGACGCCCAATATCAGTATATTTCCAATCCGCACCTGTTTTCCCTGGAAACCACCTGGATTCATGAAAACCAGGATTGGAACACGAGCTACGCAGCGGGGATGACATCAAATCCATCGGATACCCTGAATACCTACAAAGCCAACGCCAATTATTACTATCGCAGTCACTACGGAACATTCGGCGGGACCCTGGGGTATTTTTCCACCAGCGGCGACTCCGATCAGCTGCTCTACGCCCCCGATCCGGTGGATGGGAGCCGTACCGGGAGTCCCGACAGCAGCGGATTTATTTTCGAAGCCGATTATGTGCTTATGGAAAAATACAAGTTTTCTCTCCAGTATACCGCCTATACAAAATTCAACGGCGCAACCTCCAACTACGACGGATTCGGCCGGGATGCATCGGACAACAACACCTTTTATGCCGTCGCGTGGCTCATGTTTTAGATATGCCTGCTCCGCCTTGCTTTGCCCCGTGTCGCGCTGAAACAGAGGGCCGGTCGGCCTTGAAAGGAAAATGAACCATGATCAATTCTTTTTATGAAATTCTCAACAGGCTGGGCTACCATCATCCTTTTCATCCCACGGAAGTGCATATGCCCATCGGATTGGTAGTCGGCGCCCTTATTTTCGCGCTTGTTGCCCTGGTTTTTCGCCGTGAGAAGCTCGCGATGACGCCCCGCTATTGCATTATCCTGGCTTTCATATGGGTCTTTCCCACCATGATTCTGGGCATCATGGATTGGCAGCATTTTTACGAAGGGGCCTGGATACTGCCTTTTAAGGCGAAACTTATCACGGCGCCCATCCTCGCGGTGCTCTTGGGCCTGGCCGTTTTCCTGGGGCGCAAATATGGATCCACCTCCATGAAAGTTGTGCCGATCTATTTCCTCTGTTTTTGCGCCGTGGTGGTGCTGGGATATTTCGGTGGCCAATTGACCTATTCGGGAAGGACGATCAGCGGCCCCAAGGAGTACAAGGCGGGGCAAGAGATCTATTCGGCTTACTGCACAACGTGTCATCCCAGTGGCGGGAATACCATTGATCCGGGGAAACCCATCCTCCATTCCGCCCTGCTTCAGAGCCAGGATTTTTTCAACATGTGGCTCCGTAATCCGGCCACGCCCATGCCGTCTTTTCCGCCTTCGAAAATTTCGGATGTTCAGGCAAGGAGTTGTATGCCTATATACAGAATGTCCTGATGAAGAAATAATGAAAGGGTTCGGACGCATCCTATTCAAATTCCCTGGCAGCGAAATACAGAATCAGGAACCCATTCCGCCACGAGGTCTTTTTTTCCGCCGCATCTGATTCCTATGGCAGCACCGGCCCTTCTATGCTGGTACGGAAAATTGGATGAATAATAGAGCTTCGTTGCACCAGCATAGAGTCGGTGAAGGTTTATCCAGATACGGCGGCAAAAAAGACCTCGTGACTCCATTGTGCCAAGTTTTTAAATAAGATAGGTTCGGATCCTGTTTTCTTTTGCAATCAAATATCCAAGACAATTACAACCGAATGTGCTAAAAATGAAGATCTGAAACCATTAATCAGCCCTTAACCGTCGATATTCAAAATGGCAGAATCAACATCACAGAGACAGTTCAGCGGTGTGTCACGGTTGGGATTATTTCTGGCCCTCTCCCGAACCACCCACGGTTTGCTGGACATGACGACGCCCTGCCTTGCAGCTCTGCTGTGCCTTGGCGCGTTTCCGCCGCTCAAAGTGGTCTTGGTGGGGCTTTTGACCGTTTTTGCCGGTTACAGCGCCGTCTACGCCCTCAACGATCTGATTGATTACCGTTCCGATAAGAAGAAGATGGAAGAAGGTCTGTTCCAGGATTCGGATTCTTATCTGGACGGCGGCATCATACGGCACCCTTTGGCCCGGGGTTTGCTGAGTCTCAAGGAAGGTCTTGGATGGACCCTTGCCTGGTCGTTCGTGGCCGTGACCGGGGCATTTATCCTGAATCCGATCTGCGTTGTCGTTTTTCTGGGCGGCTGCCTCCTGGAGATCATTTACTGTCTGATGTGGAGGCTCAGCTGGACGCGAAGTATCGTCAGCGGTGGCGTCAAGACCTCAGGCTCCATAGCCGCCGTGTTTGCGGTGGACCCCGATCCCTCCTTCGCCTTTCTGGTGGTGCTTTTCCTGTGGCTCTTTTTCTGGGAAATCGGAGGGCAAAACATCCCCAACGATTGGGAGGACTTGGAGAGAGATAAACATTTTGAGGCCAAAACCATCCCTATTCGATTCGGACCGGATCTTTCGGCGATCTTTGTCATGGGGTGTCTGCTTATGGCCCTGGCCATGAACCTTGTGCTCTTGCTGCTGACCCCGTTCGAGTTAACATGGCCGTTTCTCTCCCTTTTCCTTATTGTGGGGGGCGGTTTGCTCATTCTCCCCGCGTCCCGGCTATACAAAACCAGGGACCGTGTCAGAGCGATAGCTCTATTTAACAGGGCCAGTTATTACCCTCCTGCCTTGTTCGCGCTGGTGGCGATTCGGTGCCTTTTTTAATAGCTTATGGAAAATCCTGCTTTGTTCACCGGGAACCTTATGCAAAAAGACAAATTCGCCCCCTCCGAATGGGCTACAGTGCGCGAAAGTCGCCCATACCCATGGGCGAACGATTATGTAAGCCACAGCCGACCGCAGCAGGGATAATTTTCAAACAGGCGGTCTAAGACTGTCAGTATATCCTGCACATGCGGGAGATATGATACAATCGGGAACATTAAGCGAGGGAATTCATGAACTACCAGCAAGCTGTTAATACGGCAAAAGAGGCCGGTGAGGAGGTGGTTCCCACGGTCTGCGGAATGTGCGGTCCCGGGGGGCCGGGTGGCGGTTGCGGGATATATGCTTTTGTGAAGGATGGAAAATTCATCAAAGTTGCGGGCATGGATGAATCCCCGGTGAATCGGGGGGCGATCTGCGCCAAAGGCCACGCCGCGCCGCAATGGGTTTATTCCCCCGACCGGCTCACCCACCCGCTGCGCCGCATCGGTAAAAAAGGGGAGGGGCGGTTTGAGAAAATCACATGGGATGACGCCATCGCTCAAATCGCCGAAACCCTCCAAAAACAGAAGGCGTTGTACGGCCCCGAAACCCTGGCCATGTGTCCCCGTCCAAACGCTCCTACAGTGATTACATCGTACGGTTCCTGATGGCCCACGGCAGTCCCAACTACGGGCACAGCGGCATTTGCGCCATACAACGGGCTTTTGCCTTCAGTTACACCATCGGGGACTGGCCAAGGCCCGATTACGGCCAAAGCGATCTGATCATTTTCTGGGGACGCCAGCCCATCTATTCCGGACCGGTGGCCCGTCCCGCAAGGGCCTTTTTGGCGGCCAAACAGAGAGGGGCAAAGATTATCGCCATCAAGCCGTCGGTTGAACCGGAGTGGGAATGGCGGACATCTGGGTGC